>CAYMQQ010000019.1:0-31671 GCA_964392685.1 uncultured Sediminibacterium sp.
TCAGGATACTGAACCCATACATATTATTCCGAATCCATCGTCTGTAATGGTAGGTAATGGATACTTATCATTAAAACGTGATATCACCATTCGCGTTGATGGAGAAGGTATAGAGCATATCATTGATCAATTCAAAGACAGACTCTCAAAAGCAACGGACACCCGTTCTAAAATTGTACAAAGTAGCGCAGATATTGAACTTCAGTTGTCAAAAAATGAAGACCCTGCATTGGGGACAGAAGGATATCGTCTGATCGTAACACCAACCAACATAACGATTCGTGCAAATAAACCTGCCGGATTGTTTTATGGTATGCAATCATTTTTTCAATTGTTACCTAAAAGATCAGAAGCGAATAATGCCATTCGCATAAAACAGATCCACGACTGGAAAATCCCGGTTGTTACCATCACCGACACCCCTCGTTTTGGTTGGCGTGGACTCATGTTTGATGTCAGTCGTCACTTCTTCACTAAACAAGAAGTAAAACAGTTCATTGATGAAATGGTGCGTTATAAATTTAATTTGTTGCACCTGCACTTAACCGATGATCAAGGATGGAGAATACAGATCAAATCATTACCACAATTAACAGATGTGGGCGCCTGGAGACCCAAGCGTGAAGGTAAATGGGCCAATACTCCTGATCCCTTACCAAATGAACCTAAAGAATATGGTGGTTTTTACACGCATGAAGACATCAAAGAATTGGTGCAATATGCCAAAGAGCGTTTTGTAAACATCTTACCTGAAATAGATATCCCCGGTCATAGCATGGCGATGCTGGCAGCTTTCCCGGATTTGTCTGCCACTCCCGGTACAAAATATTGGGTGAATGCAGGTGAAAAATTCATGGAATGGCCTGCAGGTGCACATTTTTATGCTTTGAAAGACAATAACCTCTCTCCTGCTAATGAAAAAGTATACCAGGTATTGGACAAGGTATTTACAGAAGTAGCGCAGCTTTTCCCGTTTGAATACATTCATATGGGTGGTGACGAAACAGCGAAAAATTTCTGGGAGAAAAGTGAAGAGATAAAGACATTGATGCAAAAAGAGAACCTGAAAGACATGGATGCTGTTCAGAGTTATTTTGTGAAAAGAGTAGAAAAGATCATTCGCTCAAAAGGCAAGAAGATGATGGGATGGGATGAAATTCTAGAAGGTGGTTTGGCTGAAGGTGCTTCCGTAATGAGTTGGAGAGGCATGAAAGGGGGTATTGCTGCTGCAAAAGCCAATCATACCGTAGTGATGTCACCAACAGACTTTGCATACCTGGATTATTATCAGGGTGAGAAAACGGTAGAGCCTCCGGTATATGCCGGACTAAGATTGCAGAAAGCCTATCAATTCGATCCTTTGCCGGATAGCATTGATCCGAAATTTATTTTGGGTGGACAAGCCAATCTTTGGACTGAACAAATTCAGAATTTCAGAACCGTGCAATATATGTTATGGCCACGTGCATTAGCCATTGCAGAATCGGTATGGTCGCCAAAAGAGCGCAAAAACTGGGGTGATTTTGTCAATCGTGTTGAACATCAGTTTGACCGTATGAATCATGCTAAAATTAGGTATAGCACTGCCATGTATGATCCAATTATTGCCGCACGTTATGATGCCCAGAAGAACCTGACATTGGTTGTTGACAAAGAAATCCCCGATATGAATATTCATTTTTCGATCGATGAAAGTAACCCGGATGATACCTATCGTAAATATGAAACACCTTACACCCTACCCAAAGATGTTGCCACAGTAAAATTCGTCTGCTACAAAAATGGTAAACAGGTAGGAAGACAGATTAATATTTCGGTGGAGGAGTTGAAGAAGAGAGCTCGGTAATAAGCCGCACGCTTCACGCTTCACGCTGCAAGTGTATAGAGAAAGGAGTATTACTTGCAGCGTGCAGCTTGTAGCCTGAAGCTTAAAACTTACCGACCCTCCCGCCGTTCATCCCAACTACCCTCCCCCGCTCCTGTAACTCGTCACAGGAAACAGCCCTTTAATATTTCATTAAGAAATCGGCTACAACAGTTTGCTGCTCTGCATTTCAGGGCAATGTTAACATTGCTTAACATTGGCATTAACACCACTCATAATAAGGTTGTTGCTACGCTTGTAACTAATCACAATCCGCTTCGTCTATATATCAACACGTTCTACTTTTGACTTGTCAATCAAACAAAAGAAAACGACAAACTATTTATAACAACATTAATAAAGCAACAACATGAAAAAGTTATTCATCCTGACCCTAGCAGTCATCGCCCTTGGAACCAGCGCTTTTGCTGATACCAACAAAAAAACAAAATACAATGGCGCCAGTCATTTCAGTTCTACTTTCACAGGTGTGAAAGAAGTAAGCTGGAGTGCTGATGCGAAATTCGAAAAAGTGAGCTTTCTGGAAAATGGTATTAAGAAAGAGGTATTTTATACTCATGATGGAGAGTTAATTGGTGCTACCAAGACTTTCGCTTTCGATAAATTACCTAAGTCTGCTTTACAAACCATCACTACTAAATACACTTATCCTGAATTTCAGTTAGAAGATTGTATTGAATTCACCAATGCTACAGGAGAAACCAGCTACTTTATCTCTATGGAAAAAGTAAATCAAAAGTTGGTACTTGAAATTTCTGAAGCAGGTAGTGTAAGCATTTTCTCAAAAGAGAGCAAATAAGACGCAATTTTCTCAGTCTATATATCCACCCGGCCCGTAAGCCGGGTTTTCTTTTAACAATCATCCTTATGAACATTTTGTCTGATACTTAGCCCTATTCCTTAACTTCCGTTCGGATTATTACTCAACTGTAACCGCGGATTTTGGAATGAATTGCCATGCTTCTATATATCGATTCTTATTTTTTATCTCGGCATGTATAAGTATCATCCCATGCATGGCACAAGAATCAAAACTGAAAGAAGACACTGTTTTTTTTCTGGCCAATAAAAAGGGGCTATTGGGTAAACTGGGTAGGGCCGTATCTGTAAGTGGTAGAGAAGATATTATCACTGAAAATAAAGGCGCCATTAAAAACGAAGAAGTTTTTAACCCTTTTCGTGGAAAAATCATCCGTCAAATTAGGGTTGAGAAATTATCATTTGATAACTCCGTCAATGATACGATCAAAGTACAACGCCGACTCATCAATGATATCAGCGATGCATTATACACCGGGACTACCAACAAGACCATTCTACGTAATCTTTTTTTTGTGACGGGGGATACATTGTACCCATATCTTATTGCCGACAATGAACGATTCCTGCGCGAACTCTCTTTTCTTCAGGATGCCAAAATCGTAGCCTCAGAGGTAGAAGATGATGAAAATGCGGTAGACATTACGATTCGCTGGAAAGACTTATTTCCAATTGGTGGCAGTGCTGAAATAGGCTCACTCAAAACCATGAGCTTAGAAGTCAATAACGATAACTTATTTGGCTCTGGTGATAGAATACAATTTCGTGGGTTATATGATATGGACAGAAGACCGGATTTTGGTTCCGGCTTTGAATACATCAAGCGAAATATTGGTGGTAGTTTTGTAAACCTGATGTTTGGGTACCAAACACATGCACCAGCTTTCAATAGTGGCAGAAGAGAAGAGAAAGCCTTGTATTTACGTGGTGAATTACCCTTGGTTAGCCCTTATCACTCTTGGACCGGAGGATTCGAGTTATCTGAACGTCATACAGAAAATGGCTATCTCTCCGATTCATTGTACAAGGTAGACTTTAAATATACCTATCAAACTTTGGATGGCTGGTTGGCATATAATGTGGGTGCTAAAAAACAACTCAAAAAGAATTTTACGTCGAGATTAAAAAGGTTTATCGGAGTACGTGGTGTACAACGTTTATTCAATGATATACCGGAACAATTCAAAACCACATACAATTATTATTATTCAAATCTTGAAGCAGTCTTAGGTGCTTTCACCATTTTTCAACAGGATTATTATCATACCAACTTCTTATACGGTTTTGGTCGTAATGAAGACGTTCCCGAAGGTTTTAGCATGACTTTTCTAGGGGGATGGGTTAAAAGAAATCAAGTTGAAAGACCTTATGTAGGATTTGATTATCAAAGAAATTATTTTTCGGATAGTAAGAACTATGTGAACTATATCATTCGCTTTGGTACTTATTTCAATCAAAACAGATTTGAAGATATCAGTGGATTAACAAGCGTTGAATATTTCACCCGACTGCGTAAAATCAGTGGATCAAATTGGCACACTCGTCACTTCTTAAGTGGTAGCATTACCCAACAAGTAAAAACAGTTTTGAATGAGCCATTGAGATTGACCAGTATTTTTGGTATTCCGGAATTCAGAAATGAATTGACAAGAGCGTCTACCAGGATTACCGCTAATTGCGAATCTGTGTTTTACAATACCCAAAAGAATTATGGATTTAGTTTTGCACCTTTTGTATTCAGTAATATCACCTATCTGAAAAGTATCGGAGAAGGTTTTGATAAAGGGGATATTTTCACCTCATTCGGAACAGGTGTCAGAACCAGAAATGAAAACCTTGTTTTTGGCACCATGGAATTGAAGGTATTTTATTATCCACGTACTACCGATCGGATGACACCCTGGAATCTGACATTCAATACCGGTTTACGCTTCAAATACAATAGCCAGTTATTGAAACGTCCGGATTTTGTTCAGGTGAATTAGAATGAATTGCATTCAACTGATTATGTATGATGATTGAACGCGGATGATCATGATTTTTTATGATGGGCGCAGATTGAATGGGGTTAGAATTGGAGATTACTCATCAAGCAAGTGTAGACTCATGGTTTTTAACATTCCGATCATCATAAAATGTACCTCAACGTCAACCTTTTCGTCTAATTTTCGTTTATAAACATAAACACGATTACTATGAAGAAATTATTTGCCATGATGGCTATGACCGGTCTTTTGCTTACTTCCATTTCAGCTTGTGCACAACAAGATAAATCTAAAAGACCTAGTCCACCCGCTCATGTATCTGAAACAGTTGGTGGAACCAAAATCATCATTGATTACAGCCAACCTTCCTTAAAAGGACGTGAATTGGGAAAAGATATTGAACCAAAAGACGGGAAAGTATGGCGTGCAGGTGCCAATGAAAAAACATGGATTGAATTCAGTAAAGATGTGACCATTGAAGGCAAACCATTGGCTGCCGGTAAGTATGGCTTTTTTACACTTAAAAATGGCAATGATTGGACACTGATCTTCAGCAAAAAATGGGAAGGATGGGGAACGCAATACAATGAATCAGATGATGCATTGAGAGTGAATGTAAAGCAAGCTGCAGCGGGTGCTTCTCAAGAGCAATTGACTTATACTATTTCCAAAGCCGGTGTTATTACCCTTGCTTGGGGAACCATGAGGGTTGATTTTAAAGTAAAATAATCCATACATATATTTTAGCCACAGATTCGCAGATTATTTGTTGAATCTGTGGCTTTTTCGTGTAAAAACAGAACCTTTGCGTTCGTCATATGTAGTTTACAGGTATGGTACAGGCATATAATTTTTTAGCAAGTTGGCAACTCTTTCCCGAAAAATGTGATTTTACATCCGGGATCCCTCCCAAAAGCGGTAATTATAAAATTGAATCGATAGAGCATGGTCATGCTTTGAGCATTAGCATCAACTGGGTATCGATGGATAATGAAGCTTACTATACACAATACAAGATCATTCCTGACGGTCAATTACACCCATTTGAAAATACAGAGCTGGCAGACGAGGCTGAAGCCAGTATTGCAAACTCTTCTACCCTTTTATTTACGTTTTACAAAAATCATCGAATCATTTTAGAGGTCAAGCATGAGATCATGCCGAATGGCTATTTGAAACTGACACAGCAAGGGTATGACAAAGACCAGCAACCATTTGTAAATATTGAACTATATCATAAACAGTTGAGTGTATTACCTTATGCTTCATCTGTTGCGGGTGTTGCTATCAGACCTACCAAGGAGGGTGTTATCAAACACAAAGCCCTCTCGGCTATGGAAGATCAAACCAATATGCAATTGGATCAAATACGTCAACAGATTGAATTATTAGCGAGACAAGCACAAGAGATCAGAAAAAGAAAAGAACTGAGTATGATGATCTATGAAGCAAAACTGAGTTTCAAACCACAGATCGGACATATCTATCATCTCTATGAAAAAAATGACGGACAACATATTCTTTCTCTTGTAGCGCCACAGGAATGGGGTGGATCGGGTCCTTTTAAACAGTTTGTATCATCCGTTCGCTTATTGGCTGATCATACATGGGTTGAAGTGAATTAATGGCAGGTTCTGCCCTCTCATTGAAAAGAGTATATTTGAAATATGGTAATAGATCATATCTCCCGAGCAGCCATTTACTATCATCTTCATCCCGGAATTGAAATTGCACTTCGTTATATTCAAACCACAGATTTCTCGAAACTGGAAAATGGTAAATATGAAATAGAGGGAGAACAAGTATTTGCTATCGTACAATCATATGATACCAAAGATCCTTCCACTGAAAAATTAGAAGCGCATAAAAAATATATCGATGTCCAATATGTGGTTAGTGGACAAGAAAAAATGGGACATGCACTTCTTACAGCACAAGTCCCATCTCATGAATACAGATCAGATGATGACTTCATGTTGTTTGATGAAGCGCCTGATTTCTTTTCCCTTGTTACAGAAGGTATGTTCACCATTTTTTATCCATCAGACCTGCACATGCCCTGTATTCTTCATCAACAATCTACTTTGGTTAAAAAAGTAGTGGTAAAAGTGAGTGTAGATTTTATTAGAGATAAGTGGCAATCTCTTTAACGGAAGCTCTTTTACGATAATCTGGATTGAAGAATACATACTTGATTTTACCATCTTTACCGATCACATAAGTAGCCGGAACAGGTAGATTGGCGCCATTTTCTCCATTGGCCACATTGAAATCAATACCGAAATTTTTATACCGATCCTGTGTTGCTTGTGGCACTTCAAAATTTACTTTATAATCCTTCATGATCTGCATTTTTACATCACTGATCACAGGAAAAGATGCTTTTGTTTTTTCGATCGTCTTCTGCACATTTTCTTGAACTTCTGGTGAAATTGCAATCACTGTAGCACCTTTATCAGTGATCATTTTCAGAGAATCATTCATCTGACTCATTTGTTTATTGCAATATGGGCACCATTGTCCTCTATAAAAAATCAATACAACATCTCCTTTTTTTAAGGCCGATTGCAAAGAAAATTGTTGCCCATTTTGATCATTTCCGGAAAACATAGGTGCAATATCTCCCACTTTGAGTCCGGCAGGATCAGTTTGTGCGTTAACGACACTCCCCATAAAAAGGAAAAAAATAGCGATGAGTTGTTTCATGTTGGTTATTTTCTTTAAATGACGAGTTTTGAAAACATTGCTTACAATACAAAACATAAAAGAGCTAAGATTCACCGATTAGAGATTAGCGATGACCGGTAATTCCATAAAGACTCCCCCCTTTCGAGAATAATCGATCAACTCTTTTTTCTGTTGCGGGATCTTTTACAACAGGCGGTGCATGATGGGGTTTGATGCGCGCGTCTACGATCATTGGGCCTTCGCAACCCCAGTGTTTATTGCGTGTAAACGAAGCAATCCCATATATATCATGCGATGGGTTACTTCTTGTATAAGTAACCCATAAATAATTACCTATTTTTTCACCGGTAAATGAAGCATCATCACAAAGCACTATTTGTACGATTCCTTTTAACGCTGGTAAATGATGCGCTAATTGTGCATTCAACTGTTCGATCTGTAAAGATGTTTTTTCTGAATTTACAAAAGCATCTGCTTCTAGGCAAATAACACCGGGCATCGCAAGTGATGCTTTACCGAATCCATTTAAATCATTCAACACAGAAGGTATTTCTGTGGCTAATGTTCTCAATACTTCCCCATAGGCTGCAAATACGACTTTACTTCCTGTATTCAAGCCTGTTCCGGAATAATCCAATGTATCAATGGTAGTATTGGTATGAAAATGAATATCACGGGTTAAATCAATCCGCTCAAAAACGTATTCAAAAAACGCTTTCACATGATGCGTCGATAAATGTTGAGTATCATCTGCTGTAATGAATAAGAACTTAGCGAGACTCAATTGTCCGGTTCCAAGAATATGATTCGCAATGGTTAGTAATTCTGCAGGTTGTTTGGTAGGCAGATAAGGTGTATACCTTTCGCTTCCAATAGCCAATAACAAAGGGTGCACACCTGCAGCATCCACAGCGTGTACTTCTTTCACACCGGGTATTTCCTGCGGTATTGCATCTCCGGTAATTTCGTGGATCAATTGTCCAAAACTGGTATCTTCTTGTGGAGGTCTACCTACAACCGTAAAAGGCCAGATCGCATTTTTCTTGGCGTATACTTTATGTACACGCATTAATGGGAAAGGATGTTGTAAACTATAATACCCCAGATGATCACCAAAAGGACCTTCAGGTTTATTTTCACCCGGATACACTTCACCTGTGATGACAAAATCTGCATCGGTACTCAAACAAAATCCATCCTCATATGTGTACCTGAAACGTCTGCCTCCTAATACACCTGCAAATGTCATTTCGCTGATGCCTTCCGGCAAAGGCATGACTGCTGCTACTGTATGTGAAGGTGGTCCGCCAACAAAACAACTTACTTTTAATGGAAGCCCTTTTTTGTTCGCTTTTGTCTGGTGTACGCCAATTCCTCTGTGTAATTGATAATGCAAGCCGATCTCTTTGTCTTTTTCATAATCATTTCCATTCAATTGGATACGATACATACCCAGATTGGCTTTCATAATACCCGGCTGATCAATATCTTCTGTATACACTTGGGGTAAAGTAACAAAAGCACCTCCATCCATCGGCCAATGATGTATCAAAGGGAGATCACTGATCTTTATTTCTCGATACAATACCGGTTTATTGAGTGGATTTTTTAAAGGCAATGCCTTGAGAGCTGCAATACCAGTACGAATATTTTGCAAAGGTTGTTTAATCGCCTTGATGGGGTCGCCCTTTAGTTCAATCAACTTTTGAACTTGAGCTAGGGTTTCGCGGAATATAAATCTGCTTCTATCCAATGTCCCGAAAATATTGGAAGCGGCTCTGTACTCAGTTCCTTTTACATTTTCAAATAGTAATGCCGGACCTCCCATTTCGTATACACGCAAGTGAATAGCCGCCATTTCTAAATAAGGGTCTACTTCTTCTTTAATACGCACCAACTGACCATTTTTTTCCAGATCAATGAGGCAGGATTCGAGTGATGGGTAGGACATAGCTTTAAAACATTGTTGGCTGCAAATGGTTGAGCACCTGCAAAATAAGTCATTACCGATAAGTGTGTTGCAGAACTGCGTTTTATTTCCGACCTTAATACCATTCAAAACCCTAAACAACCAAATTATGTTACATCATTTTACAGACCATGTCAATTGGCTATCTTTCTTTTTGAGTACGCTCGCTTATTTTCTGATTGGTGCCATTTGGTACAGTTTTTTATTTTCAAAAGCTTGGGTACGTTTATCCAATATTGATATGAATGATCCAAATGCCAAAAAAGGAGCCGGTGCTATTATGGGGATCAGCTTTATTTTCATGGCTATTTCTTGTGTTGGATTGACCATTTTCAGACAATTGGTCCCAATGAATAATTTTATGGATGCTTTTCATTTGGGCATCCTATTATCTATAGGATTCAGTACACCCGCTATTAGTATCGGGTATTTGTATACGAAAAAGCCTTTTGCACTTTACCTAATTGACTGCGGATACCATATTGTAGGTCTTACTACCGCCAGTGTGGTGATGCACTACTTAGGATAGTTCCTCTTTTACTCTTGTTCTCTGCGGTAAAAAACGCTACATGAACCGCGGAGAACAGGAGAAATGGAGGTTACGCAGAGAAAAATATAACTCCTCAGCGAAAACTCAGCGCCCTCTGATTCTCTGCGGTAAAAAACACTCTACATTAACCGCTGAGAACAAGAGTAAAAGAGATATCGCGGAGAATTTCTTTAGTTCTGAGTACCTTTGCAGCATGACAAAACTCAGTGTTAACATCAATAAATTCGCTACCCTGAGAAATAGCAGAGGTGGGAATAATCCGGATGTCATCAAGGCTGCCATGGATGCCGAACGTTTTGGAGCAGATGGCGTAACCGTGCACCCTCGTCCGGATGAAAGACATATTCGCTATGATGACACAAGAGCCATTCGAAAAATCATCACTACTGAATTTAATATTGAAGGGAATCCAACAGAACAAAAATTTGTTGACCTGGTATTGGAAACAAAACCACATCAAGTAACATTGGTGCCGGATGCATTGGGACAACTCACCAGTGATCATGGCTGGGATACCATCAAGCACCAATCCTATTTAATTGATATCATCAGTGTTTTTAAAAAAGCGGGTATCCGCGTTTCCATATTTGTGGATCCGGTGATTGAAATGGTGGAAGGTGCCGCTTTAACAGGCACTGATCGTATTGAACTATATACAGAAGGTTATGCCAAAACATTTGCATCCGGCAATCATGCGGCCGCTGTCGCACCCTATGTTGCAGCTGCAGAAAAAGCAAAAGCATTGGGATTGGGTATCAATGCCGGACATGACCTTGATCTCACCAACCTGAAATACTTGAAACAATATATTCCTTATTTAGATGAAGTGAGTATTGGTCATGCATTGGTATGTGATGCCATCTATTTGGGATATGAGAATACTGTGCAGATGTATAAGCGTCAACTCATTTAATACGTAAGCAACAGATGCATCCGCCTAAGGAGTAAAAATCTGTGAATCTGTGGCTTACTATCATCAAGCAAATCCAACTGTTTTGAAAAAAATCATCCTGTTCGTTACAACGATCATTTCATTACAATGTGCTGCTCAAAAAGTACAACCCCTCTATCCGATTCCAACAAAAGAACAATTGGCTTGGCATGAAAAAGAGTTTTATCTCTTTATCCATTTTGGTCCGAATACATTTACCGATAAAGAATGGGGTGAAGGAAATGAAAACCCCAATATTTTTAATCCAACCGAACTAGACTGCAGACAATGGGCGCGTATTGCGAAGCAAGCCGGGGCTAAGGGCATCATCCTAACAGCTAAACATCATGACGGATTTTCATTGTGGCCTAGCAAACAAAGTACTCATACGGTTAGAGAAAGTAAATGGAAAAATGGCAAAGGTGATGTGGTAAAAGCATTGTCCGAAGCTTGTAAAAAAGAAGGGATTGAAATGGGTGTGTATTTATCACCGTGGGATAGAAACCATCCTAAATATGGGACTCCGGAATACAATGATGTGTACATCGCAACAATGAAAGAGTTGTTTACCAACTATGGACCTTTTTTTGAATTGTGGTGGGATGGTGCGAATGGCGAAGGACCCAATGGCAAAAAGCAAGTGTATGATTTCAAAAGATTTGAACAAGCGGCTTTTTTCTTTCAACAACCGCTGATCATCTTCAGTGATATTGGTCCAAGCATTCGCTGGTGTGGCAATGAAAAGGGATTCATTGGCAATACCAATTGGAATTTATTGGATACAGCAGGTTTTGCGAGAGGACTGGGCGCACCACATGTAGATACACTGAATCAAGGTAATTTCAATGGTAAACATTGGATTCCTGCTGAAGCAGATGTATCTATTCGTCCGGGTTGGTTTTATCATGCCAGTGAAGATGATCGAGTAAAATCACCTAATGAGCTATTCGACTTATACTTAAAGTCTGTCGGGAATGGCGGTAACTTATTACTAAATGTACCTCCAGACAGAAGAGGACTTTTTCATCCGAATGATTCAGCAGCACTCATAGGTTTCGCTAAAATAAGAGCAGCCGCATTCAGCAATAATCTTTTCAAAAAAGCTGTCGGCTCTTCTAACAATCAAAGAGAGGTAGGACTCTTACATTTAATAGATGAAAATATCAACACTTATTGGTCATCTGATAGAAGTGATCAGGTTGTGCTTCAGGTAAAGCTACCCTATCCGGAAACTTTGAATGCAGTAGTATTGGAAGAAATGATTGCCTACGGACAAAGGGTGATTCGTTTTTCCATTGAAGCGAAACAAGGAAATCAGTTTGTAAAAGTTTTTGATGGGACAACGATTGGCAGAAAAAAGATCGCAACTTTTCCAAAGGTAGCGACCAATGAAATCAAGATCATTATTCATGAATCGAAAGCCGCACCTGTGTTAAGAGGTTTGTCGGCATATTATATTCAATCCATTGATTAGCCATCACCCATACGCAATTAGCCACACCCCAACTCCATAAATTAATTATCTTTGTACCATGACAGCATCTACTCCTATTGTTGGTATTATCATGGGCAGTGACAGTGATTTAAAGATCATGCAGGCTGCTGCTGATATCCTTACTCATTTTGATATTCCTTTTGAGTTAACCGTAGTTTCTGCGCATCGTACGCCTGAAAGAATGGTTACTTATGCAGAAACAGCCAGAACAAGAGGATTACAAGTGATCATTGCAGGTGCGGGTGGTGCTGCGCATTTACCGGGCATGGTTGCGGCTATCACCACATTACCTGTGATTGGTGTGCCTATCAAATCTTCCAACTCGATTGATGGTTGGGATTCAGTATTGTCGATTTTACAAATGCCCAATGGAGTACCTGTTGCTACTGTAGCACTCAATGCCGCCAAGAATGCAGGTATACTAGCTGCTCAAATCATCGGTAGCCATCACAACAAAACCGCAGAAAAACTGGCTGCGTATAAAAAACAAATGAAAGATGAGGTAGGAGAAAAAATTGATGGGTTAAAGGATACGTGGCCGAATCAATTTGATTAATTAATCTTCAAATGTTTTTCAATTTGTTTCCTTAATGTAGTGGCGTCGGAAGGTCTTGCTGCATCAGATTCCAGTACCGTTCCATCTGCACCAATTAAAAGATACTTTGGAATAGCATATCCTTCGCCTCCCCAAAACAATTTGGATAAATCAGTTCGGAGTTCATTGTTTGTTCTAAGATGAGTACCATTTAATTTAAAAAACTTTATCATTGTTTTCCACTCTGCATCTTGTTCATCTTTATCCATCGACAAATACAATGTCTTGATGTTGTACTGTTTTAAAATACGCTCAAGAGAATCTTTATATTTAAACTGTTGTTTACAGGGACCGCACCAAGTTGCCCAAATATCAACATAATAAATACTGCCTTTTAATTGCCCCTTTACATCGTCAAAACGATTTATGTTCTTAGAATTGCGAAGAAAAATCTGTTTCGGATCAAAATTTTGATTGGCAACATTATGATATGCAACCACCTTATTATGATATGACTGCAAATAAGGGAGATATTTTTGGGTTGTTACTCGATTTTGAAAATTTCCATACCATCCAATTAAAGGCTTTTCAAATTTTTCCTGAATATAATTAAGATATAATCTCCTGGCTTCAGTCAAATCAGCCATCTTTCCTTTAAAATGCTGCGAAATCACTTCCATTTTTTTACTCAAGTAGATATCATGACTCACTTTTGATGTGTCCTTAGCTATCCATCTTTTATAATCCACTAAATAATGATCAATATAATGATCTACATAGGATTCCATAGAAGGCAATGAAAAAGCATCAGGATGATCAGGCGGAAAATATTGGAGTAATAATTGCCAATATTGTTCATATTCTTTATTGAATGAAGATTTGTATAAAGGATGATTATTGGGATAAAATATCCTATAAAAATCATCAGAAATGATTTCAGCTATTGCGGTAGCATACAAATAGTCCAGATTTAATTTTACAAATGAGAAAAAAGACGAATCAATTTTTTTGTCATCATACAATGCGCCAAATAAATTAATTTTTGCAATTTTTTCTTTCTCGATATTCTCAGCAATCAATCTTAATGAGCTGTCACCAGAGAACCGACTTTTGACAGTAGAATAATTTTGGGGTATTCTTTTATCATTCAATAACAGTTGTCCTTGTGCATTATTTCCGAAGAAAGAGACAGTATTGATATTAGAAGTATCAACTATCATATCAATACTATCTCCTTTCATCATATATACATTCCAGCGTTTGCCATTTGCAAATAATATCAGATAACCTGTTTCAGTAGAATCAAGACTAATAGAACATTTACCATCTTTATCCAATTCAACCTCTTTTCTGGCTGCCCAAAAAACTGCATTCATCACAGGTTTTATTACATCGATTTTTTTATGCTGACCATTCACCACTTTTACATTTAATACAGCAACCGCAGGTTGAGCCATTAATGTTATGATGGTAAATAAGGATAGTATTAAAAGATTCCACTTGATCATATATTGAACTCATTCGATCAATACACAATATAATAAAACTATTTAATACGGCTACGAGCGTATAGACTCAATTCCCACCCGGCATTTCCATTTTACAACCTTTTCTTTCCATGAGCAGAAAGATGGTTTCCATAAACATGCTTTCAATACCTCCATCTCTATTGGAAAGGAAATAAATAAAAGTATCTTCTTGTGGTAAATAACGAAATGCAGCCTGAAAACCTTTAACGCCTCCATTATGTCCTCGCAATTGAATACAATTGGGATCTTCCAGCATCCAGCCCAATCCATAATGTACAAATGGAGGTTCATGTTCAGGTCTTGACTCTTTGGTCCAAAGTCTTTGCAGACTTTCTTTACTGATCAGTTTTCCGTCCATGATTCCTTTGATCAAGAGATGTAATTCCTGAACCGTTAAAAACAAGCCTCCTGCAGAACTCCATTTGGATGGATCATTACCCTCTCCAATTTTCAGACTATCTTTTTCAACATAATAGCCTGTTGCAATGGGCTTTTTCACATCATACTGAATGCCTACCGGTTGTAGCAATCGCTCTTTTAGAATTTGCTGGTAGGGTTTACCATAATGCAACTCTAATAACTTACCTAGCACAATAAACCCGGAATTGGAATAATGTAATGACTTACCCGGCTCCATTGATACCGGTTTCATTCCATTGACCAATTTCATGTGGTCATCAATGCTAATGGTCTTGGATTCATTGTAATCCGGACTTTCAAAGAAGTCGCCTAAACCGGATGTATTGTTGAGCAAATGTCGAATCGTGATGGCATCCGATCCTGTGGTCAATGTACCGACAGGTAAATATTTTTTGACCGGCTCATCCAACACCATTTTCTTTTGTTCTACTAGTTGCATGATCAAGACTGCTGTCAATGATTTACCAATAGAACCTAAGTTATAACGAACTCCATCTCCATTAGCGATCTTCAGTTTTTCCTGAGCCAAGCCATTAGACCATGACCATCCATTGTCCTTTCCCTGCACCATCAAAAGGGTTCCGGAAAACTGATTGGCCTTTGCTTTGCTCGCTAAGACAGAGAGGTCGGTTGAAGTCAGGAGCTTTTTTGAGGTCTCAGTTTGTGCTTGCAACTGAAAAGAAATCAGTAAGCAAGCGATCCATACATGTTTCATGTTGTTCGATTTTAGAATACGAAAATGAAACATCCATTCATCCTCTCCTATCACATAGGTATGTGGTTGAGGATAAAAGTATTAAGTAACATAAGGGCGGTAAATGGTCAAAAAGAAAATGTCCAATTTTTACATCATTTATTGACCACCAGTAATGTGAATTGTGATTCGAGTGAGAGGGAGGATTCTTTTAGTATATCGATCCAACTACTTCCGTAACGCGCATACCATCCGGAGATATTATCCACTCTTTCCTGTAAACTATCATTGGGGAATAATTGCGCCTTCCATTTCTTGAGTTGTTGTTCTTCTGTTGCAAACTTTCGTTTTTCTGCCCGCAACATTTTTTTCTCCAACTCCTCTATTCTTTTCAGCGCCTTTGCTTGCAAAGATTGAACATGGGGTAATAATGTTTCATCAATACCCGCTGCCAATTGCGCAACTTGATCATACCATTGTTGTAAAACTTCCAGTTCTTGACTTAAACTGATTTGTTTTGAAGTCCTCGATTTTACCATTGTGGTAAATATCTGATCTGCTTTTTGAAAAATATTGTTAGCATTCAGATCTAATTGCTGCATTCTTTTTTCTTGTTCTTCTGTGATTAACAAAAAAGAGTTACGTAATAACAATACCGGATAAGGAACATGAATCGCAGCGAATACATCTTTCAATTCCAACCAATAAGCCAATTCTCCACCGCCACCAATAAAAGCAATATTGGGCAGAATGGTTTCCTGGAAAGCACCTCTCAAAATCACATTGGGACTAAAACGTTCGGGGTGGGTGTGTAATTCTTCCAGTATTTGATCTTTCGTGAATTGAAGTCCTAAAGCAGGAACAACAAATCTGTCTTTCTCTTTTTCAATTCGCTCGCGTTGATTGTCGATCAGATAAAATAAGTTGATCTCTCTTCCCCCTGCCTGAACCTTATAATTTTTTTCAAGTTCAATGATGGTCTTTGAAACGATTGTATGTGAAAATCCTTCCAATAATTCCTTTTCAATCACGGATGCAAAACACTGTTTGAGTTTTGCCTGATCAGGAATCAATACCACCAACCCGAACCTTCCGAACAATTCATTGACCAAATAAAGAGTAGCTTCCTGTATCGATCTACCTTCAACATAGGCGTTTCTGAAGATATCTGTTAACGCTTTCCCATAAGGGTGTACGCCGGTTTGTCCCTCAATAGCCGCCAATAGTTCCAGGAGCTTTTTATCAGCCTTCATTCTCCCTACCGCCCCCGTTTGATTGGTTTTCCAAGTCAGCGGATGTCCATCGATATTGATTTGTCCGAGTTCATCCAAATCTGCATCTTCACTACCCATATAATAAACCGGTACAAAATGCAGATCAGGCATTTGATTCTTGAGCGCATCTGCCAATTGTATAGCATGTAAGATTTTATAAATGAAATACAAAGGACCGGTAAAAATATTGGGTTGATGGGCAGTAACGACGGTGAAAGTTTTCTCTGATAATAAAGACTGTATTTGTTGCTGAACCAATGCAGAGGTAGCTGTTTGAGCATACTGTTCCTCTAATGCTTTTACCAAAACTGTTCTCGGTGTTTGAAAAGATTGTCTGGCAGCAATGGCTTCTTTGATTCCTTGGATATCAGGTGTATGCACAAAAAAAGGTCTGACAGTATCAGCCTGAACAAGATAATCGGTCACGATCTTCGAAAAATATCCGGTGCTTTCGTATGATAATCGACTACAGTGATGCTTCATAATAAGGAATAAAAGTACAACTTACCTGATATTGCTTATGCCGTTGGTCAATTTTAACGGTGTCAATTGTGAATAGTGAATTGTCAATACTACATAACTTTGACATTCCCCATTGACAATTCACCATTCACAATTCACGCCCCTACCCAAACCTCTCTGGCTTAAACGCTGAGATGTCCATACTTAGGGATGATTCATTGACTATTTCGCTGACCAGCTTACCGGTTCCGGCTCCCAGGCTCAATCCTACCATGGCATGTCCGGTTGCCATGACAACGTTTTTCCACTTTTGGGTACGACCTAGGTACGGTAGTCCATCTGCCGAACAAGGTCTGTATCCATACCAGATTTGTTCAGGTGCCGGCATTGGAACATCGAATTCAGGATAATAGCGTTTTACAGCATCTAAAATACCTTGTACCCTTTGATAACGTGGAGGTGTTTGGGTGGATGTGATTTCCATCGTTCCTCCAAAACGAATTTTATTGCCATCCATGGGAGTTAAAGCCACCCGACCCTCAATCAATACGGATGGATAGTTGAGTCGATGCGGAGAATCTTCTAGTGTAACAGAATAGCCTCGTCCGGGCATCAAAGGGATTTTCAGTTGAAGCAATGCGGAGAGCTCGCGGCTCCAAGAACCCGCTGCTATGACTACTGAATCGGCATCTATGACCTGCTTGGTTGTTTTCACCTTGGTCACTTGCTGCTGATTCTTTTCAAAACCTGTTACTTCATCATTCAGTATAAAACGAACCCCTTTATTTTTCAAATCAGCAACCAGTTGTATCATCAGTTTATTAGGGTATAAATGAGCATCGCACTTAAACCATACTGCACCTTTAGCTTTTACAGTAGTGTGAGGCTCCAGCGCTTGCAATTCCGATGCATCTAGGAGTACTGTGTCCTCCAATCCCAATTCTTGGGCTCGATGCATGATATGTTTTGCATGATCGCCACCCTTCTCAGTCTGAAAAACTTCCAGCAAACCTTTGTGTTCATAAGCAAACTGAAATTGAGGAAGGCGTGTCCAGTCTTCATACATTTTCTGACTCAATATTGCAATATCACGTAAAGGAATGGCCGAACGCTCCACATGCTCGGGTGTGGCACTACGCATAAATTTTAATCCCCAGTCGATGAGACTCAAATTCAGCCTAGGTTGAACGTAAAACGGACTTTTACTATTCCACATCCATTTAAGTCCTTGTTTTACGATACCGGGGGTTGCCAAGGGTACAAAATGACTTGGGCAAACGTATCCTGCATTACCGTAAGAGCAATTACCGGAAATATCCGTTTTATCGATCACAGTCACTTCATGACCTGATTCAGACAAATAATAAGCGCTGCTCAATCCAACAATACCTCCGCCGATAATAACAACCTTCATAACTAAAATTTGAGTCACAAATGTCGCTTAAAACCTGTTCCGTTTCATCTTTTTTTAAGGTTGTTCATTTATGAAAAAGGAGCTTTAAATTTACAGATACGATTGCCTTATGGAAACTTACGGAAAGATCATTTTGATTGCTATGCCCGCTTTCTTATTGCTGGTATTATTTGAAAAATGGTATGGGTGGTATCGAGGAAAAGAGACCGTTCGTACACTGGATATGATTTCCAGTTTGAGTTCCGGTATTACCAATGTAACGAAAGATGTATTGGGATTGAGTCTGGTAGTGATCAGCTATGAGTGGATGGTGAATCAACTGGCCATTACGCAAGTACCCAATGGGTTTCTCACTTACTTGATCGCTTTTATCGCTCTTGATTTTGCGGGATATTGGATACACCGCATTGCACATGAATACAATATTTTCTGGAACAATCATATCATACATCACAGCAGCGAAGATTTCAATCTGGCTTGTGCATTGCGACAAAGCATTTCATCTATTCTCAAAATATTCACCATCTTTCTGTTACCCGCAGCCATATTGGGTGTGCCCGGACAAGTGATTGCCATCGTAGCGCCTTTGCATTTGTTTGCGCAGTTCTGGTATCATACCCAGCATATTGGCAAAATGGGTTTTCTGGAAAATATCATTGTTACGCCCTCACACCATCGTGTACATCATGCCATCAATAAGGAGTACATGGATAAGAACTATGGACAGATATTCATTATTTGGGATAAACTGTTTGGCACTTATCAGGAAGAGTTGGCGGATGTGCCTGCTGTGTATGGTATTACGAGACCGGTAAGAACCTGGAATCCGATCAAGATCAATTTTATGCATTTATGGTTATTAATCAAAGATGCCTGGCATGCGAAAAATTGGAAAGATAAATTACGTATCTGGTTCATGCCTACCGGATGGAGACCCGATGATGTGGCCGCAAAATTTCCTGTTTATAAAATTGAAGATGTTTATCATTTTGAAAAATATGATACCGGTCATACAAAAACCATGGTGATTTGGTCATGGGTACAACTTGCCATCACACTATTATTCATCAGTTACTTATTTGGAAATATTGCAGCCATTGGAAGTCCCAATATGTTTATATACGGTGCCTTTGTTTTTCTTCAGGTCTATGCTTTCACGGAACTGATGGACAGAAGTAAATATGCCTGGATTTGGGAGACGCTCAAAACAATATTCGGGTTATCGTTATTGATTCAAAACAATGATTGGTTTGGCTTATCGCAATACACACCATTGGCGATTCCTGTTCTCACAGGATACTTTGTATTATCTCTGATGGTCTGCCTCTATTTTGTACTCAAAGAAAATACAGAAATAAGAAATATAAAATAAGATACAAGGAACAAGGTACAGGGTACAAGAAAGTTTCAAGAAACAAGTTTCAAGGAAGTGAGCCTTGGTTCTTAAAGATTCCTTGTGTCTTGTGTCTTACTCCTTGAAACTTCCTTGTGTCTTGCATATTGTGCCTTGTTTCTTTTCTTCTAAACCGTTTCCCCTTCCAAATCATAATCATATGCTTTGGTAATTTTAACCTGTACAAAGGTTCCCGGTGTAAGTTTTTTGGAAGAATGTACCACTACTTCATTATCTACTTCTACACTATCAAATTCGGTGCGACCTAAGTAGCGGCCGGCTTCTTTTTTATCGATTAATACTTTGAAGATCTTACCAATTTTCTCTTGGTTCTTTTCGTAACTGATTTCTTGTTGTACTTCCATCACTTCCTGCGCGCGCTCCGCTTTTACTTCTGCCGGAATATTATCATCCAGATCATACGCACCGGTATTTTCTTCATGACTATAACTGAAAATACCAACCCGATCAAAGCGATGTTCACGAAGAAAATCTTTCAATTCTTCTACATCTTCTTCTGTCTCACCGGGGAAGCCGGCAATGAGTGTGGTCCTCAAACAAATGCCCGGTACACGCTCTCTGATCTGATGAATCAACTCCGTCATTTCTTCACGTGTGATATTTCTTCGCATGGCTTTTAGCATGTTATTGCTGGCATGTTGCAAAGGCATATCCAGGTACTTACAGATATTGTCCCGTTCACGCATTACATCCAGCACTTCCAATGGAAACTTACTGGGGTAAGCATAATGCAAGCGAATCCATTCCAATCCTTTTACGTCTGCCAATGCATTCAATAAACGAGGCAGCTCTCTCTTCTTGTAAATATCCAATCCGTAATAAGTCAGCTCCTGGGCAATCAGCATAATTTCTTTTACACCCTTTTTTACCAAGCTCTCTGCTTCTGCTACCAACTCTTCGATGGGTTTGCTGACGTGTTGTCCACGCATGAGTGGAATGGCACAAAAAGAACAGGTACGGTTACAACCTTCACTGATCTTCATATATGCATAATGCTGGGGCGTACTGAGCAACCTTTCCCCTACTAATTCAGACTTATAATCTGCTTCAAATTTTTTCAAGATCAATGGAAGTTCCATGGTTCCGAACCAGGCATCTACTTCAGGCATTTCAGCTTCCAGATCACCACGGTAACGTTCACTTAAACATCCGGTCACATATACTTTATCCAGTTTTCCTCTACGTTTTAATTCCACCTGATCCAAAATCGTATTGATACTCTCTTCTTTGGCTTTATCGATAAATCCGCAAGTATTTACGACTACGATATTGTGATCCAGTTTTGTATTCTCATGTACCACATCAATGTCATTGGCACTTAATTGTCCGCTGAGTACTTCACTGTCTACCAGATTCTTGCTACAACCCAGTGTAATGATATTGACTTTGTCTTTTTTGAGTGTTTTCGACTTCATAGATGGCTGCAAAGGTAGGGATTCGAAGATGAAGCCATCAAGCCTTACGCGTTTCTATGAGTGACATATACATCCAACAGCTTTCCGCTTTGCTGAATGGATTCCAATTTAGAAAACCCCGTCTTGGCTAAAACAAATGCTGAAGCTGTATTGTCAGGCTCCGTAATGGCAAAAATTTGCTGCTGATTCGTATGTTCAAAAACCCAGCGGAGACCATTGATTACCAATTCCTTTGCCCATCCTTTTCCCTGTGCCCAAGGCATCAGCGCATACCCAATATGAAAAGCATCCCGATCCGGCATCATTAAAACAGAAAATGTTCCGGCAAAGGCAAGAGTTGACTTTTGAGCTACATGATACCTTCCAATCACAGAACCATCCTTATACAAATGAATATTTTCTTTTAAAAAAGACCGACATTCTTCCTCTGTTTTGACCTGTCGGATGTAACGCATCACTTCAGGGTGACTATTGAGGGCAAAAAAATCGGCTTCATGGGCGATGTTAAACCGACTGATTATCAAGTGATTAGTATGAAACACATTCATTTTTTAATCTTTTTTTAAGTTTTTGCCCGTTATCCGATGTAAAGGAAGCATTTTTGCAGGGCAATTTTCCACCGTATGAAAAATGTGTACCGGTTTTTCTCCAAACCCGGATTCCTATCCACCAACTATACAATGAAGTTTTTATTCATTGCATTTATTGGTGTGCATATACCGTTAATTGTCTTGATCATGGCAATTGCATTTCATTGGATTTCTTTAGAGGGCTGGAATATTATTGCAGTTGCATTATTAGCCACATTGGTTGCAACTGCCGGTACTTTATATCTTTTACGTGGACTTTTATGGCCTTTACACGAAGCGAAAAAAGCATTATCTGATTATACCGGAAAAAAAATTATCCCGACACTGCCCTTACATTATACAGATGAAGCCGGACAATTGCTTCAACAAGTGCAGTTGACGATTGACTCAATGGATGGGTTATTAAGAGAAAGAAAAGACTTATTGGCCTTATTATCTCATGACCTAAGAACACCTTTTGCGCAAATGAGTCATATCGGTGCGCTGATCCAGACGGAAAAAAATCAGGACACGATTCAACATTACGGTTTACTGGTGCATAAAACAGCTACCGAACAACTTCGCTTTATAGAAGACATGGTCATGATTCTTGAAGGAGGGAATGAAGAAAATCAATCGCATGTATATGAAAGTATTAAGATTGAACAGGTGATTGGTCTGGCGATTGATGCACAACATATATCTGGTTTGTCGAAACAGATTCAAGTACTGAAACATCATATTCCGGATGTATCGGTGAAGTGCAATCTTCGTTTATTGTCACAAGCCATTTCAAATATTATCGGCAATGCCATTAAGTTTTCGCACAGAGGTGGAGAAGTCATTATCAAAGTGCATTTATTCAGCGGACATATTCATATCCTGATTGCTGATAAAGGTGTGGGATTTGAATCGGGGAAAGCGGAACTTATTTTTCAAAAATTCACTTCTGAAGGACAATCCGGTACCGAGGGGGAAATATCCGCAGGTATTGGACTCTATCTCACACGTAAGATCATCCAAAACCATGGCGGCATGATTGCCGCTTTCAGCGAAGGAATAAATAAAGGAGCTGTATTCACGATACAGTTGCCTATTGCCGGTTAAATGTTATTTATGAATCTCGCTAGAGAAATGGAAACTGATATCAGGATTATTGGTGATCTCAGTATTCAAAAACCATTCGCTTTGTGCCAAATATACCGGATGCCCATCTTTATCTTCCGCTGAGTTTTGTTGTTTGAATCGCAGAAAATCTTCCAACTTCTTTGCATCATTACTCGTTAGCCAACAAGCCTTATAAAAAGGTAAGGTTCTGAATTCGCAGGCTGCACCATATTCTTGTAATAAACGGTATTGTATCACTTCAAACTGGAGTTCACCCACGCAACCTATGATCTTTTTGGTACCTCCATATTGCGTGAACAATTGTGCAACCCCCTCATCTGTTAACTGACTGATCCCTTTTTCCAATTGCTTGGTCTTCATGGGATCTTTATTCACCAGCTCTTTGAATATTTCGGGTGAAAAAGTAGGAATTCCTGTGAAGAAGAAATCCTCCCCTTCTGTCAAAGTATCACCAATTTTGAAGTTACCCGTATCAAATAAACCTACCACATCCCCGGCATAGGCATCATCGATCACATCTTTACTCCGCGCCATGAATGTGTAAGGATTACTAAAACGCATATCCTTATCTAATCGAACATGGTGATAATATTTATTTCGCTCAAACTTTCCACTACATACACGCATGAAAGCAATACGATCACGGTGTTTGGGATCTAGGTTGGCATGAATTTTAAAGATGAACCCACTGAATTTATCTTCTCCTACTTCAATGGTACGTGTGGAAGTATTTCTGCTGCGTGGAACAGGAGCAATTCGAATGAAAGTATCCAGCATTTCTTTTACCCCGAAATTATTCACCGCACTACCAAAAAATACCGGAGCGATTTTAGCTGTGAGATAATCGTCTACTTTTAATTCTCCGTATACACCATCGATCAACTCTACATCTTCTCTTAACTGTGCAGCATCTTTTTCTCCTACTTTTTCATCGAGCAAAGCAGACGACAAATCATCAATAGCGATGGTATCATCCTCTTCTGCTTTTGTACTCGCGGTAAATAAACGTAGATTCTTATCATGCAAATTATACACCCCTTTGAATTCCTTACCGCTATTAATGGGCCAAGTCATGGGGTGAAGAGAGATATGCAGTTCTTTTTCAATTTCTTCCAGTAGATCAAACCGATTTTTACCGTCACGATCCATTTTATTGATGAAAACGATCACCGGTGTATCGCGCATTCTACATACTTCCATTAATCTTCTGGTTTGGTCTTCTACCCCATTCACACTGTCTACTACCAGAATTACACTATCCACTGCAGTAAGTGTTCGATAAGTATCTTCGGCAAAGTCTTTGTGTCCAGGTGTATCTAGGAGGTTGATCAAAATATCCTTGTACTCAAAAGACATCACGGAAGTAGCCACAGAGATACCTCTTTGACGCTCGATTTCCATAAAATCAGATGTGGCGTGCTTCTTGATCTTGTTGCTTTTTACAGCACCTGCTGTTTGAATGGCACCACCAAACAAGAGTAATTTCTCTGTAAGGGTTGTTTTACCGGCATCCGGGTGGGAAATAATGGCGAAAGTCTTGCGACGGTTGATCTCTTTTTCGTACTTCATGTTCAATAAATCCGAAAGAAAGGGTATTTGCTCTTTCTTTCAGGGCGCAAAGGTACAATTTGTTGGGTTATGACAAATTACAGGACTCCCTTCTGCCTATAAAAAACCAGCTTAGAATATTGATCTAAGCTGGTTCTACTGCTGAAGAAAAGAAAAAGGTTGTAAAAAACCATCAATCCACATCTAATACTTCATGATCTTAGCTTCCGCTTTTCCATCCGTAACGGTCACAATCCAATAAGTATCATACACCGATTCATCCAGGTTCTGGTATTTGTTTTCTTTTAACAGCAAATTGACCAATATGGGCGTAGAGTTGGAATGTCCCGCTACTACCACGGTTTTACCCTGCATTTTCAATAATTCATCTGCAAAACCTTTTAAGTTTCTATGATCATACACCTGAATTTCTTTACCGGTTTTAACTGATAATGGCCCAACAGTTGACTTGGTGCGTTTAAAATTGGTAGAATAAATAGCATCGGGCTGATACATTTTCAACACTTCGGGTATTCGAGCAGCACGCGCTGTACCTTCAGCACTCAATGGAGGATCAGCCTGCATCATGGTAGAACCTTGGGTAGTGGTATCTTTCTCAGCATGGCGCATCAAAATAAAAGTACTGGTTTGTGCATAGGTTTCTGTTCCTGTTAGGATGAACAATGCAACCAGAAAACGAGTAAACATCTGTTTCATTTTTGATAATTTTCAAGCCTAAGATAAGTGTATACACTGTTGCGTCCATACCGTTAGTCCATTTTATAAGGTATTCTTCACATCTTTTTCCATCCTTCACTGTTATTTTTGATCTGCAAGGATTGGTATCATTTTTGGAGTATACTATCAGCCATTCATTTTAAACAAATCGATTATGAAAAGAATCATTACACTGGTATTACTCGTTGTATTGTATCAGGGACTGCAAGCGCAAGGATTGGGCGGTTTATTAAACAAAGCCAAGAATGCAGTGAGCGGAAATCAAACAGGTTTAAGCAATGATGATATTGTATCCGGATTGAAAGAAGCGTTGGTAACAGGTTCCACAAAAGGAGCGAATCTTTTATCACAAACAGACGGTTTCTTTGCCAATGCTGCGCTGAAAATATTGTTACCACCGGAGGCTCAAAAAATTGAAAGAACATTAAGAAGTGTTGGATTAGGTAAACAGGTAGATGATGCCATATTGAGTATGAACCGTGCTGCGGAAGATGCTTGTAAAAGCGCAGCTCCCATCTTCGCTAATGCCATTAAACAAATGAGTTTTCAGGATGCAGTCGGTATTTTGAAAGGATCTGATACTGCTGCAACTTCTTATTTGAAAAGCAAAACCACCAACCCACTTACAGAAGCATTTCGTCCGGTAATAGAAAGCTCACTCGAGAAAGTTGATGCCACTAAGCATTGGAATACACTCATTACGAGTTACAATAAATTACCATTGGTTCGTGACAAAATCAACCCCGACTTAGCAGCTTATGTTACTGAGCGATCATTAAGCGGTATTTTCTATCAAGTAGCAGTAGAAGAAAAAGAAATCAGAAAAAATCCTTTGGCGAGGACAAGTGATATCCTGAAAAAAGTGTTTGGAGCGAAATAGAGAGGGATTTCTGATGTCGGATGTCTGATTTGAAATACGGTAAAAAAACTGTGCAACTCTATTACTTACTCTGCGAAACTCTGTGGTAAAAAATTAACCACAGAGTTTCGCAGAGTTGAACACGGAGTTACACAGTTTTTTGACTTTTGACTTCAAATTCCATCAAGCAAACTGAATATCATCCACAAAAGGCATTTTCCTGAATCGTTTACCGGTTGCTGCAAAAAGTGCGTTAGCCAATGCCGGAGCGATAGGTGGCAAACCGGGTTCTCCTAAACCGGTTGGATTTTCTTCTGATGGTACAAATTGAACCACCACATCCAATGGTGTATTACGCATCCTTACAAAATTGTAAGGACCGAAATTGGTTTGTACAGCAGCACCATTATTAAAAGTGAGTTTGGTGTATACGGCATGTCCCAACCCATCTACCACAGCACCTTGTACCTGATTTTCAGCACCACTCACATTCACCACTTTACCACAATGCACCGCACAATACACTTTTGTGATGCGAGGCTTCCCTTTTAGCATTTGTATTTCTACTACTTGCGCCACATAACTATTGAATGAAAACCAAGTAGAGAATCCACGATAAGTATTCGCAGGTGTTTTACCCCAATTACACATTTTTGCAACGAGTTCTATCACGCTGATGAATTTATCAGGATCATAGGCCAATTTCCCAACCGGTTGCTCTTTCGCTTTTTTCAATAATTCCAAACGAAATGCTACCGGATCTTTTTTGAGTTCATGTGCTACCTCATCCATAAAAGATTCATTGGCAAATGCCTGAACATTATGTGTAGGGGCACGCCATGGACCCGTAGGAATATTAGTGGGCAGACTATGGCTTTCGATTTTCAGATTTTGAATTGCACCGGCAGGATAAGTATCCGGACTTCTTCCATTACTCAAGCTAGCAAAGGATTGATGCCATGCTTCCAATTTACCGTCTTTAATAGCCGCTTTGAAACGGAACATACCACTAGGACGATAAAAATCATTCTGCATATCATCTTCACGCGACCATTGTACTTGTACAGGACATTGTGCTGCCTGAGATACCAACGCAGCTTCAACACCATTATCGGGACGCAATTTTCTCCCAAATCCTCCACCTTGTCTGGGCAAACCCAAAGACACATTGGTTGCCGGCATATTCAGTTCTTTGGCGACTGCTGACACCAAACTTTGTGGTACTTGTGTAGGACCATAGAGTTCTGCCTTTCCATCACGTACATCTGCATAAAAATTCAAGGGCTCCATTTGTGCATGTGAAAGAACAGGTACTTCATACATCACATCCAACACTTTTGTAGCAGCAGCTATAGCAGCATCTACATCACCATCATTTCTATTGGGAGTAGCAGCGGGTTTACTCAATAATTCACGAAATGCTTTTTCATGGTCAGTGGTACTTTCTAGTTTAGAAGCATCTTCCCAATTTATTTTTAAAGCTGTTCTTCCTTTCATAGCAGCCCAGGTAGAAGTAGCCAATACTGCTACACTATTTTTCACCTGTACGACTTTTTTCACACCATTCACTTTCAAAGCAGCACTGTCATCGAATGACTGCAGTTTTTTTCCATGTGCAGGTGGACGAGCCACTACGGCATATAACATTCCTTCTTTTCTGGTGTCGATACCAAATAATGGCTTACCGGTTACGATGGCTTTAGCATCTACATCTTTGACACGTGTACCAATAATGGTAAAATCTTTGGGATCTTTTAAAGGAACATTTGTAGGCACCGGCATTCCGGCAGCTTTAGTAGCCAGTTCTCCGTATGACAATTTTTTTCCGGAACTTTTATGGATCACAAAACCTTTCTCAGCATAACAATCAGTTACAGATACATTCCATGTATCAGCTGCAGCAGCTATCAACATGGCTTTGGCAGTAGCACCGGCTTGTCTGAGTGGTGCATATCGATTTCTAATAGCCCCACTACCGCCGGTTGTTTGACTACCATACTTGGCATCCAATGGGGCGATCTCTACATCAATGGTTTGCCAATCCACATTCATTTCTTCAGCGATCAACATCACCAAAGATGTTTTTACACCCTGACCAATCTCAGGATTGGGAGACATCAGTGTAATCTTTCCTTCAGGTGATATTTTGATATAAGCATTGGGTGAGAATGCAGTTGCTTCTGTATTCTCTCCGGTCTCGGAATTGCTCAATGCAGAAAAACCTACCAGCATACCGCCACCGGCGATCATGCTGACCCTTAGAAAATTTCTTCTGGATACAGATGGATGACTCATGACTTACCTCCTTTTGATGCAGCCAGATGAATGGCTTTACGTATACGAACATTGGTACCACAACGGCAAATATTGGTAATCGTTGTATCAATCTCTTCATCCGTTGGATTCGGATTTTTTTTCAACAATGCAGCAGCCGCCATGATTTGTCCGGCCTGACAATAACCACATTGCGCCACATCCATTTCTATCCACGCTTGCTGTACAGGATGGTCTCCGTTTTCACTCAACCCTTCAATGGTAATCACTTTTCCATTACCTACTGCAGCAACAGGCAACTGACAAGAGCGAACAGGACTTCCATTGTAATGAATGGTGCAGGCTCCACATTGTGCAACACCACATCCATATTTGGTTCCAACCAGATTCAATTGATCTCGCAGTACCCAAAGAAGTGGGGTATCTGCATCTACTTCAACAGACATTTGTTTGTTGTTGACAGAGAGCGTATACTTTGGCATTTGAAAAATTTTATTGACGAAATAAAACGAATTGTAAGCTAAGCATTATATCAGAAATGACGAAAGGCAGGGAGTTAAAATCGGTCAATAGGTCCTCTGCGTAACTGATCTTCCTATTGATAAACACTTATTCATGGCGACTTCCATCTGCGACTTTGAAAACATGTAAAATTTGTGGAAACAATGCATCCATAGTTTCGGCTACTCCTTTAACAGAACCGGGTAAAGTAATCACCAAACTGTTTTTCACAAATCCGGATACGCCTCTTGATAACATGGCAAATGGAGTTCTTTGCTGGCCATATTGGCGAGCAGTTTCCATGATACCGGGAATGGGACGATCGATCAAGGGCGCTACCGCTTCAGGTGTGATATCCCTTGGAGATAAACCGGTTCCTCCGCTTAACAAGATCAACTTACATCCTTCTGCTGAAAACTTTTTTACCAGCTGTTGAATTTGATCCTGATCATCCGGAATGATCTCATAATGTGCAACTGTAACACCCCATTGCTCTACTTTTTGTATCACTGTTTTTCCGGAAACATCCTCTTGTTTGCCTGCTGATACTGTGTCTGAGCAAACAATCACTGCACAATTAATAGCGGATGTACCCATTGCAGACTTATCTGATTTGCCACCTGATTTTTGTAACAATTTGATATTGGATATCTCCACTCCTTTATCCAAGGGCTTTAGCATATCGTACATGGTCAATGCAGTCACCGATGCTCCATGCATCGCTTCTACTTCTACACCGGTTTTATAGATGGTATGGACTTCAACGGTAATTAATATGTTCAAACCATCAACTTCATGTTTGATGGCTGCATACTCAATTGGCAAGGGATGGCAATCAGGTATAACATCGCTGGTTTTTTTGATGGCCAATAATCCGGCTGCACGTGAAAATTCAAATACATCTCCTTTGGGTACTTTTTTTCCCAGAATCGCATCAATGGTTTCCTGCTTTGATACTGTTACAGTAGCAATGGCAATGGCTTGTCTAAGCGTATTTGATTTTGATGTGATATCTACCATAATTATTGATTCACTTTCCATTGATGGGTTTCATCTTCCAATATTTCAGCTCCCCAAACCGGCAATTCCGCTTTGATTCTTTCTACCAATACATTACAGGCTTCTGTTGCAGCTTTTCGATGTGCAGATGATGTAAACACGAATAAACAGATCTCACCGGCAGATACTTTACCGAGACTATGATACACATGCATACATGTAAGCGGGTATTCAGCAAAAACAGTCTCTCTTATCTCATGCATTTTCTGTAATGCCATTTCTTCATAAGCTGTATACTCAATGGCTACTACCTTTTTACCTTCTATTTCATCCGCACGTACCTGACCCAGAAAAATACTATGTCCACCAATGTCTGTTTTGGTACTGTGTTTTTGTATGCTATCCGCAATAAATGAACTACTGATCGCTCCTTGAATAAAAATATTTTTAGGTGTACGTTCTTTCATACTATTTCTTTTCTGCAAATCTGATCCAAGACAAAATACCGCCTTGTAAACTATATACTCTTTTTGTATCGCCCCATAAAGCTGACAACTCTTTTGCAGCTTGTAGGCTCCTCATTCCTGACTGACAAAATACAACAACTGTATCATTTTTAAGTTGTCCGACTGATTCTTTTAAATCCAAAAGTGGAATACGTAGATGGCCGAATGTGTGAACAACCGGCAATTCATGCAGTTCCCTTACATCAACTATATCGATATTTTTCTGACTCGCCAACTGATCAAATTCATCTGCGTTGACTTCTAAAGTATTTTGGGGTGATGAACAAAGCCATACATAATCAATGGCTTTAAATGCAGTTGCATCAGCGGGTATGAATGAGGATGTCTTAGACTGTGGCGTTATTTTAACAGTAAATATCTGATGGTTATTGAATTGATAGGTTAATAACTGATTCACCAACGGCTCTCCGATACCTGTAATCAATTTAATAACTTCTGCAGCCTGCATAGCACCGATGATACCGGGCAACACACCTAATACTCCTGCATCCACACAATTCAGTACAGATCCCTCTTTGGGTGGATCAGGGAAGATATCCCGATAATTGGCAGAATGTTCTCCTGTTGGTAAAAGATGGTTGAATACAGCTACCTGACCTTCATATTGTGATACAGCACCATACACTAATGTTTTATCCAACAACACACAAGCATCATTGATCATATAACGGGTAGCAAAATTATCGGTACCATCTACGATGATATCATAGCCTTTTATCACATCCAATGCATAGTGATTGGTGAGATGAAGCGAAATGGCTTCTATATGAATATCTGAATTTAACCGACTTAATTTTTTTGCTGCAACTTCCGCTTTGTTCTGTCCAATATCATCGGAAGTAAATAATGTTTGTCTGTGTAGATTACTTAATGACACTTGATCTCCATCAACAATTCCGATATGTCCAACACCAGCACCCACCAAATATTGTAGTGCCGGACAACCCAATCCACCCGCACCGACCACCAACACCTTTGATGTTTGTAAAAGCTGTTGTGTTCTCAACCCGAAATCGGGCAAGATCATTTGTCGATGGTATCGTTCATAT
>CAYMQQ010000020.1:0-18580 GCA_964392685.1 uncultured Sediminibacterium sp.
GCAAGCTGCACGCCTCAAGTGATCATAAAACTTTGAAGCTTGTAGCATGTAGCTTGTGGCGTGCAGCTTGTTGCTTATAGCTTATAGCCGAAAGTTTTTTACGTCTCTTAATAGATCATTTTAACTTCCATCACTGCGCTGAATGAATAACGCAGTCCGGTTGCCACTTCTACACATTCATATCTTTTTCTTCTTAGCTTACCTCGTCTGAAAACCCGTCCATTATCCATCTGAAATAGTTGTCCTTCAGCAATATCAGCCACATGTGCATAGCCAACCCTTTGTTGCTTATTGTACTTACGAAGAACCAATAACAAAGCGGTTTCGCCATTAGCGGTAGCTGCAGGGTTCATCACCGAATTATGTAGTGCCTGTTCAATATCTTCCGGAAAAACACCTAATTGAATAAAGTGCAGCAACAATTTCGCATAACAGGTCTTCCATTCTTTTCCATGCGCTTCTACCCTATTACGATATTGCTCAAACGTCAGCAGGTGTGCCAACTCATGTAAGAGTGTAACCAGAAATTCATAAGGATTCAGATCACCGTTAACAGTGATGCGATGGTTCTTTCCAGCGAATGCATGACGATAATCGCCTAGTACCGATTTTCTTTTCCGCGTAATAGTGAGATGTACACGATACTGCTTGATATATGCTACTACTTCCTCAAAACTCCCTTCCGGAAGAAAAGAGGACAATGCCTGCATAGGATGTTCAGATACGGGCATTCTTTTTTGGATTCTGCCTTAAGAATAAACGAACTTCCATCCAAGTATACACTACGTATAAACCTAGGGCTGCATAGATGGAATAAACGCTTTTATCTTTTCCTACAATAGATAAATAAATAAGTAAAGCCGCCGCAAAACCAATTAGTTTTAACCCCATACCCGCCATTACAGCTCTCACAATAGCATTGGGATTGGGGTTCTTGGAAGCATTCAATTGCAACAATAACCCTATCAAGGAAAACACGAATAATAGAATATTTGCAACAATCAATACATCCTGTTTCATGCCCCATGCAGCAATTTGTTTATCGCCTACAACGGTGAGTGCATTGACGATCAAAAAAAATAAAACAAGTGGTCGGATTTTTTTTCCCATAATCATTTCTTTGATGTACCTGATGTATCGCTGATCAGTTTGATCAGTGTACCCAACAATGCCAGCAAGGGCAAAAGCCAGATGAATACAGGTTTTGAGAAGCTAAAATATTGATCTGCCCACTTTCCACAATATATGGTTATACACAATAGCACGATGAGCTGTGTGGCCAGTGAAGCATAAGTAAGCAAGCTTTTATCAGGACGTTGATCAGATGACATTATTCGCTCGATATATCGGTCTTGGGAATGGCCAAGGAAATAGTGTCTAGTTGAGAAGGGGTATCCCCTGCCAACACTTTTTTAACCCCATCAATATATTGTTCCTTATACCGTATGGCTTGCTCAAGAGAATCTGTTCTCATTTTCAGCATTTGAAGTGCTACCCTGCTTTCTCTCGTTCCATAACCCGGTATATAATATTTTAAAGGCGAAAAGGCGATCAAGGCGATGGTGAGTCCAACCAGTAACACAAATACCGTACTCATCCCGATGTATACACTGAGGCGTGATAATCTGAAAGTCACTACTTCTTCATACGTATCATCATTCATTACTACGAGACGATAGTTATTTCTGATGCGTTTGAGATTATTATTACTATCGGAGTTGGCCATAGACTAAAATCAGGTTAAAGGTAATGATGAATTGGGTTTTCACAGCCGCCGAAAGGGAAATAACTGTATTTTTAGAGTGTTTTTATGCAGATACACCAGCGAATAAGATTTTCCGGGATGATTTTACGTTCTATACTACCATGCTTGTCAGTGATTTTTCTGTTTTTCACCGGAAAAAGCATCGCGCAGCCTTATACCACCATCGAGCTCAAAAAGGAAAAACCTTATGAGAATCGAACTTTGCCATCCGAAAAATCAGGCAATAAAAAATTTACACTTCCCAAAAGGATCTATAACAATACAGTTACCCATTTCAACTATTATTTCAATGCCAATCAGCGCATGAATGAGATTGTAGAAAGGGCTACTGAATCGCATCGGGATGATTATACCCAACTCCTATCTTTTTACGATTATGAACTTGAAACAACCGCCCAGGATCAAATTGATACCGTACTGTATAAATGTACTGCTGGTATCTTATTGCATGATCTGAGAAGTGATTGGGTTGACAACCTCTATCTGCTGATGGGTAAAGCCTATCTTTTCAGAAAAGATTTTGATTCTGCATTGCATGTATTTCAATACATCAATTATGCTTTTGCACCAAAAGACGATGGGTATGATGTGCCCATAGGAAGTAATGTAAGTAATGCCGGAGGTGTTTTTTCCATTTCTACCAATGAAAAAAGAAATCTATGGAAGAAAATAACCACCACCCTTCCCAGCAGGAATGAAAGTTTCCTCTGGATGGTCCGTACCTATATTGAACAAGATAAAATAGCAGAAGCTTCCGGTTTGGTTGCATTACTAAGAAGTGATGCGCTTTTCCCAGCCCGTCTACAGCCTGAACTTGATGAAGCTAGTGCTTATCTATTCTATAAACTCAATGCCTACGACAGCGCTGCATTTTATTTGACGCGTTCTTTGAAAAAAGGGAATAACCAACTGAATAAAGCTAGAACTTATTATTTGGCTGCACAACTGTATGAAAAGGCTAATAGAAATACTGATGCCATCAAAAATTTTACTGAAGCTATTCGAAATGCACAAGATCCGTTTATGGAAGTGTATGCAAGATTGAATATTGCAGCATTGGCAACCGGAGAAAAAGACAATGCCCTTCAGGAAAATCTGAATGAGTTATTGAAAATGGCAAAAAAAGATAAGTATGATGTGTATCGTGACATCATTTACTATGCTGCCGCTAAATTGGAACTGAGTAGAAAAGCTTATCCTGCCGCACAACAATGGTTAATGAAAAGTGTCGCGTACAGTAGTGATAACCCCATTCAAAAACAGAAAAGCTTTTTGTTATTGGGTGATTTGAATTATGAACGAAAATCATACAGTCAATCTTTTCGTTTTTATGACAGCGTAGAAGCCAGACTTTTATCGGATGATGAGCAAGCAAGAATCGAAACACGTAAACCGGCACTACAACTCATCAGCATCAATGAAGAAAATATTCATCGGGAAGATAGTGTTCAAAAAATAGCAACCTTGCCTGAAAATGCCCGAACAGATTTTCTCAAAAAACTGCTCAGACAAATCAGGAAAGAAAGAGGCATCAAAGAAACAGAAGAGCCTTCTTTCGGAGCAGATCTTGTGGCTGATTCTAAAAATACGGGCGATCTATTTGGGACGAACAATGCAGATTTTTATTTCCTGAATAGCAACTTAAAAAGTCGCGGCTTTAGTGAGTTTGGTAAAAGATGGGGCAATAGACCGAATGTAGATAACTGGAGAAGACAATCAGCCCTTGATAAAATTATTACCACACAACAAACACAGGCTTCAGTAGCACAGGATGGAAAAGCCGATCCCAAAAAAGAAGAACTTAGCCTGGAATCTCTGATGAATGCCATTCCGCTGACACAGGAACAAATGGAACTCTCGAATACCATTATTATTCGTGCTTTATTAGATAATGGCAATATTTTTCAACAACAATTAGATGATTATGCTTCAGCCATTGAAGTGTATGAAGAATTATTGAGAAGATTCCCTCAATCAGCTGAGGCTGAAGAAACCAGTTTTTTACTGTTACAGTGTTATCGCAAAACCAATAACCTGAAAGCAGCTGACTCATTATCCCAGGTATTCAATCGCCAATATGCTGATAGTAAGTTTTTGTATGGTAATACAATCAGTAATCAACAGCAGGATCCGAAAGAAAAATTATATACCAATATTTACAACCTCTTTATTGAAGGAAAATTTGATGATGCCATCAAAGCCAAAAAACAGGCTGAGCAATCCCTGAGTAGTTCTGCTTGGACACCACAACTCTTGTACATCGAGTCTATCTATTATGTGAAAGAGCGTAAGGATAGTACTGCAGTGAATCGATTGGAACAACTCATCAATAATTTCCCGACATCACCACTGGCAGAAAAAGCCAGTACAATGATTGATGTAATCAAAAGAAGAAGTGAAATTGAAAGCTACTTGTCTGAACTGAGTATTGAAAAACCCGTGGAAACAGTTACACGTTCTGTTGATCTAACCGGACCTGCCAATGTGATCTCTACAACTCCACAACGAAAAGATAGTTCCGCATCTGTACCAGCCATCAAAAACTTGAAACAACCGCCGGGTGTGAATATTACTAATGCTGTACAATCTCCGGTACAAACTATTGAACTGGATTATGAGTTCATTGCTACCGACACCCAATATGCAGTGGTTGTGCTCAATAAAGTTGACGGCATGTTTGTAGGTGAAGCCAGAAATGCCTTCAATAGGTTTAATCAGGAAAGATATTTCAATCGCAGATTGAGCATCACCACAGAACCGGTGGTTCCTGAAATCCAGTTTTTATTGATCGGTCCATTCAAAGATGCCAGTGAGGCGGTGAGTTATACAGATGTTGTGAAGCCTTTGGCAGCTAACCGTATCCTACCTTGGTTGAGTGCCGACAAATATGGCTTTTTGATTATCAGTCCGGCCAATTTAAGGATACTTCAAACTAAAAAAGATGCGGGTGCTTATCGAGCATTTCTGCAAAAAATATTACCTGATAAATTTTAACGACCCTAAAGAGGAGCTTCACCAACTCTTCTTTAGCTTTACGATCTGTTATTAGTAACCATTTATTACTGATTATGTCAAAATCTGTTCGCATTTTCTGGCGCATTTTTTTCTGGACACTGGGTGGAGGAATTGTATTCCTACTAATGATCAATTTCGGTCTTTTAGGAAGAATGCCCTCCATCAATGATATTGAGAATCCAACTGCCTCTTTGGCCAGTCAGGTATATGCACAAGATGGTACGCTGATGGGAAAATATTATCTCGAAGATCGTATCAATGTACAATACAAAGACATCAGCAAACATGTGGTGAATGCATTGGTGGCTACTGAAGATGAACGTTTTTATGACCACAGTGGTATTGATCCGCGTTCGTTGGGTAGGGCTTTGATCTTTCTGGGTAGAGAAGGTGGTGCGAGTACCATCACTATGCAAACAGCCAAAAATTTATTTACAGACAACTGGGGTACCCGTAATATTTTTCTTCGCATCATTCAGAAAATAAAAGAATCGGTGATTGCGGTGAAACTGGAACGCAATTTTACCAAGGAAGAGATCATTACCATCTATTTGAATACGGTTGCTTTTGGTGATAATGTTTTTGGTATTCGCAATGCCGCTAAAACATTTTTCCAAAAGGAACCTGATCGATTGAATATTGAAGAGTCGGCTGTTTTGATCGGTATGCTGAAAGGTGCCACAATCTATAATCCCAGACGAAACCCGAAACTGGCATTGGATAGAAGAAATACGGTGATCAATCAAATGGTACGTAATGAGTACCTGACCGAAGCAGAAGCCGCTATCCTGAAAAGAAAGCCGATTGAACTGAACTACAAAAAATTGGATGAAACAGCAGGTCTTGGCCCCTACTTCAGAATGATATTGGGTGAGGAAATGAAGAAATGGTGTAAGGAAAACAAAAAAAGTAATGGTGATAATTATAATCTGTACCGTGATGGCTTGAAAATTTATACCACCATCAATCCTAGGATGCAACAATATGCCGAAGAAGCAGTTGCCAAGCATATGAACTATATGCAAAAGCTTTTCAATACACAAGCGAATATCCGAAACGGAAGTATTTGGAAAGGATATGAGAATGTATTGGAAACAGCCATGAAACAAAGTGATCGCTGGAAGAACTTAGACAGAGAAGGTTTGAGTGCAGAAGATATCAGAAAAACATTCTTTGAAAAAACTCCGATGCGGGTGTTTGCTTACAACAGCAATCGAGAGACGGACACAACGATGACACCCTACGATTCGATCCGTTATCACAGACAAATGTTACAAGCAGGTTTTATGGTGATGGATCCATTAACCGGTGAGATCAAAGCTTGGGTGGGTGGTATTGGATTCAAGTCATTCAAATATGACCACGTTAATTTTAATACCAAGCGTCAGGTAGGTTCTACCATGAAACCTTTGTTGTATAGTTTAGCGATTGAGGAAGCAGGATTTACACCCAACACAACTGTTTACGATGAGCAACAAAGTTTTGGTCAGTATGGCTTGGTACCTGCAACGAGCAGGTCTTGTCAGGGTGGCGCGATGCCCATGGCTTCGGCACTTGCTTTTTCCAGAAACTGTGCATCGGCTTATATCATGAAACAATTAGACAGTGAAGGTAATAATGGTGCGAAAAGACTGGTTGATTTTTTACAGCGTTGTGATTTCAAAACAAAAATTGAACCCTACCCTTCCATCGCATTGGGCTCTTGTGAAATTTCATTGTTTGAAATGATGCAAGGTTTCAGCATGTTCCCCGGCAGAGGATTTAATGTTAAACCCATGTATATCACCAGAATTGAAGATAGAAATGGAAATGTACTAGCCACATTTACACCCAAAAGAAAAGAAGTGATCAGTGAAGTAACTGCTTATTCTGTGGTGAAGATGATGCAGGGAACTGTTCAAGTGGGTACGGGTCGGGGTATCTGGGGTTATGGTATGCCTGGTGTTGAGAATGCAGGTAAGACGGGCACCACCAATGAAAATAGCGATGGTTGGTTTATGGGCTACACCCCACAACTCATGGGAGGTGCTTGGGTAGGTGCAGATGATCGTTTCATCCATTTCAATAAGGAGAGTGCCAACGGACAAGGGGGTCGCGCTGCCATGCCGATATGGGCTTATTTCTTTGCAAAAGCGGCGGCTGATCCTAATTGCGGTATTGACAAGAGTGCCACTTTTGTGAAACCGGATGTAATGAGCAACGATATTGTGATTGATTATCTCAATGACTCTACACCGATATTGGGTGGAGAAGGTGAAGATGTAGGCACCGGAAATTCTCAAGATTATGAGATTCCACAGAATATCAAACTGGAAGATATTGGTGCAGAATCAGACATAAAACCCGCCACCCCCAAAACACCGGAGAAAAAAGATACAAAAGGAAATACCCCACCCCCACCGGCAGAAAAACCAAAAGCCGTTCTGCCTAAAAAGCCGGGTGGAGGAAAATAGTTGAAAGAGAACCAATATGAATTCATTGAAAGTAATTGCCTTTGACGCAGATGATACCCTGTGGGTGAATGAACCCTATTTCAGAGAAACTGAAGATCGTTTTTGTGAACTATTAGAAGATTATTTGCCGCATCATTCTGTTGCGCGTGAACTATTACATACTGAAATCAAGAATATCAGTTTGTATGGTTATGGTGTGAAAGGATTCATGTTGAGCATGATTGAAACAGCATTAGAAGTATCCAACAAAACAGTACCGGTTGACATCATTGAAAAATGTATTCAATTAGGAAAAGAATTGTTGGATAAACCCATCGTTTTATTAGAAGGTGTAGAAGAAGTATTAAATGCATTGAAAGGAAAATATAAATTGGTGGTTGCTACAAAAGGAGATTTATTGGATCAGGAAAGAAAACTGATCAAATCTGGCTTATCACATTATTTCCATCATATTGAGATCATGTCTGAAAAAAAGGAAGCAGATTATCAAAAATTGATCAAGCATCTGGATATTCCAGCTGAATCATTTATGATGCTGGGCAATTCATTGAAATCTGATGTGATTCCGGTATTGGCATTGAATGGTCATGCAGTACATATACCTTATCATACCACTTGGGCACATGAAACAGTGGATGGAGATATCAAACATCCCAACTTTAGACAAGTAGAGACGATCAAAGAAGTCTTATCTTTCCTCTAATCATGAGAACATTACTTGATATTGAGACCTGGAATCGTAAAGATCAGTTTCGTTTCTTTAGCCAATTTGAAGAGCCTTTTTTTGGTATTACGGTACAGGTTGATTGTACGGAAGCATATGCATTTGCTAAAGCCAATCACTATTCCTTTTTTTTGTATTATCTGTATCAATCATTGAAAACTGCTAATCAAATTGAGCCATTCAAATACCGAATTGTTGAGGGAAACGTATATCAATATGATGTTGTAAATGCATCCCCTACGATCAATAGACCTGACGGCACTTTTGGTTTTTCTTATATGGATTATCATCCCGACTTTACATCTTTCGCTACATCTGCTCAAATGATAATGGAAGAAGTAAGAAACAGTACCGGTTTGATCCCTGCTGTTTCAGGCGAAAATGTGATCCATTATTCATCCATTCCATGGATCAATTTCACCAGTTTATCTCATGCCAGAAGCTTTACGTTCAAAGATTCCTGTCCGAAAATTTCTTTTGGAAAAATGACGGAAGTGAATGGTAGAAAACTGATGCCCTTATCAATTCATGTACACCATGCTTTGATGGATGGATTTCATGTAGGACAATACATTGATCTGTATCAACAGCTATTAACTGAACAATCCATTTAGAGATTCTCACCTTTCAAATTAAAGTTCAAGGAGAATTGGTGAAACATTTGGCGTTGATAAAAGCCGGTAGCATATCGCACCTGTAATTTGGGTAAAAGAATTCCTGCCCCTGCAGAAAAACCATTCAAGCCATTGGTAATATTAAAACCGTTCAGTTCCTGTCTGCGTTGAAAATGATATCCGGTACTGATTTCAATTTTTTCATCAGGGAAAAATTGCGCACCCAACACAATATGATTAAAGATTTTTTGCAGTGTATTTCTTTTACTGAAATCATCTTCTCCCTCTCCTGCCCTAAAGAGTGTGTCGTTATAAAAATTATTAAACCGATGCAGTTCATGAAGTGTCAATGAAAACTGAACTGGCGCATTCTGTAATTTCTTGGTGATACCTGCCTGCAAATCAAAAGGCAGTTCTTCCTTCCGACCGCCACCATCATAAGTATTCAATTGTGTGCCGATATTTTTTACGGTTATACCTGCCTGTAATCCTTTATCCGGGTCATGATAATTCAATCCAATATCCATAGCCAATCCAGAAGAACGAAATTGACCATACCCCGAATGAATAAATTTAATCGTAGCCCCATACCACCATTTTTCTTTATGATTCCTGGAAGCCATTACCTGTACCACATAGTCGCGTGGATTGAATCGCCCTATGATATTCCCTGCAGCATCTGTTTGATCTATGCTTCCATAATTCAAATAATTGATTCCCCAGCCAATACTGGTTTTCGCTTCTTCTAAATGATACCCTGCACTGATACTATAATTACTGATTCCGGCTATGAATGCGTTAAAAGAAGTATTGACCTGACGATGCATTTCTTTTCTTAATAATGCCGGGTTATGAAAGCTCATCCCAACATCTTTACCGCCCGAAGTAATATTGATTCCGCCCAATGCAGAAAGTTGTGCAGTATTGGCTTGTTTGAGAAAGCCGAAAACAGCATTACCTCCCAGGGTTTGACCACCTGCAGAGATCGCATACACTGATAAAGTCCATAAAATAAAAATCCTATATACCACTGTATTCAAATCTACAATATGTATGGTTGCGGGTGAAATTATTGCGAGAAGGAATAGGTGTTAAAAATGAAATCCCCCATGGAGATGGGGGATCTTAACCCTTAAAACAACCAACATGAAGAAAATGTTGATGTTTAAATAACAAGACTGCCTTTGAAAAGTTCAGACAGCTATAAATTTTAATGTCATACCAATGCTATATCCACCACCTGTTGCATGGTTTTAACATAATGAAATTCCACACCTTTGATGTAGTCGCCCTCAATTTCTTTCACATCTTTTTCGTTCTGCCAGCAAAGTATAATCTCTTTTAAGCCTGATCTTTTTGCTGCCAGTACTTTTTCCTTGATTCCACCTACCGGCAATACCTGTCCACGAAGTGTGATCTCACCGGTCATCGCCAAATAAGGCTTCACTTTTCTGCCGGTAAAGGCTGAGGCCAATGAAGTGAGCATGGTGATACCGGCGCTTGGACCATCTTTCGGAACTGCCCCCTCCGGCACGTGAATATGGATGGCTTTTTTAGAAAACTCTTCCGGATCAATTCCGTATTTCCGTGCATTCGCCTGCAAATAGCTAAGTGCGGTGCTGGCACTTTCTTTCATGACATTCCCCAGGTTACCGGTAAGTTTGAGTTCCCCTTTTCCTTCCCCAAGAATGGTTTCTATGAATAAAATATCACCCCCAACATAAGTCCAGGCCAAACCAACTGCTACACCCGGCATATTGGCGGTTTTATAAATCTCATTACTGTATCTGGCTTGTCCGAGTATCTTTTCTACATCTGGTAGAGTGAGGGTAGATTTTACTTTGTTTTTTATAGCCAGTTCTTTCGCCTGGTAACGCATCAATGCCGCGAGCTGTCTGTCAAGTTCTCTTACCCCACTTTCACGGGTATAGTTCTCAATAACTTTCTCTAATACTTTATCATTGATCTTGATATTCACTTTTGCCAATCCATGGGCTTCTTTTTGCTTGGGCAGCAGGTGACGTTTAGCGATCTCTACTTTTTCCTCAACTGCATATCCACTCAGGTCAATGATTTCCAGACGGTCGCGTAGCGCCGGTTGAATATTTTGAAGATTATTGGCGGTTGCGATGAACAATACTTTGCTCAGATCATATTCAAGTTCCAAGTAGTTATCGTAGAATGTATTGTTTTGTTCCGGATCCAATACTTCCAGTAATGCGGAGGAAGGATCTCCACGAAAATCATTTCCGATCTTATCGATTTCATCCAGAATCATGACCGGGTTGGAAGACTTACATTTGCGGATATTCTGCAAAATGCGACCCGGCATGGCACCGATATAGGTTTTCCTGTGACCACGAATCTCACTCTCATCATGCATACCTCCCAAACTCAATCGAACATATTTTCTCCCAATAGCATGTGCAATGGAACGTCCCAAAGAGGTTTTACCAATACCCGGGGGACCTAAAAAGCAAAGTATCGGACTCTTCATATCACCTTTCAGCTTCAGAACGGCGAGGTATTCGAGAATACGGCTTTTGATCTTGGTCATACCATAATGATCAATATCCAGCACTTTCTGGGCATTTTTCAGATCATAATTATCATCAGTATGTTCATTCCAGGGGAGATCCAGCATTAGGTCAAGGTGATTATATACCACCGAATAGTCGGGGGTACTGGGATGCATACGCTCCAGTTTTTCGATACCTGATTTAAAAAGGGTTTTAGCAGCATCGGGCCATTTTTTGCCTTCTGCTTTTTTCTTCATCTCAGCGATCTCACGCTCATTGGTATCGCCACCCAGCTCTTCTTTGATGCTTTTGAGTTGCTGTTGAAGAAAATAATCTCTTTGTTGTTTGTCGATTTCTGTGCGTGTTTTATTGGTCACTTTATCCTTCAACTCAGCAAATTGAAGCTCACGCTGAAGGATATGGATCAGTTTTTCCGCACGTTCATGAATATCATTGATTTCTAATAAACCTTGTTTTTCTGCCAGTTCACTATTCAGGTTACTGCTTACAAAGTTGATCAGAAAAGAGGGGTTTTCTATATTCTTGAGAATAATGGATGCTTCTGTCGGTAAGTTGGGTGATAACTGAATGATTTGAGTAGCGAGGTCTTTGATACTGCTTACAATGGCATCAAAATCTTCATGAGAAGGCAGTTCATCATCTGCCAGCATCCGAATAGAAGCCCTGAAATATGGGTCTTCGGAATCCATTTTAAGCAGTTCAAATCGCTTTTTACCTTGAATGATGATGGTAGTGCCACCATCCGGCATCTTGATCAGCTTAATGATTTTTGCAATGGTACCAATGGCACAAAGGTCTTTGGGTTCGGGATCTTCGATATTGGCATCTTTCTGGGCAACCACGCCAATCAATTTATCCGATTTATAAGCTTCATTGACCGCTTTAATACTCTTATCTCTACCTACAGTTATTGGCAAAACAACACCCGGAAATAAAACGGTATTACGCAATGGAAGAATGGGCAGGGTTTCAGGAATCACGGTATCCTTGTCAAATTCACCATCTGTTTCATTGATGGGAATAATGGGCATGAAATCAGTCTCGTCTTCCGCTCTAAAAAAAAGTTTCTCTTTCAACATAAATAATGAATCAATCTTAAGTCATAATGTCACATAAACCACCACCGGTTCATGCAAGCTAAGTCGGCAAAAATAAGTCAATATTGGTGCCATGAAGGATAAAAGAGTGCGACTGGTACAAACTGTCGCAAAAAAAATCTCCCACCAGAGGCGGGAGACTTTTTATTCCGCCTTAGGCGGAAAAAGCTTCTTGCAAGAAGTAATATTGTCTAAAAAAACAAATACTACTAGTGAGCAGCTGGAGCAGCAGCTGAAGAATCAGTTGTAGCAGCAGAAGAAGAATCTGTAGTTGCAGTTGAATCAGTTGCAGCAGGAGCTACAGTTTCAGTTGCAGTTGAATCAGTTGTAGCTTCTTTGTTTTCACCTGAATTACATGCAGTAACGAAAGCTGCAATAGCTAAAATTGCGAATACTTTTTTCATTGTACTTGTTTTTTGAGTTTTTTTGTTTGGGCGCAAAGATAATGGTCGTTTTTGCTTTTACAAATTTTTAACACAGTTTTTTACTTTTTCCTGAAGAATATTCTCACAGGCACTCCTTTGAAATTAAAGCTGGAACGGAGTTGATTCTCCAAATAATTACGATAAGGCATCTTAATATCATCGGGATAGTTCGTAAAAAAGGCAAAAGAAGGTACTACGGTCGGTAATTGTGTCACATATTTAATTTTTACAGTATTACCTCTCACTACCGGTGCATGGTATGCTTGAACCGCTTTTAACATCACATCATTCAGTTGTGAGGTTGGAATCTTTCGCTTCTTATTATCATACACTTCCAAAGCCATTTCGATGGCTTTGAAGATGCGGGTTTTATCCTTCACTGAGATAAACAATACCGGCACATCTGTAAAAGGAGCAATTTTAGACTTTAAAGTTTTTTCATAATCACGAGCGGTATTTGTCTCTTTTTCAATAAGATCCCACTTATTTACCAATACTACTACTCCTTTCCCTTTACGGGTAGCTAAGCTAAAAATAGTAACATCCTGGGCGGTAATTCCTTTATCCGCATCGAGCACGAGCAGACAAACATCAGCCTCATCCATTGCCTTAATGGCCCTGATGATGGAATAAAACTCAAGGTCATCCTTTTCTTTACTTTTCTTTCGAATACCTGCAGTATCGATCAAGATGAACTCCTTTTGGAACAATTTGTAGTGGGTATGAATGGTATCCCTGGTGGTACCGGCAATATCACTTACAATTGTGCGCTCCTCCCCAATCAATGCATTCAGCAATGACGATTTTCCGACATTGGGTTGACCGATGATGGCAAACTTAGGCAGTTGATCTTCTTCCAATACTTCTGCTGAATCGGTATCGGATATTCCGGCAGCAATCGCATCCATCAACTCCCCTGTTCCACTACCTGAAATACTGCTAATGAAGAAGTTATGAGCGAAACCTAAACTATAAAATTCAGTAGCTTCTAACTCACGAGTACCATTATCGACCTTGTTTACAACTACGTAAACAGGCTTCGTGGTTCTACGCAACATATCTGCCATCGACTCATCCAGATCAGTAATACCTGTTGCTACATCCACCATAAAAATGATGGCATTGGCCTCATCTATGGCAATTTTTACCTGTTTGCGGATCTCTTTTTCAAAAATATCTTCGGTATTGGGCACAAAACCACCGGTATCAATCAGGTTGAATACTTTACCATTCCAGTCGGCAATACCATACTGACGGTCGCGGGTAACACCACTGATATCATCTACAATGGCTTTTCTTTTTTCTAATAAACGATTGAAGAATGTACTCTTCCCCACATTTGGTCTACCCACAATTGCTACTGTATAACCCATATTTTAAATTGATTTAAATATTGTAATTAATTAATAATCATTTTATTGATATCCATATTCATTTAACTGCATTTCATTATCACGCCATTTAGGGCGAACTTTTATAAACAATTCAAGAAACACTTTCCCGCCAATAAAAGCCTCGATATCTTTTCTTGCCAAGGTTCCTACTTCCCTGATCATCTTGCCCTTATCACCGATGATGATTGCCTTCTGGCTCTCTCTTTGTACAATGATATCTGCCTGTATCTTAACCAAGGTTTCCTTTTCCTTGAATTCATTCACCATCACGGCTGTATGATAGGGTATCTCATCACCAAACAACTCATAGATCTTCTCTCTGATCATTTCACCAACAAAAAACTTAGTAGGCAGATCGCTCAGATCATCTTCACTATAGAAAGGAACTCCTTCAGGCAATAATGTCATAATGGCATCTAACAATTTCTGAAGATGGACTTTCTGAAGCGCCGATATTTTGATCAGTTGCTTACAATAAGGCTTAGTTGTAAAGAAAGCCTCTGCTTCAGCAATCTTTCCATTGGCAGCCTTATCGATCTTATTTAAGACAAGTAAAGCCGGCACTTTTAACCGAAGTGAAGAAAAGATCGCATCACATTCTTGAAAATCGTCGTTGGCATCTACCATCAATAAAGCCAGATCTGCATCTTCCAAAGCCCCTTTTACAGAATCCATCATACGTTGGTGGAGTTTGTACTTGGGGTCAATGATACCCGGCGTATCGGAGAAGATGATCTGATACTCGCCCGGTTTATTCAAAAATGCCTTGATACGATGACGCGTGGTTTGAACCCTTGGGGATACAATAGCCATTTTCTCCCCTATCAAAGCATTCAATAAAGTGCTTTTGCCGGCATTGGGTTTACCAAATATGTTGACGAAACCTGATTTCATAAGGCTGTTTTCAAATGATGCTTAGACTAATTTCCGAAAGTTTTCTGAGGAGAAGGATAGAGAAGTAGAGATAAACGGGATTGTAACCATTCTTGATTGGCTACCAAGTTTTCTATCATTCAGTATCCGGAGTATCCTCCAGCCGAAAAAAGTCATGCTGACTTTAAAGTTCAAGAGCCTCTATCTGAGGCTCTTGAATTCTTTTGTTGCGAGGGAAGGGATCGAACCTCCGACCTTCGGGTTATGAGCCCGACGAGCTACCGCTGCTCTACCTCGCGATGTTTGGGTTGCAAAGGTACGGGCTGGCAGTTTCTCCTCCAAATAATAATTGATTTAATCGCTGGTTCTTCGCTTGATCGAAGAACTACCACTTGTACTAATATCTCGAATTAAGCCTTCGCCCTTGTAGTAAATAGAGCTAGCACCACTGGCTTGGGCACTCAATTCTTTATTCACACTGATTCTTGCAACGGAAGCACCGGATGCATCAATCTTGCAATAATCACTGTTTAAATCATAACAACGAATATCACTGGCACCATTGGCATCAATATTCAACTTGGCTACAGCACCTGTTACCTGAATTCTAGAAGCCCCAGATGCTTCCAACTTTAAATTCTCTCCTTCTACCTCTCCCTTGAAATCGCTGGCACCAGACATTTGAATACGTAACTGATCAGCTTTGATCTTGCCGGATACCTTCACATTACAAGCCCCAGATGCTTCTACGCCGGTGATAGACTTGAATGTTACATACGCTTTCATCTTGTGATTGTTCCATTTGCGCCAGTTTAGCCCTTTCCCATCAAAATAGATACGTAATACGGTACCGCGCATTTCTGTTCGGATACGTTTCAGTATTTCATCTTCGCTGGCACTTACCGCTACTGCCTCCTCTGAGCCTTGAGACAGATACAGATCAATGGCACTGGATACTTCAATAGCAGTAAAGCCTTGATGCTTTCTTACTTCTGCATTACCATCATACACCAGGTTTTTCTCTACCTGTGCAGCCCCCCATAAAGCGCCGGCTAAAAAAAGTATAAAGAATAAAAATCGTTTCATACGAGTGTTTTGTGTGTAACGGTTCTTGGTCGATAAAGTTACAGTTGGCAGCAATTTAGCTATTTCATAGCTTTGCATCAGATCATTCCTCGGGGTGCTTCCCCGCCTAAGGCGGAGAGGCTGAGATAATACCCGTTGAACCTGAACAGGGTAATTCCTGCGAAGGGAAGGCGTACATTTTTGGTCGTACCTCTCCATTAGCTGTTTCCCTGTTCCCATTATTAACTTTTTAAATCATTTCAAATGAAAAAGTTTTTGGGAACAATGTCGCTGACATTCCTAATCCTGCTCGTATTCGGGCAAAACAACCCATCGTTACGCGGTAAAGTCACCGACCGCAGTACCCAACAACCCATTAGTGGAGTTGTGGTTCAATTGAACAATTTACAAGTGGTTACCGATGACAATGGTCAATTTAACCTGAAATGGACCGGCGCAGAAAACGCGTCCGTAAAAATCATGAGTCTTGGCTATCGTGATCAGTCCATCCAAGTCAACAAAAACTCAATTGGCAAAGAACTGATCATTGAACTTGAACCCGGTTCGCTTTTTTTACAGCCTTTGGAAGTGAGATCCATTCGTGCAACTGATAAAGCTCCATTTGCAAAGACTAATTTGGCTAAAGAAGACATCGTTAAAAACAATCTTGGACAAGACATTCCTTTTCTACTTAACCAAACACCTTCTGTAGTAGTAAATGCTGACGCAGGAAATGGGGTTGGGTATACAGGTATTCGTATTCGTGGAACAGATGCAACTAGAATCAATATTACATTGAATGGGATCCCATATAACGATGCAGAAAGCATGGGTGCCTTTTTTGTAAACCTCCCCGATTTCAGTTCCTCTGTTAACAGCATTCAAATTCAGCGAGGTGTCGGTACATCCTCCAACGGAGCAGCCGCTTTTGGTGCTACCATCAACCTCTCTACCAATGAATTCAATGAAAAAGCTTACACAGAATTGAACAACAGTTTCGGCTCTTTCAATACCCGCAAACACACTTTACGTGCGGGAACAGGGTTGATCAACAAACATTTCACCCTTGATGCACGTGTTAGCAGCATACAAAGTGACGGTTATGTTGACAGGGCTTCCAGTGATCTTCGCTCTTTTTACATCAGCGGCGCCTGGTTGAACAAATCATCATCTCTCCGATTCAATGTCTTTTCAGGTAAAGAAAAAACATACCAAGCATGGTATGGTATTGATAAAACAACGCTTGTCAATAACCGTACTTTTAATCCGGCGGGAACAGAAAAAACGGATAGCCCGTACGATAATCAAACAGACAACTATACACAAACCCATTATCAGTTATTCTTCAACCATGCTTTTAATAACGACTGGTCTTTGCAAACCGCTGCATTTCTCACCAGAGGCTATGGATATTATGAAGAATACAAAAGTGATGAGGAATTTTCAGATTATGGATTGCCGAATGTGAGTCCGTCAGTTACCAGCACGGATCTTGTACGTCAACGCTGGCTCAACAATTATTTCTATGGACAGAATGCTTCTCTGCAATATAGAAAAGCAGGAAATGAGTTGACATTAGGTGGTGGATGGAGTACCTATACCGGTGATCATTATGGCACCCTCCCTTGGCTTCAAAGAGGTACTGCACCGGCGGGATATCGATATTATATACACCCTGCTACAAAAAAAGATGTGAATCTATTTGCCAAATGGCAACAAAATCTGGGCACCAACTTGTTTGGATTCATTGATGTTCAGTATAGAAATGTATCCCATCGCATGAATGGCTTCCAAGGAAATCCAACATTATTGGTGGATCGGAATTTTAATTTCTTCAATCCGAAACTAGGCTTCACTTATCGTAAGAATCATATACAGGCTTATATCAGTTATGCGATCGGACAAAAAGAGCCGAATAGAGATGATTTTGAAGCGGGCGCCACCAATCAACCAAGATCTGAAAAATTGCAGGATCTAGAATGGGGATTTGATTACAAAAAAAGCAATATTCAATTTGGCGCGAACATGTATTATATGAACTACATCAACCAACTGGTATTAACCGGACAGATTAATGATGTAGGTGCCTATACACGTTTTAATGTTCCTAAAAGCTATAGACTGGGCATTGAAATGCAAGCAAGCTGGAAACCGACTTCTTGGATCACTGCAGGCGGTAATCTTGCTTTGAGTAGAAATAAAATAAAAGCATTTACAGAATACTTTGACAACTATGATACAAACGGACAAAATTCTGTAGACAGAAAAAATACAGATATTGCTTTTTCACCCGCAGTTGTAGCAGGAACTCAACTACTTTTCTTCCCTGCAAAACAATGGGAATTAGGGCTATTGGGAAAATATGTTGGCAAACAATACATGGATAATAGCGGACTTGACAGAAGTATATTGAATGGATTCAGTACACAAGATCTTCGCATCATCTACAACTTTTCCAATAAGACTTTTAAATCGCTACAGGTAATTGGACAGGTTAACAATGTCTTCAATACGCTCTATGAACCCAATGGTTATAGCTATACTTATATCAGTGGAGGTACACAATATACAGACAACGGCTTTTATCCAATGGCGGGAAGAAACTTTATGATTGC
>CAYMQQ010000020.1:18680-31653 GCA_964392685.1 uncultured Sediminibacterium sp.
ACATTGGTGAAGCCCATGGTACCAAGAATCAAACAGGCTTGTCCGCTTCTGTTACCACTTCTGCAATAAACATAGACTGTTTCATTTTTCAAGTCTTCAATATCATCTACTTGCATGGTTTGCACTTTACCAAGAGGTAATAAAGTACCCCCAATATTGAACTCGGCATGCTCATGAGGTTCGCGTACATCAACCAGATGTATTGATTCGCCGTTGTCTATTTTAGACTTGAGTTCTTGCACTGTAATTGTTTGTATCATCGGAATATGAATTGATTAGTATTGATTGGGAGGGATGATTCTTCCTGTATCTCTAATAGGTGCTATACTGCTAATGTATAGATCCATGATTTGTCCCTGACGTATTTTGTTCGGGACTCTGTTACCTGACTGATCAAGTAGTTCTGATAAATAGTCAGGCGATTGTCTGATAACAAAGGCACTAGCAGAATCTTTAATCGCCCCAACTCCTACTATGGCACCGGTATTGATACTTAATGTGGACAGATAAGAACGGGCTTCTTCGAGTGTCATACCAATGAGATTGGGTACATCCATTTCATTACCGCCCAATCCACTACCCAATACAAAACTGATGGTAGCACCTAACGGAACCTTATCACCGGCTTTTATAGGAAGCCCATTATACAACTGCTCTAATACAGAATTACGAGCGATATCAGGTTTATAAGTGATAGTACCCATTTTTAACTGCAGACTTTGCAAATACAGTTCCGCGCTTTTAACAGAATAACCAATCAGGCTCGGCATTTCTACCTGAGGTGATACTTGGCGATTCACAGTAAGATAAATGGTACGTCCGGATTTCACTGCTGCATCAGCTTCGGGGGTTTGACGAACAACTGCAAGTTTGGGTAAGCTATCAACGTATACAGAATCTTGTATCTCCACTTCAAATCCGGCTTGTTCCAAAACCTGAATGGCCGCGGTTACTTCTTGTCCGGTAACAGAGGGTACAGTGGTTACCTTACCGTAGTTGGTAATCCAGCCCAAAAGAGAAAAGAATAATACAATTAATACCAGAACAATTCCCAATCCTGCCAGGATATTCACCCATAGGGGCTTTGCTGTTATTTTCTGAATGAATTCCTTCATGTGTATTTGGCTTGATGAAACAAGATACAGATTCCTATCAGTCGCCTTTCTGAATAGTATCTGATTTTTAAAATTTTAACGAAGTGCTTCCGTTACTACTGCTGAGTAAAAATCTTTCAAAGACATTCCCATCGCTCTCACCTGTTGCGGAATAACACTGGCTTCACTTTGTCCGGGTACCGTATTCACTTCCAACATATAGGGTTGACTAGTTGCGGTATTATAAATAAAATCAATCCGCACTACACCTCTGCAATTGAGTACTTCATACACCCGTTTCGCAGCTGATTCCAATTGCGTTTTCATCTCTTCGTCAATAGCAGCGGGGGTTGTTTCGATGCTTTCGCCTTGGTATTTCGCTTCAAAATCAAAGAATTCATTTTTTGTTTCAATCTCTGTAATGGGCAATACCTGAATATGTCCATTTGACTTAAATACTCCAATTGTAAACTCTCTGCCACTAATAAATTCTTCTACCAATACCTGATCATCTTCTTTGAATGCTTTTTCCAATGCTGCTGCCAACTCATCCGACTTATTCACTTTACTCATCCCAATACTACTTCCTCCGTTATTGGGTTTTACAAATACCGGCAATCTGAGCTCAGTTAATATCTGTGAAGGGGCTACCGGTGTGTGTTTGAACAGATGCATCGATTTAGCAACATGTACACCCCCAAAAGCAGCCACGGCTACTGTATATCTTTTATTAAAAGTAAGTGCTGAAGTTGCAGCGTCACAACTGGTATAGGGCAGTTTCAGCATATCAAAATAACCCTGTAATTTTCCATCTTCTCCCGGTGTTCCGTGTATACAAAGCAATACCACATCAAAATGAATGGTCTGCCCCTCATCCGTAATGGAGAAATCGTCTCGATTCACTTTCGACTTTTCCCCTTTTCCATTCTCATACCACCAACCTTCAGGATTGATATCTATTTTATAGACATCAAATAAGTCTCTATCCAAATTGTTCCCAACTGTTATAGCACTTTTATAACTGATTTGTGCTTCCCCACTTAGTCCACCCGTAACCAATGCCAGTTTTTTCTTCATATTGATAAGGTTATGGGACAAAGATAGGAAGTGGGATGTTAGATGTCAGATCGCAGATGTCAGATATGAAAAATAAATCTGACATCTGCGATCTGATATTTGACATAAAAAAGGTGAAGAAACTACCCGTCTCTTCACCTCACGTTGACGGGAAATATCACCCGCCGTTACTAGTTGTCGTAGTATTAAGTACAACAATAATTGATAACTCTAAGCTATTCACTTTTCCCAGTAAATGCAAGCATTTTAGGGAAAAGTTTAGCACATACTATTGTGCATTAGATGTGCATTTTCTCTTTCTTCGCCAATAGCTCTTCCACTGTTTCCTGGTACATTTCATCGGGTACACAACAGTCTACCGGACAAACTGCCGCGCACTGAGGTTCTTCATGAAAACCCTGACATTCTGTACACTTGTTAGGTGTAATGTAATAAGTATCAACGCTGATGGGTTCGAAACGCTGATCAGCGTCTACCACGCTACCATCCATTAGGGTAAAAGACCCTTTAATGGTGGTTCCATCAGCAATCGCCCATTCAACACCACCCTCGTAGATAGCATTATTGGGACATTCGGGCTCGCAGGCTCCGCAGTTGATACACTCTTCAGTTATTTTGATCGCCATATTAAAAATGGTTTGTTGGGTTAGTGATTTTACATTTGCTGTTCCAAAAATACGGTTGACAAATGATTTTACAAGAACGAATTCAGTTACTGGCCCGATTGGGGGAATATATGTTGAACAAAGAAGAGGAATGGTTGTCTGTGCAAGACCGTGCATATCGTGAAAATGCCTGGTTTATCCCTGAATTTATCGAAAAAGCCGTAACCCAAATCGCTACTCGATTTCTTCAACCGGAATTATTGTTCGATTGGGCTCAACAATATGAAATCCCGAATGATCTGACAAATTCCAAGAATGTAGGTATTGTCATGGCCGGAAATATCCCATTGGTAGGATTTCATGATTTTCTGTCGGTTTTTGTATCCGGACATTCCATGACCATCAAGACTTCATCCAAAGATGAATTCCTGATCAAACACCTTATCAAAAAGTTGTACGAGTGGGACAATACCATTCAAAATCAGGTTTCATTTGCTGAGCAACTCAAAGGCTGTGATGCATACATCGCCACCGGATCCAATAATTCCGGGCGCTACTTTGATTACTATTTTGGCAAATACCCGAATATCATCCGACGAAACAGAACTTCAGTGGCCATCTTAGATGGAACCGAAACTGAACAAGAACTTGAGTTATTGGCCGATGACATCCAATTGTATTTTGGGCTCGGTTGCAGAAATATTACCCAATTGAATGTTCCGGAAGGATATGATTTCATTCCACTACTAGATATATTGAAAAAATATGCCTATTTGATCGATTATCATAAATACAAACACAATTATGATTACCATTTGGCATTACTGATCATGGGGAATAAATATTACATGAACAATGATTCCATCATACTTACAGAAAACAGCTCTCCTTTTTCTCCGGTAAGTCAGGTTCATTATCGCTTTTATACCGATAAAACACAATTGGAAGAGGAACTGAGTGGTCATCAAGATATACAATGCATCGTAGGAAAAGGACAAGTTCCATTTGGGCAGGCGCAATTCCCTGGTTTAATGGATTATGCAGATGGCGTAGATACGATGGCGTTTTTAAAATCCTTGTAATGAATAAAGGGTCAAGTATTTGACCTGATCATTCTATTTTCCGTCTATCCAAAGTCATTGGCTTCCGTTTTGATTATCGTAACTTTAAGCAGTTTATAGCGAGCCTGCCCCGATCTACGAGAATTGCCGTAAAACATTTGTTAAATACTGTCAGTGGTGAACTGTCATTTAAACAGCTTTGTTTTATTTGTTATCGGAAAGGCATATTTTTTGATCAGATTAAAATCATAAAAGACCATGCATATGAATCTCAAGAACATTTTAGCCGTGGTTGCCATTAGTGCCACCACCGCTGTCCTTAGTGTTTGGGGCTTTAGTAAGTACAATGATTATCAGCGTGTAGGAATGCAGGAAGAAGGAAAGTTGCCTGTGAACTACGCCGGTTTTTTTGATAAAAACAATAATATAGGTTCGGCAGTCGATTTTACGCCTGCTGCTACTTCTGCAACACCTGCAGTAGTGCATATCAAAACAAAAACAAAAGCACGTCAAGTGAGCAATCGCCAACGTAATCCTTTTGCCGATATGTTTGGTGATGATTTTGGTGATTTCTTTGGAGGACCTCGTGTCATTCCTGAGCAACGTGCCAGTGGTAGTGGTGTATTGATCACGGAAGATGGGTATATCATCACCAATAATCACGTAGTAGATGGTGCTGATGAGATCAATGTTACTTTGGCGAATAAAAAATCATACAAAGGCACTGTCATCGGCACAGATCCCAGCAGTGATATTGCTGTCATCAAAATTGAAGGTAAATCCTTGCCTTATTTGGTTTATGGCAATAGTGATGAGGTGAAACTCGGACAGTGGGTATTGGCTATTGGATATCCTTTGAATTTAGATGCAACAGTTACTGCAGGAATTGTAAGTGCTAAGTCAAGATCTATAGGCATTAACAGTCGTCAGAGCCAAAGTCCGGTAGAATCATTTATACAAACAGATGCTGCTGTGAATAGCGGCAATAGCGGTGGTGCATTGATCAATACTTCTGGAGAATTGATTGGTATCAACTCTGCGATTGCCTCTCCTACCGGTTCTTATGCTGGATATTCTTATGCAATTCCTGTGAACATTGTAAAAAAGATTGTAACGGATATTGTGAAGTTTGGAACTGTTCAGCGTGCTTATATTGGTATCAACTATCCAAATGAGAATCTTTCTGATGATCAGAAACGCGAATTGGAAAAAGAAATTGGCGTTGCGATAAAAGAAGGTGAAGGTGTATACATTACCGGGGTTCCTGAAGGAGGTGCTGCTGCGGCTGCGGGATTGAAAAAAGGCGATATTGTAACCAAAGTAAATGGCAACCCTGTTACCAGTGGACCAGAATTACAAGAGCAAGTCGCTTTGTACAAACCGGGTGATAAAATTACTTTAGCCTATAAACGTGGTGGAAAAGAAAACACAGTTGGTATTACACTGAAAAATAAAGCTGGTACTACTGATATTGTTAAGACAACCTCCGTTATTGAGCAAATAGGCGGTGAATTAGAAAATATTGATAAAAGTTTGGCTGCAGCCAATGATATCAAAGGAGGCGTAAGGGTTAGAAAAGTAGGTAATGGACTCTTAAGTAAGAGCAGAATGCAAGACGGATTTGTAATCACCGGAGTAAATGGACGTGAAGTAAAAAATCTGGAAGAGTTCCAAGAAATTATCAGCTCACTGAAAGGCAGTGGTGTTATTCGTCTAGAAGGTATTTATCCCGGATTTGAAGGAAACTATACTTATCCGCTTACACTGGCAAAAGAATAATAAAAAGTAGAACACATAAAAAAAGGCAACTGAATCAGTTGCCTTTTTTTATGTATACCAGATGATCTCCCGGCATTAATTCAAACTGTTCTTTTGTTGAAAAGGTATACCCTAAAGAAGAAAATAGGTTTATGAAATTTCCGGACAACCATTGATGCTCTACTTCTATTGTACCTCTTTCTTTATCGGAAAGATTCAATAATACCAATACTATTTCATTACCTTTTTTCCTGAAATAAGCCATGATAAAATTTTGTTCAGCAGGAAGAATGAATGTCTCGCCTTCTAGAATAGCTGATGATTTTTTTCGGTACTGTAAAAGTTGCTGATAGAATGTATGAAGTGCAGGTGTTTCTTTCCACTCTATTTGATCTTTATCAAAAAAAGCAAGCCGTTTCAAATTCGGATTTTCTTGTCCGCTATACACCAAAGGCATTCCCTGCCAAGTACATGTAAATACCGCCCATGCTTTTGCTGCTATGCCATATTTTTCATACTCGGTTCCATTCCAACTATTTTCATCATGATTGCTGGTAAAGAAAAGCTTGATCGACCCGGATGGATACTGTGAATAAGCATGTAACACTTCTCTTACTTCATGTAAACCATGTTCTCCTTTCATAAACTTCTCCGATTCATGCATCCACCACCATGCATAAGTGGCATCAAATGCGTTGTGGTATTCTACGACTTCACATTCTGCCAACCAGAAGCAAGGTTTTATAGTATCACATTGTATTCTTGCGTGCACCCAAAAATCAAGTGGTACGAGATGAGCCATATCGCAGCGAAATCCATCAATATTAAATTCAGTGATCCAATACTGCATTGCGTTGACTAAAGCGGATCGCATGTCGTTGTTATCAAAATTCAAATCAATCACATCTTTCCATCCATTTCGTTCTGTAAAATTCCCTTCTGAATCTCTTATAAACCAATCGGCATGAGTTTGGGTCCAATGATGATCAGCTCCGGTATGATTAGCAACCCAGTCAATGATCAATTTCATATCCAATGCATGCACTTGATCGACCAACATTTTAAAATCTGCTGTTGTTCCAAACTCCGGATTGATATCGGTATAGCTGCTACAAGCATAATAACTACCCAGAGTCCCCTGACGTTTCTCTACACTGATAGGAGTAATAGGCATGAACCAAAGAATATCAATACCCATTTCTTTTAATCTCGGCAGATGTTCCATGAATGCACGAAAAGTTCCTTCCGGAGTGTACTGTCTGATATTCACCTCGTAAACAACGGCATGCTTCGCCCAAGGTGTAACGGTAAATCGATTGCTCATGCTACGATGTTACTGATTTTTCCATAAATCAGGTATTTATACGTATTGTATGGCTTGATAGGTGCCATTAGTTTTACCATTTCAAACTACGAATATGGCATCTAAGAAGCAAATCATCATCGTGAAAGACAAGCCAATCGAATTACTCAAGAATGGTACTATCGATTTTATATCATTAACCGATATAGCAAGGTATAAGAATCCGTCTGAGCCGAAGGACATCATTAAGAATTGGATGCGAACCAAGTCGACCATTGAGTTTCTAGGGATCTGGGAACTATTGCATAATCCCGATTTCAAAGGGGTCGAAATCGACCCCTTACTGAGAGAAGCGGGAAGCAATAGCTTCATCTTATCGCCATTAAAATGGATAACTATAGTAAATGCCAAAGGTATCATTGTAAAAGCAGGTAATACAGGTGGAACTTTTGCTCATAAAGACATCGCATTTGAATTCGCCTCATGGATCAGCGCAGAATTCAAGTTATACCTGATCAAGGAAGTCCAAAGATTAAAAGAACAGGAATCAACTACCCATCAGCTAGAATGGAATATCCATAGAACAGTAGCCAAAATCAACCATAAAATTCATACAGATGCTATTGTAGACGTATTAATACCTCCTACTCTCAGCAAACAGCAAATAGCAATGGTATATGCATCAGAAGCAGACGTCATTAATATGGCTGTATTTGGGAAAACAGCTAAACAATGGAAAGAAAATCATACCGGAAACATCAGAGACCAAGCTACCTTGGAGCAACTCATCATCCTTAGCAATCTGGAAAGTATCAACGCTCTCTTGATCAGAAATGGGTTAACGCAACAACAACGCTTAGTAGAATTGAATAAAACAGCTATCCAGCAAATGAAATCCTTACTGAATAACCCTTCGTTGAAACAATTGGAAAACAAAACTCAATAAAACTACTGCTAAAGCTCCTACTACATTCAACCAAAGGAAACCAAGGCCAATGATGTTATATCGATCCAATAAGAAGAATCCAATCACAATCAATTCACCAATAACCGCTGCTGCAAACACCGCATTTGCTTGTACTTTTTTCATGTAAAACGCCACTAAGAAGATACCTAAGATCACTCCGTAGAAAAGTGACCCCAAAACATTTACAGCTTCAATCAAACTTCCCATACCGGATGCAAACTGAGCGGTGATCACACAAAAGATTCCCCATGCTAGCGTATAATATTTCGATTGCTTATATTCTTTTGCACATTGATCAGGATCTGTATTGTTTGTTTGAATTCCTTGCAATCGTTGGTGAAAGTCAATCATGGTACAAGAAGCCAATGAGTTCAACGCTGCTGCTATAGACCCCCATGCTGCCAGAAAGATGATTGCAATCAATAATCCCACCAATCCTTTGGGTAAGAAATCAACTACAAACCTTAAAAAGATATAGTTGGTATCATTAGTATCCGCACCAGGCACTGCTTTGGTTAATATGGTTTTATATTGCTTCTGTAAACCCGCCAATTGTTTCGCACCTACTGCAATACTATCCTTATACTGCTCTTGTTTTTCAACCGTATACAACCGACTCCACTCTTGTTGTTTAGTCTGATAGGTATTGAATTGCGATTGAACGGACACAAGCTCTTCCTTATATGAAGTTTGCATCGCTTTTTCTTCCACTGCCTTATTAAAAAAGACCGGTGAAGGTGTAAACTGATAAAAAGTGAACAATAAGGCACCTAACAATAAGATCAAAAACTGCATGGGTACTTTCACCAATCCATTCATGAGTAATCCCAATCTACTTTCGGTATTATCCTTGGCGGTTAAATAGCGACCTACCTGTGATTGATCAGTACCGAAATAAGAAAGTGCTAAAAAGAAGCCACCAATGATACCACTGATTAAGTTGTATCGATCTTTCCAATCAAACCCATTCTCAGTAATGCCTGTTGTAATAACATTGAGCTTTCCTGAAGCGCCACTTACTTTCAAGGCATCATTAAACCCTACTCCATTCGGTAGATAATCAACGATCAAATACCCCGCAACAAACATTCCGGCAAAAATGATGATCAATTGCAATTGCTGTGTATACGCTACTGCTTTGGCTCCACCACTAACCGTATAAATGATCAGCATACCTCCCATGACAATATTTGTCCAAAAAATATCCCATCCCATCAAAGAAGATAAAATGATAGAAGGAGCATAAATACTGATACCCGTTGACAACCCTCTTGACAACAAGAATAAAAAAGAAGTAAAAGTTCTGGTCTTTAAATCAAATCTTTTCTCCAAAAACTCATAAGCAGTAAATAACCTGAGTTTATTGAATAACGGAACAAAAGTCACACATAGTATCACCATGGCAATAGGTAGACCAAAATAATACTGTACAAATCGCATACCGTCAGTGAATGCTTGTCCGGGTGCAGATAAAAAGGTAATCGCACTTGCTTGTGTCCCCATAATGCTGAGCAATACGAGGTACCAAGGCATACTTCTGTTACTTAGAAAATAGCCTTCAAGATCTTTACTGGTTCTGCTTTTATACAGTCCATAAGTAATGATCGCAACAAGTGTGATTACTAGTACTATCCAATCTACCTTACTCATGCATACGTTTTAGTGAGCCATAGAAAAAAAAGTATCAATCCCAATAATACCAATAGCACAAACCAATACCAGTTGCTCCAAGATTTGAATAAAGGAATTTTTTCTTTGGTATTCATATTTATCATTTGTTTCTGTTATGGATGAGACTACCGCTTAATAATCCTAATGCCAATCCTATTAGTAAGCCCACACGTACATTTTTAATCAAAAACCCAATAGCTATTCCAATTACGACCAAAGTCAATATGCCTATCTTTCTTCTTTGCTTCATTGTATTATTGCTTGGGTAAGGCTATTAAATTTGCCAAAATCTTAAATGCGCCAGGATTACCGGCAGGTAATTGCCTAAACATAACCAAACTTACATAAGCAAAATTTCCTTTACCATATTTAGTGGTGATCAGGCTTCCCGTACTTTCTTTTTCACCTTTATCATTCATACCTAAAGGTGCTTCATATTTTCCAATAAACTGATCGGCTTGATAAGTACTTCTTTCCTGTACCCAATCATTAAAATCTTCTTGAGAAATTTTATTAGGATAATTCAATACAGGATGTTGTGGCTGCACAAATTTCACAACAGCATCTTCTTCTGTTACCCTTGTGCTACTGATCTGAAAAGGATAGGGACCAATCTTGGGATTAGATACACCACCTTGATTTCTATTATATTGTACGATCAGATTACCACCATTTTGTACGTAACGCATCATCACATCATACTTTCCGCTAAGCCACTCATGTATATTGTAAGCTCTTACTCCTGTTATGATTGCATCGAGGTCTTTCAATCCTTCATCTGTTACAGATGCATCATCTAAGACCTTCACTTCATATCCCATTTGTTTCAGCGCTTCCGGCATTACATCTCCCGAACCTTGAATGAAACCAATCTTCTTACCCCTTACTTTAATTTCCGAATCAATCACTTTTACATAATCTCTGAAAGCATAATGTATGTTGGGGATATGATCGTATTTGATTGCTTTGAAATAATCAGAAAAATTCAAGACCTTACCTTCTGCAGTGGTAATACGCATCGTTGCTTCCAAATACTTTACAGGAGCTTTTGAATTATACACTTTAGATATAGGAATATCAATGATTTGCCTTTGCCCTTTTACAAAACTTCTTTTCTCTCCTGAGATAACTGATTTCACTGCTTCCTGACGAATAGTCAAATCAGTCATGATTCCTGTTTGTGAGAAATTAGATCGATAAATCACATGTAACATGGAATCAGAACGACTCTTCCCATACTCATCTTTCACATTCAACAATACTACGGATGGAGACATGTACAATTCGATATGTGGCACAATGATAAATGGCTGGTAGAGCTCTCCACGTTCTGCATCCACATATTTATATAGCACCGGCTTCTTCAGGTCAAAAGTATACCCATCTATTTCCACTGTGAATACAGCATGATACAAAGGATCATTCCATGCTTTACCCACATCAATCTGATCTGATACTTTAAACATCCCATCCCTTACTTTAGGTTGACGAAGCCAGTAAGGCTGTGTCATCTCAGCTCCATATGTTGGTATCAAAACTTTTGTAAAGACATAGTTTTTATTTTTTTCAGGATAGAGCATCATTAGGGTATCCTGATAATCGGCCATCTTTACAGATCTGATCTTCATAGGCAGATCAGACCTTTTATTGATAAAGTAACTCACACGTACACTGTCTCCTTTTAATGCAGTTTCCTGTTGTGTATATGCTTCTACAAACAATGCTGAAGCAAATTCAATGATTTCTTTTAGCTCTTTTAGCTTTTGCGATTTCCAAACCTGATCAGAAGTTTTTAGACTTTCAATCTTGCGATACAATTTCACAAGCACTGGAACAGATTTTTCCGGACTTTTGAAATCATATTGCTGTAATACTTGTTGAAGTAGTAATTGAATACTATCAATCTGAGCTTTATTATTGACAGGAACCGATATCGTTTTCCCTTGTGTTGTAACTGTTTGCAAAACAGTATCTACTTTCAATCTTTCCCAACCGGTATTGATTCCTTCCATGATATCTGTCTTAGCAGAATCTCCACCTGTTGTTACAAAGTATTCAAATACTTCACCTCTTCTTCTAGGTCTGCCTTCAGCCTGACTTTTATGCATGCTTCTTGCTTCTCCACCCAATTCCCCATAACTCTTTCCAATCAAGGGATTGTATGCGCCTACTTCCATTTTTAACTGATTATCACTCGTAGTATTTGTTCGGCCAAAATTGAAAGTGTTCCACAAAATTCTTTTGGCCTTCCATGGTTTGACTCCGTATCTAAACTGATCCGGAAATTTATTGGGATCTGCCGCTGCTTCAAAAGCTTCATTGGCAATAATGGTGGAAGCCGCATGGTGTCCATGACCGGCCCTTTCATCTCCTGGAAAACGAGCTACAACAATATCGGGCTGGAATTTTCTGATCATCCAAACCACATCTTCCAATACGCGTTCCCGGTCCCAAATACGCAATGCTTCTTCTGCACTTTTGCTAAACCCAAATTCATAGGCTGTCGAAAAATATTGTTCAGATCCATCGATCGCACGTGCAGCCATTAATTCATGGGTACGAATCATCCCCAATTCAATTCCTTGCTCGGGACCGATCAGATTTTGACCCCCATCACCTCTGGTCAGACTTAAATACGCGGTACGATACAATTTCTCTTTTGCCAGATAAGGAAGTAAGCCGTTGTTTTCATCATCAGGATGTGCTGCGATATACAGCACACTGCCAAGGACATTCAGCTTTTTCAACTGCTGGTAAATATCTGAAGAACTGGCTGTTGGAGGTACAATCTGGGCTTTAGTAAAATAAGTCAGCAAACAGAAGAATAAAAGAAAGGAGGTATTTTTTCTTTTCATACGACAATAATGGTGCTGGCGAAGATAATGGCTGATCCAAGATACGACTCACCGTTTACACAAAAATCGGTGAATGACTATAGCTTTAACAAAACAGCCCTCACTGTTTTATAATGGCTCCATGGTATAAAATGATTGGCTCCTGGAATGGTTAGTGTATCCATAAATGCCGCATTCTTCATGGCTTTAACTCCAAAATGAAGGTTTGCATAAGGCACCAGGATATCCTTATTACCATGAACAATGTAGACCCTGGCTTTTATTTGATCCATTTGAGGGGCTAAATCTTTAAGGTCTTTCTTCAAGTACCACAATTCATCATTGGAAGGACGCATAGCACCGGGAACCAGAAATTTAAGTGGATTATTCATCAACAGAGGACGCCATCGCTCCGGATTTTCTTGTTTGGGATCGATGGATCCTGCCAGTATCACCAAAGCATCAAAAAAATCGGGTCTGTCAATTGCCAGTTGTATAATCAAAGGCCCTCCTAATGAATGTCCTACTAAATAAACCGGCTTACCATTTTGTTCCTTTTCAAACAAGGGTTGAATGATCATAGACTGATCTTGTAAATTCATG
>CAYMQQ010000021.1:0-31576 GCA_964392685.1 uncultured Sediminibacterium sp.
AGTAGCATCCGGATAAGTCTTTTTATAATTGTTCAATGTAGTTTGATAACCATATGTAACGCCATTTTTACCGATGAACATGAGACTATCACTTTCCCAATAACCTTTCATGAATGCAGGGATATCGCCGCGATTCCAGTCTTTGGTTTGGCGATCAAGCATATTACTGATGGTTTGCTCGTCTTTACTCTGGTCAAATGAAAAATTGAGCTGAAAAAATAAAAAACAAAAAAGAAGTCTTCTCATGCGGATAATTTTCAGAAAGCTACTGAAAATTAATGGTCTCTGAAAGCCCTTACCATTTCTCTTTTTCCGGGCGGACCTTGTAGTTTGGTGATCCTAAAACCCGCTGCTTCCATAGCTCTTCTTACCACACCTTTACTGCAATAAGTCACCAATATGCCTTCCGGTTTTAACAAGTGGTATAATTTTTCAAAAATCTCAACCGTCCATAATTCCGGTTGTGCAGTAGGGGCAAATGCATCGTAATAAATGATGTTGAATTGTTCTAAGTGATTAAAACTATTCAGTGTGCAATGATGTTTGTACAATTCAAATTTTGGATGAATGGGAGTGCCTGTATTCCAGGGTGCTGCATGGATTTGTGAAAAAACGGATATCTGTTGCAACAGCGTTCCATAGTTCAGCATGCCTATCTCCTCAGCCGTTAAAGGAAAAGCTTCGATACTATGATAGTTGACATACACATTCATCTGGTCAGAGAAAATAGCAGTGAGTAATGCATTCAGTCCGGTACCAAAGCCCATCTCAAGAATTTGGTATTCATTAATCTGTTGAACCTGATGTAGGTAGCTAATACCTGCATCTATGAAAACATGTCGACTTTCTTGGATGGCTCCATGTTTACTATGATAAGTAACATTGAGTTCGTCGATTTGAATGGTATGAGAACCATCTGCAGTCAATTGAAGATGCCTTTTCATAATTCTTTGCAAGGTAAGTTTTCAAGATGAAATCGATTCTCTAACTTGCTGATATGGAATACATCAAACATTTGAAAAAGGATCCGAAGCTTGCTTCAATTTTAAAAGGAGATATTCATGAACTCAAACTCCATAAAAATATTCCATTGCGATTGATGGCGAGTATTATGAGTCAACAGTTGAGTACTAAAGTAGCTAAAGTGATCTTTCATCGTTTTCTGGCACTCTACAATGGTAAAGAACCCAAGCCCCAGCAGGTATTAGATACGCCTTTTGAAACCCTACGTGCCATTGGTTTGAGTAATGCTAAAGTAAGTTATGTACAGAATGTAGCGCGATTTTGTATAGAACACAAGATCACAGACAAGAAACTATTACAGATGGACAATGAATCTATCATTGAACTCCTCACCAGTATCAAAGGAGTGGGTAAATGGACTGTTGAGATGCTTTTGATGTTCACCCTTGGTAGAGAAGATGTATTTGCAGTAGATGATTTAGGTATTCAACAAGCCATGTGTAAGCTGTATAAAATCAATGCAGCTGATAAAAAGAAAATGAAAACAAGAATGCTCAAGATATCAGCTAACTGGAGCCCATTCAGAACCTATGCTTGCTTGCATCTCTGGAACTGGAAAGACGGGGGCGAATAATCAATGTCGAATATTCAATGTCCAACTTCGAAATTGGATATTCGACATTCATTATTCATCATTCCACTAGGCAGAGTTTCTGCCGGCATTGATGATGCCGAACATGCTTCGGGTAATCAGTTTTTCATAGACTTCTTTCTCCGATCCATCACCCGTATGGTTTCGAATTTGATAGAGTGCGTATTGTTGTATGGTGAGAAGCGGCAAAACAATTTTATCACGCATTTGGATGGATGCACGTCCGGGTTGATCATCATCCATGAGTTGAGTTACTTCTGCTAATTCCAGCACCATATTACAGGTGAGATCAAATTCGTCTTTTACCAGTTGCCATACTGCACCAAACTCTGGATCTTCTTTGATATATTCTGTTAGCGGAAAAAATGATTTGAGCATACTCATCATGCTGTTATCGACCAAGGTGCGGAAGAATAAAACATTTCTGAACATGGCTTTTACATCATCCCATAAACCTTTTTCCTTCATAGTCTTTAATGCAGTACCTACACCAAAAAAACCCGGTACATTTTGTTTCAGCTGACTCCAACTGCCTACAAAAGGAATTGCACGTAAATCTTCAAAACGTAAAGCTCCGCCACCACCTCTTTTGGCAGGCCTACTGGCAATATTACTTTTACTGTAATAGTTCAATGGACTGAATTGTTGTAGGTATGATAGGAATAAAGGATGTGTTTTAAATTGCTGATAGGTGGCATGACTAATATTACCCAACTCTTCCATTAAGTGACGGTCATGTTGCGATAATTGGATTCTCGAGTCTGCAAACAATTCATTACTGATACCGGCACTCATCAATTGCTCGAGATTGTATTGTGAGGACTGAATAGTGCCGAAATTCGATGTGATCGTTTGTCCCTGTATGGTCAGTTGTATTTCTTCATTTTCAATATTGGAACCCATGGAAGCATAAAACTTATGTGTTTTTCCGCCGCCTCTTGATGGAGGTCCGCCACGGCCATCAAAAAATTTTGCTTTGATATTGTATTTTCTGGAAATAGCGGTCAGGTTCTCTTTCGCCGTATAAATACTCCAGTTAGCTTGAAGGTATCCACCATCTTTTGTACCATCACTAAAGCCCAGCATGATGGTCTGCTGCATTTTTCTGTTCTTTAAGTGCTGAGCATATAAAGGCAGCTGATACAATATATCCATGGTTTGTTCAGCTTGTGCCAAATCATCAATGGTTTCAAAAAGCGGAACAATATCTACCGTTAATGATTCTTCCTTCCAGCCACACAGTTTGAAAAGTGCATATGCTTCCATTACATTCAAACTACTCTGGCAATTACTGATTACATAGCGATTACAACCTGCTTCACCGTTTCGTTGTTGAATGGTTTGAATGGCATAGATACTTTCAAGGGTATCGCGGGTAATGGATTCAAATAGGGTTGGATCGAGCTGATCTTTCAGTGAACTGAGTACAGTAATTTTTTCGGCAGCAGGAAGAAGGTTGTAATCATCGGGCAATAACCCCTTACCGCGAATGTTGATCAGTGTTTCATGAATATTTTGAATGACTTGGGAATGAATACGACTATCCTGTCTAATATCAATCGTAGCAAAATGAGTTCCGAATATTTTTACTTTATGAATCAGGCTATTGAGTCTTTGTAAAAAGAGAGAATGGTGTTTTTCTTTTACTAATTGTTGGATGATTAATAGTTTTTCCAGTAGTATACTAGCTTGTATAGGCTCGGATTCCGTTGGACGAAAAACATTTTCATACAATATGGCTTCCAGTTCTTGCAGTAATACATCTACATTAGAGAAAGTAAGTCTTCGCTTGAGTTTGCGGATGTCTCGGTAATAACACAGGGTGATGGAACTGCGTAAGGCTTCTGCCACTTTGAGTGTGGTTGTGGCATTTACAAATGGATTGCCATCTCTATCACCACCCGGCCAGAAGCCTAGCTCAATAAAAGGGTTATCGCCATCATAGGCGTGATCAAAAATATCTCGTTCAATAACATTGTAAATATTACCGATGGAGTGGTATAAAATATTTTCCAGGTACCACATCAGGTTCAACGCTTCATCATAGGGAGTGGGTTGCTTTTTATTAAAGAAAGGGGTGATGCCTAATTGTTGAATATATTCATTGATGGTATGAAAATCGTTTTTAGCAATTGCTTCGCTCATGTCATGAATGATACCCAATACACTACCCGGATAAAACTGTGTGGGGTGGGCTGTCAATACTACCCTTACCCTGAATTTCTTCAATTTGTTTTTTAATGCCTGTGTTTTGCCCGCAAATACTGCTTCATTGTATAATGCCTTCAAACTGCCCGGTCCTTCGATATTGTTAACGGTACTGAATGCGGCATCTTCTATGGCATCAAACAATACCACTTGTCGCTCGATGTATTGAACAAACTTAAATAAGCGATCTATCTTTTCTTTTTCATCACGAACCGGCGTATGCTGTAAGAAAAAGTCATTGATGATCTCTACCGGATTTTTACCTGATTTATAATCATCCTCACAGGTTTGAGAAAGAATGGGCAATAAAGCTCCTACATTGGCAATACCTGAAAAAGGCAGGGCGGCAAAAAGGCTGTTGTAAATGATATATTTATCCGTTACGTTACGCCTGAATTGTTGGATATATTGACGCGATGACATACCCTAATATACATTTTTATCCTAAAAACTAACAGATTCCGCCCAATAAACTAATGATTTATAGTGTTTTATAAAACAAATGTTAGTTATTGGCGGATTAAACTTTTGGGTAAAACATGAGTCCAACGTGTAGGAGCATTTATATTAGCGTAAAATAGCCCTGCATGCAATCAGACGATTTGGTATTACTGCAACAGTTTCGGGAGCCGGCTACAAAAGAGCAGGGTTTTACAGGTATCATTAAAAAGTACCAAGAGAAACTATACTGGCATGTACGCAGGATGGTAGTTGATCATGAAGACGCAAATGATGTATTGCAGAACCTATTCATTAAGGTTTGGAAGGGGTTGGAAAACTTCCGGGAAGACAGTCGCTTGTATACTTGGTTGTATCGGATTGCTACCAATGAAAGTTTAAGTTTTATTGAGCAGCAAAAGCGAAAAGCATCTGTTAGTATGGATGAAGTTGTGGAAGTATTGAGTAATAAAGTAAAAGCTGACAGTAATTTTGATGCGAATAAACTCGAGTGGAAATTACAATTAGCCATCCAACAGTTACCGGAAAAGCAAAGAGTTGTCTTTAACCTTCGTTATTATGATGAAATGCCCTACGAAGAAATGAGTAGGATACTGGATACAAGTGAGGGGGCTTTGAAAGCAAGCTATCACCATGCTGCAAAAAAAATCGAGGCATTTATACTGGAACATTAAACCTACGAACACCACAGTTATCTAATGAATATGCAGAACAGGGAAGAAATAACAATAGAATTGACAGGCATTGCAGGTTCTGCTATTGCTTGGCCGATTGCAGTACCCTACAAAGTACCTGTTGGTTATTTTGATGTATTGTCTGATATAATCCTGGAGCGAATCAGTACAGGGTTACCCAATAAAGTCAATGTATTTGAGGTGCCGGAGAATTATTTTGAACAACTTCCTGATACTATTTTGCGTACAGTAAGACATGCTGAAGTGCTTGATGAGTTACAAGAAATAGCACCGTTCTTACAATCGATACCTAAAACCAATCCTTATCAAACAAATATTGCTCCTGTATTAGATATTCAAGCAATAATCACTGACAAAGCAGCAACTGATACAGGAAAAATTATTGCGATGCCTGCTATCAGAAAAAGCCCATGGATGCGTTTCGCGGTGGCGGCGGTAATGATAGGAGTGTTGGTAACAGCAGCTTTTATTTATAACGGTAATCAAGCCATTGAATCGGTTCATACTGAGCAATATGCACAAATGGATGTTTCCAATGAAATATCTAAACTGAGTGAGGATGAATTAACGAATTATCTAAGTAGCGCTGAGAAATTAGTGATCGCTACAGCTGATCGGGAATCCTTGCAAATAGATGAACTACCGGATGTAAACGATCATTTGGATTATATGTCAGATGATGAACTCAATCAATACCTAGAAGAATCTACTGAATCAACGGAAACAGTTGATATTAAATAACTGATCATGAAAACAAGAATACTTTTTATCATTTCTTTTTTATTGTTCTTTACAGCCTATAGCCATGTTCAGGCACAGCCCCCTGGCGAAGGTATGCGAGGTGCACGTGAGAATATTGAGGTGTTAAAGGTTGCATACTTCACCAAACATCTTTCTTTGACTACTGAAGAAGCTGAGAAGTTCTGGCCCATGTATAATAGTTATAGTGCAGAAGTACGTAAGGCGAGACAAGAGAATAAAGAAGATATTCTTGCATTTGAAGAAGCCGTATTGAATATTCGCAAGCGCTATCGCGTTGAGCTTAAGAAAGTATTGGTATCAGATGAAAGAGTAAATAAAGCCCTTGTAGCTGAACGTGAATTCATGAACGTGGTTCGCAAAGAATTGCAACAAAGAATGGAGTTGCGTCGTAAGATGCGAGAAAAGAAAGACGGAGAATAGGACTACTATTTTAGCGGTCCCCAAACCGGTGATTGAATATCATGGTAAAAGAGAAAAGTCCATCCTTTGTTCTGACCTTCTTCCCACCATTGTTTTCTAAGTTCCATACATTTTTTTCCGTCATAATCATATTTGGCTACGAACCTGCTTTTCATTTGCTGTAGTTGTGGAGCGTCATCACCACCAAAGAAAATCGTTTGTTCGTTTTCCTCGATCCAAAATACCTGATGGTATTTACTATGTGCCCCGGTTAATTGGTAACGGATATATCCATCTATGAATCCTTCATCTTCTGTTAACCATTCAACACGGCTAAATTCTTCCAATAATCTGAAATCTTCCGGTATATACGATGCTGAGCCGATGCCTAAAGCAAATTCCATTTCTCTTTGTTGCACATAATACGTGGCATAAGGAAAAGCGATGAAACGATCTTGACCATTGTTACTATCAATCGTTACTCCACCTGCATGGTCTTTGTGTAAATGGCTCATTAATACCTTTGTAACCTGTGAAGGATTGATGCCTGCACGTTGCAGGTTATTGTATAATTGCGGAGTACCGTCTGCTTCATTGTAACCAAGACCACTATCCAGCAGTATCACATCTTTTTCAGTAATCACCACAAATGGCTGGATCTCCACCAATAAACTACCAATGGGTCTATTATTCAGTTCTTCTTTTTCTGTATCAAATGGAACAAAAACCTTTGTTTTATCAATGGTAAAACTTCCCTCTGAAAGTGGAATAATCTTCATACACACTACACTATTTAACGTAAAACCATTTGTCTATCTGCATCTAAACGCAGCAGAATAAAAATCAATACTGTAAAAGTAAGCAAAGACGATCCTCCGTAACTCATGAGTGGCAAAGGAATACCCACAATAGGAAACAAACCAATGGTCATACTCACATTTACGGCAATATGAAAGAAAAATATACTCACCACACTATATGCATACACTCTACTGAAGGTACTACGCTGACGCTCAGCAATCATAACAATACGGTATAATAGGAAGAGGTATAATAAAAGAAATAGAAAGCAACCTACGAATCCAAATGCTTCACCCAGTGATGTGAAGATGAAATCGGTACGTTGTTCTGGTACATATTTACCGCGTGTTTGGGTACCTTTTAAAAATCCCCGTCCCAAAAAACCACCTGATCCAATGGCTATTTTACTTTGTCGCACATTGTAATCATCCGGTTTGCGAACGGTTTTGTTAGAGGTCGATTTATCCTGAGCACGCTTATTGTCTTCACAATTATACTCTTTACCCACCATGCTATAGATACGTGTACTCTGATAGCACTCCAATACATTATTAAAAATATAAGGAACCACAAATCGCTGAACACCTACACAAACCAGCCAAATGGTAATGATGATTGTCAATAACCCTTTTTTCTTTTTGATTTGTTTGCGTAAAACAAAAATGACTGCTGCGGCAATCATGGTAAGGATCACAGCCAAAACGTTGGGCTCTAAAATAAGCGTCGCAACAACCAGTGCACCAAAAGAAGAACCAACGATCAAAATTTGTGCAGGTAAACCTTCGCGATACATGGCAATAACAAAACTTGTGTATACCAATGCAAGCCCTAATTCATGTTGTAGAATCGACAACACGGCCGGAGCCAAGGCGATAGCTCCTGCTACCAATTGTGAGCGAATTTTTGAAAAATCAATTTCTTGTCTGGACAAGTATTTTGCCAATGCCAATGATACAAATATCTTACACAGTTCAGCAGGTTGAAGGTTAAATCCACCTGCCAATGGTATCCAGCTTTTTGATCCATTGATATTTTTACCAATGGCAAAAGTTGCGATCATTAAAAGAATACCAAATAGGTAAAACAGATTTGCAAATGCTGTGAACAATTTGCTATCAGTCAATAAAATAAAAGTGGCCGCAATAGCGCATACACCGGCAAATATCAATTGCTTGCTATAGCTGGTTTTACCATCCAAAAAAGAAGCCAGCCAATCTGTTTCAGGACGATACTCCACCATGAAGATGCAAAGAATGCCAATGGCCACTAAAATGGCATATAACCAAATCACTACATAATCAACCCCCTGCGTGACGATATTTTGATTTCTTCTGTTCATGTTATGCCGCAGTTTTTCTTTTTACAATGGTTGACTTACGCAATTCTTCAGGAAGAACAGCTGCGGTTCTGCCACTGTCTTTTTTAGGGGTCTTAGCAGGGTTTGGTTTTGTTGGCGTGCTTTCTGTTTCCATTTCTTCCGGAGCTTCTTGTACACCCGAAGTATCACGTGCCGCTTTTTTAGCAGCAGCCATTTGTTGTGCTTGCCTCAAAGAATCTCTTTTCGCCATTTGTCTTTTCATCTGAGGTGGAATCAGATCCATTTTAGCCAACTGTTCAATTTTAGCTTTTCGATCATTTCCACTGATGGAATCATTCAAATATTTTTCGATCAATAAGCTGGCAATAGGTGCAGCGGAAGTTGCGCCATAACCTGCATTCTCACACATCACAGCAATAGCGATGCGTGGATTTTCTCTCGGTGCAAATGCACCAAAGAAAGCATGGTCTTTTAATTTTTCACCGCGGTATGCGTTCTCTACCGTACCTGTTTTACCACACACATTGATACCCGGAACTTTTGCATAAAAACCGGTACCAAATTCCATGGTTCCCTGCATGCCTTCATGCACTTCTTCCCACACATATTCTGGAATCTCTTTGGTCTTATGTTTGATCTTGAACTTATCCAACATGCCAAATTCATCGCCACCTTCAATAGAATCAATCAGATGAGGTGTATAGTACCATCCTTTATTAGCAATGATGGCCATTACATTCGCAAGTTGTGTAAGGGTAGTGGTGATTTCACCCTGACCAATACTATTGGATATGATATTGCAGGATTGCCAGTTTTTACCAAATATGCCATGATAATATTTAGGAGTAGGCATATTACCCATTTTCTCCGATGGTAAATCAACCCCCAATCTTCTACCCAAACCAAATGAATAAGCATATTGATTGAATGAACTCAATGCACTGTCGCGATTCGGATATTTACCATTTTCAAGAATACGTCTATATGTAGCAGCGAAATAACTGTTACATGATTTTGAAATAGCAGGTTTCAAAGTGAAAGTACCTGCAGCATGGCAGCCCATCGGTCTACCGCAACCATAATAGGCGCCACCACAACTCACAGTGAAATTATCATCAATGACTCCTTCATTCATTCCAATGATACCCACCATGGTTTTGAAAGTAGAGCCGGGTGAATAGAATGTGCCGACTGTTCTGTTCAACAAAGGCAGTCGGGGGTCGAAGTATAACATATCGACCAAGTGTTTTTTTCGTTGATTGCCTGTGAGGTAGTTGGGATTGTAGGTTGGTGCACTCACCATACATAAGATACCGCCAGTCTTAGGATCAATAGCCACAATACTGCCCACTTTATTCTGCATCAGTTTTTCACCAAGTTCCTGTAGCTCCACATCAATACTGGAGTATAAATTGTTTCCGGCAACAGCGGCAGTATCATAAGCACCGTTCTCCCATGAACCTTGTAAACGGCCCTTGTTATCGCGGATATATCGTTTGATACCTCTTTGTCCCATCAACACTTTCTCATAGATATTTTCCAATCCGGTACTACCAAAGTAATCCCCCATTTCATACCCTTCTCCTTTATGCCGACGTAAAAATCCGGTATCCACTTCCGCCATATAACCCAATACTGCAGCTCCTACATTGTAAGGATATGTGCGAACAGAACGTTCATTCAAAGAAAAGCCGGGGAAACGATACATGTTTTCATTCAGCTTAGCAAACATCTCCGGGGTTAGTAAAGCTTCAAAAACGCTGGGTTTTACACTTGTGTTTTTGAAGATAAGGTCTCGCATTCGCTTTTTGTAAGCAGCAGTATCTATATTCAACAATCTACAAAGTGTCATCGTATCTGTACCACGAGCTTCAGATGGGATCACTACCAAGTCGTAACTGATCGTATTTTCCAGAATCCCTCTTTTTTTTCGGTCGAAAATAATGCCGCGATCGGGGTAGATGACTTTCCGATAAAAGGCATTGTTATCTGCAGCCAGTTTATACTGACCGGAAAACAACTGCAGGTTGATCAATTGCCCCGTGATAGCAATGAAAACACCTGCAAAAATAAACTGTATCACACGGCTGCGACTCTGGTTGAAGACAGGCATAGATCTTGGGACTAAACTTAAAAGTGAAGTGTATTACAAATTTGATGCTTTGTTATGGATCAAACGAAAAAAATTTTGCAAAAGTGTGAAGAAGTAGAAGTCAGAGGTGAAAGGTGAAAAGTCAAAAGTGAAAATTTTACCCTTTGACTTTTCACCTCTAAGCGGCATTCGTTCTATACTTACCCTTACGCAGGAACAATAGCTCTGCAAGGAACATCATCAGTAAGCTGATAGCAGTAGTACCCAGCACTTTTCCTAGGAAATAGAGAAAGTCTCCAAATTGGAGCCATTCTATCAGTACAAGATAGAAATGATGGATAAAAGTGAGTAAACCTACATACAGGCTATAAGGAGCCCAACCCATACTCTTACTGCCCGGCTCGCTATAGCTCTGTTCAATGGTTTCTTGGGGTAGCAGTATACTCAGAATTAATGGACGAATAAATGCAATCAATACACACGGAGCGGCATGCAATCCCAAAGTTCCTGTAAAAGAATCGAGTGTGAGACCGAAAATAAATGCGATGACCATCAATAATACCCGGTTCATATTAAAAGGCAACCAGAGTATGTATAGGAAGTAAACGTAGGGAACAATGAAGCGATGCAGAGGTGGAACCTCATTAAGGATGAACACCTGTAAAAAGATGAACAGAATAAATCGAACAATATTTTTTACAAGACTACTCATTGGTTGGTCAATGGGGTATTTTCAATTTGTACCTGTTCAGCAAAGCGAACATTTTCTACCAAGTAAACATATTGAATACTAAAGAAATTGGTGGCTGTTTTGATTTTCAGTGTATAAAAATTACTGGACGGGTCTGCTACAATGGAGGCTACTGTTCCCACCATCAAATTAGAAGGGAAGTTCGCGGAATAATTGCTGGTAACGACGGTATCGCCCTTCACTACTTTCGCACTTTTAGAAACGTTGCGAAGCGTTAAGATCGAAGGATCACTACCATCCCATTCAATACTACCTGCATTATTGTCTTTTTTCAGCATGGCACTCACACGGCTATTGCGGTGAAGCAAGCTCATGACTTTGCTGATATTGGCACTGGTTTCTACTACTACTCCAACAATGCCCTCAGGTCCAATAACAGCCATTCCTTTTTTCACACCTTGATTACTGCCTCTTTCCAGGGTTAAGAAATTTGTTTGAAGTGTGACGGTATTACCGATGACTTTGGCAGGAAGCCAGGTGAACTTACGATAACGACCGGTTGAGTCTCTGTATGTAGTATCTGTATACTTAATGGTAGTGCTATCCGGAGCAATCTGATTGCTAGCCAAGAGATTCCTCAGTCGATTATTCTCTTCTGCTAATTGACGATTGGTTTCTGACAGACTAAAATAACTGCGCAGATTACTATAACGTTCATTGAGTTTTCCGGTTAATTCACTGGTTGCATCAGAAAAGAATGCTTCATGCGTTTTGCTGGAACGGGTCAATAAAACGATGGCAAATACCTGAAGCAGTAAAAAGCTCAGGAAAGTGAAATAACGCCGTATGAAAAGAAATATATTCTTCAACGCAAACTTTGATTAGGACATTCAAAATGATCGGATACATTCACCGGTCTCGGTGTTATCTCATAATGAATGGAAAACGCTGATAGTTTTTCAGTGCCAGTCCGGTACCACGTACTACACTTTTCAAAGGATCATCCGCTACATGAACCGGTAATTTGATCTTTGCACTTAAACGCTTATCCAGTCCACGTAACAAAGCGCCACCGCCGGTGAGGTATAAACCTCTGCGGTAAATATCAGCAGCCAATTCAGGTGGTGTGGTTTCCAACGCTTTCAGGATCGCCTCTTCAATTTTGAAAATGCTTTTATCCAATGCTTCAGCGATTTCCTGATAGCTGACCATGATCTGTTTAGGGATACCTGTTACCAGGTCGCGACCATTTACCGGCATATCATCGGGTGGATTATCTAGGTCTTTCATAGCAGCACCTACATTGATCTTGATTTGCTCAGCGGTACGCTCACCGATTAATAAACTATGGTAACGACGGAGGGCTTCCATGATATCTGCAGTAAATTCATCGCCTGCAACACGGATACTCTGGTCGCACACAATACCTGCAAGGGCAATTACAGTAATACCGGTGGTACCACCTCCAATATCAATGATCATATTTCCTACAGGCTCTTCTACATCAATACCAATACCTAATGCCGCAGCCATGGGTTCATGGATCATATATACTTCTTTGGCTCCTGCCTGCTCGGCACTATCACGAACGGCACGTTTTTCTACCTCGGTAATAGAGGAAGGGATACAGATCACCATTCTCCAACTGGGTGGAAAAAGAGGCTTTTTGGGGTAGATCATCTTGATCAACTCCCTGATCATCAACTCGGCAGCGTTAAAATCGGCAATTACACCGTCTTTCAGCGGACGAACCGTACGAATACTTTCATGGGTTTTCTCGTGCATCATGAGGGCTTTCTTGCCTACGGCAAGAACTTCCTTCATATTGTTACGGTTCAGGGCCACGATCGATGGCTCATTTACCACTACTTCATCATTATGGATAATGAGGGTATTGGCGGTACCCAGATCCATGGCTATTTCCTGCGTAAAAAAGTTGAATAATCCCATTGTATAGAAAAAGTTCTTATTTGTTCGTCAATGATTGCAAAGGTGGATGAAATTACTTGAAATAACAAAGCCTAAAATACTGATTTTTCGCGGGCTGGAGAAGAGTCCATGGTCCATGGTCGATAGTCCATAGTATTTGATTTCCTTGCAAGGTTTTCAACCATGGTCTATGGACTATTAACTATGGACTATTCACTCCCCCCAAACTCAAACCCAATATCCCTCCGAAAATACATTCCTTCAAACGATATTTCTTTCAATTTATTTTTTGATTTGTTCACTGCATCAGCAATATTATTTCCGTACGCGGTTACTGCTAAAACCCTGCCACCATTTGTTAAAACATTGTTTTCGTTTTGTGTTGTACCTGCATGAAAAACGATCACATCTTTTGATGATGAAGCGTTTTCCAGTCCATGAATGATTTTATTCTTTTCATAATCGCCCGGATAACCGCCACTCACTGCCATTACTGTTGCACAGTATCTTTCATCATAAGCAATGTTAGCATCAGCGAGTGTGCCATTATCCATCGCAGCAAATAAAGCAACCAGATCAGTTTGTAAACGCGGCATTACCACTTCTGTTTCCGGATCACCCATTCTGCAATTGTATTCAATCACAAAAGGTTCACCATTTACATTCATCAGTCCGAAGAAAATAAAACCATGGTAGATGAGTTCTTCTTGTTCCAATCCCTTTACCGTTGGTGCAATAATGCGTTCTTCTACTTTACGCATAAACACATCATCCATAAATGGTACAGGGCTTACACAGCCCATGCCACCTGTGTTTAAGCCGGTATCACCTTCACCAATTCTTTTATAATCTTTCGCATGACCAATGATCTGGTAATCTGATCCATTGGTTAAAACGAATACACTTACTTCAATGCCTTTTAAGAATTCTTCAATCACAACTTTGCTACTTGCATCACCAAATTGTTTATGAAGAATCATTTCTTCAAATGTTTGCAATGCTTCTTCATGTGTTGATGCAATTACAACACCTTTGCCGGCAGCAAGTCCATCTGCTTTTAGTACAACAGGTAAACTATGAGCGGAAATGTATTTTTTCCCTGCTTCAAAATTGTCTGCAGTAAACTCAGCATATCCTGCAGTTGGTATCTGGTGACGCTGCATGAATTTTTTACTGAATGCTTTACTGCCTTCTAATTGTGCAGCTTTTGCAGAAGGTCCTACTACCACAATTCTTTGTAGAGCAGGGTCTTTTTCAAAAAAATCATACACACCTTTCACCAAGGGTTCTTCCGGTCCTACCACCAGCATATCGATTTTGTTTTCAATACAAGCTTGTTTGATGGCTTCGAAATCTGTGACAGCTATCGATAAATTGGTGCCAAACTGAGAGGTACCGGCATTTCCGGGTGCAATAAAAAGGGCATCACAATGATGGCTCTGCGACATTTTCCATGCCAGTGCATGTTCTCTTCCACCGGCTCCTAAGAGTAAAATATTCATAATAAGTGCTTGGAGTGGCGAAAGTAAGTTGCCTATAACGAAAAAGAGCAACCAAGGGCTGCTCTTTTTCATGATGTATACAAGTTGTTGACTCCTTATTCTGCCGATTCCACATAGCTTTTCTCAGGAAGTCTTTTGGCTACCAATAAATACAATACGAAAAAGGCAGCCAGGATACCGATGAATAACCAGAAATAGCTGGCTCCTGTAAATTTTGAGAAGAAACCTCCATCTGCAATACTGCCGTTCACCAGACTAACAAATAAGTTTCCGGCTGAAATACCCAGTAAATAGAGGGCAGACATGGTACTCTTCATAGATTTGGGTGATTGTGTGTAAGCATATTCCAAACAAGTAATTGATACCAATATTTCAGCCACTGCTAAAATAAAGTAAGCTAGCACCTGCCACCAAACGGTTGGCTTTCCTCCTGCATCAATTCCTTCTTGGATGAGGGCGATGATGACAAAAGAAACTCCTGTTAAAAATAAACCCGCGCCAATCTTTCTCAACGGGGTTACTTTAATGCCCATTTTTTCTACCAAAGGAAATATCACATAAGTACAAACCGGAATCATACTCACCAAAAACAATGGATTGAAGGTTTGAATCTGCTCCGGTAATAATTCGTACCCGAATAAATGTCTATCTAGCTTAGTGGCCTGTAATACCCATTCCGACAAGTTTTGATCCCATAATGCCCAAAAGACAGGGGTGAAGGCAAATACCATTAGGATACGATACACTGCCTGAACGCCATCAATAGCTTCTGCAGAATATTTTTTGCCTACCACTTCCCAAACTGTTTGTCCATTTCTATTGCTGAACAATTGTTTGATGGCGTAGGCGGAAATACCCATGAAGTTTTCCTTTTTAATACCTGTAGGTGGTACTCGGACATATTTTTTTCTACCTAACCAGAAAATGATGGTTGCCAAGCACATTAAAACTCCGGGAATACCAAAAGCAAGTTCAGGACCGTATTTGTTATAAATGATGGGTATTAGTAGTGTTGATAATACAGAGCCTGTATTGATACTGAAATAAAACCAGCCATACACTTTTGACATGAGATGTTGGTTTGAAGTATCAAATTGATCACCCACATTGGCTGACACACAGGATTTAATTCCACCTGCCGCTACGGCAATAACGATTAATCCAACCGTAAACATGGAAAGATTACCCGTAGACAATGCCAATACCACATTACCTATTGCATATAAAATGGAGACATACAGAATGACTTTGTATTTTCCGAAGAACCAATCGGCCAGAATACCTCCCACCAATGGCATGAAATAAGCGAAGGTAACGAAGAGATGTACCAGTTCATTGGCGCGGGCTTCCGCCATATTTTGTAAAGCAGGATTTGCTGCCGGATTGAAGAACTGAGCTACTAGAAAAGTACTCATGATGGAACGAATTCCATAAAAACTAAAACGTTCTGCCGCCTCATTACCGATGATATAAGGGACCGATTTGGGCATTTTCCCTTTCTTTGAATCGTTTTGTATATCGGACATAAATCGTATTTTGAAATTTAAAAGTATCGGAAACTATCGGTAAAGATTCATGTGTTTACCGAAAAATTGCTTGCTTCATCTAAAAACCAACTCATGTCTCAACCCCAAAAATCATTCAAACCCTTTGTTTCTCCTGAAACAAACATGAAAGAACTCACCGTGAAATCGATTCTCGTGGGTAGTCTTTTTGGTGTCATCTTTGGTGCTGCTACTGTTTATCTGGCTTTAAAAGCTGGTCTTACCGTATCTGCGTCCATTCCCATTGCAGTAATTGCTATTACATTGGGTAGAAAGTTTTTAAAGACAACCATTTTAGAGAACAATATCATTCAAACCACCGGTTCTGCGGGAGAGAGTATTGCTGCGGGTGTAGCATTTACATTACCCGGATTTTTATTTCTTTCATCACCCAGCAGTGCAGAGTATTTTAATTATCTCACCATTTTGATACTTGCCATTGTGGGTGGTTTACTTGGTACTCTTTTGATGGTACCCTTGCGCAAAGCATTAATTGTGAATGAGCATGATAATTTGCCTTATCCTGAAGGAACAGCTTGTGGTGATGTATTAAAAGCCGGCGAGCGTGGCGGTGATTTTGCCAAAACTGCTTTCTGGGGTTTGGGTGTTGCATTTGTATATGCCATTTTACAAAAAGTGATGCATGTCATTGCAGAAACACCTTTTTATGCCACCAAACAGATCAATAAATTTTTTCCATCAGCAAAAGTCAGTGGAGAGATCACACCTGAATACTTGGGCGTGGGCTATATCATTGGACCAAAGATCGCCGGTGTATTGGTAGCAGGTAGCGTATTGAGTTGGATGGTATTCATTCCTTTATTATCAACCCTAGTACCTCCCGATGTGATCGCTATTCAATTGGTGAAATTGGGTTACTTGTCTGATATTGCCAATGCAGGAGGTAAAGGAGGATGGGATCCTGTAACACATACTTTCAATGATTATTCTGCAGCTATCTACTATGCCTATGTTCGTCAGGTGGGTGCGGGTACTGTTGCTGCCGGTGGTATCATTACTTTAGTTAAAACCATTCCTACCATTGTCAAATCTGTTAAAGGGAGCATGGCTTCTCTGCGTGGTGGATCATCAGCCGCCGAGAGTTCAGTATCCAGAACAGATAAAGACCTTAGTTTGAAAGTAGTAGGCTTGGGTAGTTTAGCATTGATCGCTATCATCTCTGTCATTCCAAGTTTACCGGGCGATGGGTTTCTACAAAAAGTATTGATCGGTATTCTGGTGGTATTGTTTGGTGCATTATTCGTAACAGTTTCATCACGTATTGTTGGATTGATTGGTTCTTCGAATAATCCGATCAGTGGTATGACCATTGCAACAGTCATGGGAACCAGTTTGATTTTCCTGAGCTTAGGTTGGTCCGGACAAGCATACGAACCATTGGTATTAGTGGTAGGAGGTATGATCTGTATAGCTGCAGCTAATGCGGGTGCTACTTCTCAGGATCTGAAGAGTGGCTACATTGTGGGAGCAACGCCGCGTAATCAACAGATCGCATTGTTTGTAGGTGCGATTGTTTCTTCCATTGTCATTGGTATAACTGTTAAGTTTTTGGATAAACCTACCACAGAAATGCTACAACAAGGTGTACAACATGCCATTGGCACTGAAAAATATCCTGCACCACAAGCTACTTTGATGGCGACACTCATCAAAGGAATTCTTTCCCAGAATTTAGATTGGCAGTATGTTATTGTAGGAATGTTCCTTGCAGTAGTGATGGAACTCTGTGGTATCAAATCACTCAGCTTTGCTATTGGTGTGTATCTACCTTTGGCGACCACACTTCCAATTTTCATTGGTGGTGCAGTACGTGGATTGGTAGAGGGCCGTCAGAAAAAAGAGAAAAAAGAAGTGAGTGCCGAAGAAGAGGAACTCAGTAAGGGAAGTTTGTTTGCCACCGGACTGGTAGCGGGTGGTGCTGTGGCAGGTGTGGTGATTGCATTCATCACAGGAACCTCCGGAGGAGAACAATTCTTGAGGAATATCAGTATGGAACATGGACTAGTAGAATTGTTATCTGAAAATGGATACTTCCTATTAGGTACGTTGTTCTTTGCTTTGATGGGACTCATATTATACAGAGTGGCTATGAAGAAAACGGAGTAGCTAGCTTAGAACGCATATTTTTATTGCCACTGAGGACACTGAAGGGCACAGAAATGTTTCTGTGTTCCTCTGTGCCCTCAGTGGCAATTTTTTTCTCCAGAACAATTTAAACTTTCACACCATTCACCTGTCAAAACACAAAAGAAAAACCATGTGGCTGAAACGCTCGATTGCAGTTTTCTCATTGATAGCATCCACAGCATTCATTCCAGTAGATCCTTATTCTTCTACGATTCGAATGCCCTATCAGCAGGTAGGTCTCTCCAAAGAACAAGCGGCAGCTCATTTATTGAATCGATTTAGTTTCGGCATACAACCCGGACAAATAGATGAGGTAGTAAAGATGGGTCTGGAAAACTGGTTACAACAACAACTGGAAGCTTCTTTACCTGACACAGAACTGGATAAACGTTTGGCAGGTTTTGATGCCTTGAAGATGAATAATGAAGAGATTGTCAATCATTATTTAACTCCTGCGCAGATCATACGCTTGGGTGTTCAGCAAAAGATTATTCGTAATGATTCTCTCAATAATACCGACCGTGAAAAATACAGACAAGAGTTAGCAAAAGTGATGAGAGCATCCGGAGTAAAACCGGTACAAGAGTTGCATCGTCAATTGGTAAACCAGAAAGTTCTTCGTGCGGTATATAGCAATAATCAATTGAAAGAAGTGTTGACAGATTTCTGGTTCAATCATTTCAATGTATCGTTAACCAAAGGACAATCGCAGCAATATGTAATGAGTTATGAGCGCGATGCCATCAGACCCCATGTATTCGGAAACTTTAAAAATATGTTATTGGCAACAGCCAAGCACCCTGCGATGCTGGAGTATCTCGATAATGCATTAAGTATAAGCAATGACAATGAGCGTGCACGCAGACAACAAAACAATGCCATGCTGCGTGCTGCAAGAGAAAGGGCAGAAGCCAGATTGAATGATACATCCATGCAAGGGAATGCTTTAGTACAACAAGCTGTTGCTGCAAGAAGAACACAAGGCTTGAATGAAAATTATGCACGGGAAGTCATGGAGTTGCATACCATGGGTGTAGATGGCGGTTATACACAGAAAGATGTAACAGAAGTGGCAAGAGCTTTAACAGGCTGGACTGTACGACCCATGTTTAAGAATGGTCCGGCGATGCGGTTGATTGAAAATCTTGATGAAGTACAGCTGAAAAGAAGGAGACTGATCATAGATGGAGATTTTTTATTTCGTGGTGATAAACACGATGAAAGTGAAAAACTCATTCTTGGTAAAAAATACCGCGGAACAGATGGGTATGAAGAGGGTGTAGCGGTATTGAATATGTTAGCATCCCATGTCTCTACAGCTAAATTTATTGCAACAAAAATGGCGATACGTTTTGTATCGGATGAACCTTCTCAGGCATTAATTAAAGCGTTGACAAATACTTATCAGCAAACAGATGGAAATATCAAAGCCATGATCATTGCCATGGTGAATCATCCGGATTTCTGGTCAAAGAAAGCATTGCGTGAAAAAATCAAATCTCCTTTTGAATTTGCTATCAGCGCATTGAGGGCTACAAAAGCGCAAGTCATGCAACCTTTTCAGGTATTTAATTGGTGTAGTAAAATGGGACAAAGGGTTTACTACTATCAGGCACCCACCGGTTTCCCGGATCGTGCTAATTTTTGGATCAATAGTGGAGCACTCTTGAATCGAATGAACTTTGGATTGGCATTGGCCACACAGAAAATTCCGGGTGTTCGGGTGAATCTGTTGGCATTAAACAATCATCACGAACCGGAAAGTGCTGATGAAGCGCTGCGTGCATTTAGTAAGATATTGTTGCCGGAGAGAGATAATGAAGAAAATATAAAAAGACTAACAGCCATGGTACGTGATGCAAATGTGGAACAAAAAATAGCTGCTGCCGCCGCTAAGACAAAGAATAATACAGATGAGGAAGGCGAAGAAGAAATAAGAGGACAAATGACAGGAGACAAGGAAGATTACAAGAAAGAAATAACAAGTATGGCACAAGTGGTTGGGATCATTATTGGTTCTCCGGAGTTTCAGCGGAAGTGAGGAGAAGACGTGAAAAGTGAAAAGTGAAAGGTGAAAAGTGAAAGGTGAAAAGTGAAACGAACAGTTAATAGTATTTGTACTTGTAGCTTGAGGCGTGCAGCTTGAAGCTAAAAACTTACAGCTCAAAAAACTAAACATATGATTCATCGCAGGGCATTTATGAAATCAGGGTCCATGGCCCTATTCGCAGCAGGGTTTGGTGGTGTTCCCAACTTTATTGCACGAGCAGCAGAGAGTGGTAAGATCATTCCACCCTATAAAAGAAATAAAGTATTGGTCTGTATTTTTCAAAGAGGAGCCATGGATGGATTGATGGCAGTGAGTCCGTTTGCTGACCCGAATTTGAAAACACTGCGCCCTACTTTGTATATGAGTCCGGCACAAACACAGGGGGGTATGCTGGATTTGGATGGACAATTTGCATTGCATCCATCACTTCAAAGTTTGTCTTCTTATTTTACAGAGGGACGAATGGGTATTGTGCATGGTGTAGGTAGTCCGAACAACACACGTAGTCATTTTGATGCGCAGGATTTTATGGAGAGTGGAACACCTTTCAATAAAGGTACTACGAGTGGTTGGATGAATAGAGCCATTGGTTTAACGGGTCATGAAGCAACACCTTTTAGTGCTGTAAGCATCACAAATGCATTACCGCGTAGTTTGTATGGTGATAGAGAAGCTTTAGCGATCAATAATCTTCAGGACTTTGCCATACAAATGCAAGGCAATCCCATGGCGGGTAATATGGCTACCAAATCATTTGAATCTTTGTATGATCAAACCAGTAATCAGTTATTGAATAAAACAGGTAAAGAGAGTTTTGAAGCGATGCGGATATTGAAATCTACTGATATTAAAAATTATCAACCGGCCAATGGTGCCGTATATCCCAATTCACCATTGGGAAATTCTTTGAAACAGATCGCAACACTGATTAAAATGGATGTGGGCATGGAAGTAGCGTTTGCAGAAAGTGGAGGATGGGATACGCATTTCAATCAGGGAACTGTAAATGGTGCATTTGCTCGTAACCTGCGTGATTTCAGTGATAGTATTGCAGCCTTCTGGAAAGATATGGGAACTTATCAGGATGATGTTACTGTGATGACCATGACAGAATTTGGCAGAACAGCACATCAGAATGGAACAGGTGGAACAGACCATGGTAGGGCCAGTTGTTTATTTGTTTTGGGTAATGATGTTGTAGGAGGTAAAGTGTATCATCAAATAAAGTCTTTGGCAAAAACAGATTTAGAAGATGGTCGTGACTTACCGGTATCCACAGATTTTAGGGCTGTATTCAGCGCAGTATCCGCCACACATCTTCGTCTTGAAAAAATAGATGGGCTCTTCCCGGGTTGGCAAGGAAAAAAAGTAGAGCTGATGCGATGAAGCAAATAATTGTGTAACAGAATTACAATAACATGTAACGGTATTGATACTTTGATGCTAAGCAATACAGTTATCTTGCAAGGATAGTTGATACAATGTGTTGATATAAGCTTTGGTCATTGACTATTTAGAATGTATGCAGCTAAAAAAGTATTTAATCAGGTTGTTGAATGTGCCTTTTCGAACCATTTTCTTTTTATTAGTTGCAGATGCCATCCTTTTATTTGTTCTTCCACTCTTTGATATATTAAGTCAGGAAAGCAGTCCCATATTATTTTATTTATCAGCCATTTTATTATCATGGATTGGCTGTTTTTGTTTTATTGCTTTACTAGCAAAGTTGTTGAAAGAGAATATGATTAAAAAAGAAATTCATCTTTTTGTGATCATTCCTTCCATCATTATTATTCTCATTTTGTTTTTTGGTCCGTTACTATTGTATTTTTTAGGGATTTCAGCAAAAGAATATTAGTTGCAACAATAGAAATCAACGTTTAAAACTGAATAGAATATTTCCTTCCTTATCTATATACACTATTTCGTCGCCTTTTTCCATCATAGCCAACCCATTCCGGAAAATACCGTAACGATCAAATGTAGGTTCAATCACCCATTCTCCTTTTTTATTGATAAAGCCCCAACTTTTATAATCTTTTTGAACGGCGACAAGACCTTCACTAAAATTTCCGGCATTGGTATAAGTAGGCGGAATGATCCATTGTCCGCTTAAGTCTACAAATCCCCATTTGTTGCTAGTGTCACGAGCTGCAGACACACTATCTGCAAAACCATTCATGCGTGTGAAGGAAGTTTTGATGTTTGTTTTGTTTTTGATAGTTATGATCTCCCACTTATCAGTCATATTTTGCTGTGTACAAACAACACCTGCAAAAACAGAACTGATATTGTAGTAAATAGGTTGCAATACAAATTTTCCGGAGCTGTCGATCAATCCCCACAAATTATTTTTTAGTGATGCAGGTGCCAACCCTTCTGAAAAATTATGGCATTGTGAAAATTGCGGCTGAATAATGAATGCAGCTTTTTTATTGATGTATCCCCATTTCCCATTTTTTTGTACACGAGCTTTACCTTCTGTAAATTGATCGGCTGCATTGAATTGAGGGGTAATGATCCATTTTCCCTTTTCATTGATGAATCCATATTGAGCAGATACAATATAATTCCCAATCGCAGCTACTGCCATGCTGTCTTTAAATGCACTTGCAAAAATAAACTGAGGGGCTATTACGGTTCTTCCATTGGTTTTATGAAGAAAACCAAATCGATTTTTCTCAATAAAAGGAATGAGGCTTTGCGCTTGTAAGCAAGAGCAAATGATTATGGAGAATACAATCAGGAAGTATATTTTTCTCATCCGAATAAAGATAAGTTATAATCTCCCGTTCTTAATCTCATCTACTACACCCGGATCAAGTAGTGTAGACGTATCGCCCAGATTTTCTGTTTCTCCTTCTGCGATCTTACGAAGTATTCTTCGCATGATTTTACCGCTTCTTGTTTTGGGCAATCCACTTACAAATTGAATTTTATCCGGTTTTGCAATAGCGCCAATAATTCTGGTCACGGTTTGCAGAATATCTTTTCTCACCAGATCTCCCGTACCATGAGTATCCTGTGCATGCGATCCTTGATAAATCACATAAGCATAAATGCCTTGTCCCTTGATATCATGCGGATAACCCACTACAGCACTTTCCACCACACCTGCATGCATGTTGATGGCATTTTCCACTTCAGCAGTACCAATACGGTGTCCGCTAACATTCAACACATCATCTACACGACCGGTAATACGGAAGAAGCCGTCTTTATTTTTTAAAGCACCATCACCTGTGAAATACATGTTTTCGTAAGTAGCGAAATAGTTGGTGCGACATCTTTCATGATCGCCATAGGTGGTTCTTAAAATAGATGGCCAGGGTGCTTTGATACAGAGATTACCGGAAATGGTTGCTTCTCCTTCTTGTATGATTTCTTTTCCATTTTCATCCACCAATACCATTTGCAGACCCGGCATTGGAAGTGTAGCCCATCCGGGTTTGGCGGGAGTAATGCCTGCCAGATTGGAAATGAGACATCCACCTGTTTCTGTTTGCCACCAGGTATCCACGATTGGACATTTTTTCTTGCCTACATGTTCATCATACCAATGCCATGCTTCTTCATTGATGGGTTCGCCTACAGTTCCCAATACTTTAAGGGAAGAAAGGTTTTTTCCTTGTAAAGGACCTAATCCAAATCCCATCAAGCTACGAATAGCAGTAGGTGCTGTATATAAAATATTGACTTTGTATTTGTCTACAATATCCCAAAACCTGCCTGCATCGGGCCAAGTCGGAACACCTTCAAATAATAGTGACGTAGCACCGGCACTTAGTGGTCCATACACGATATAACTATGTCCGGTGATCCAGCCAATATCTGCTGTACAGAAATGTACTTGCCCTGGTTCGTATTGAAATACATTTACAAAAGTGTAATTGGTATAGATCATGTATCCGGCTACAGTATGTACCACTCCTTTGGGTTTTCCTGTAGAACCGGATGTATAAAGGATAAACAATGGATCTTCTGCATCCATTGCTTCTGCTTCAATAAAAGTGATGCCTTTTTCTTCTACTTGTTTCATCTCATCTTCCCACCACACATCTCTTCCTTTGATCATGGATACAGGTGTACGTGTGCGTGTGGCAACAATAACACGTTTCACGGTCTTGTTTCCAATCAATGCATCATCAATGACACTCTTCAAAGGAATATCTTTCGCACCTCTGTAAGCGCCATCACAGGTAACGATGAATTCAGCCTGGGCATCTTCTAATCTGTCAGCAATACTTTGTGCAGAGAAACCGCCAAATACAACGGAATGAATGGCACCAATTCTGGCACAAGCCAAAACTGCAATAGCTAGTTCAGGGATCATACCCATATAAATACAAACACGATCTCCTTTTTTTACGCCATTGTTTTTAAGTACATGTGCAAATTGACACACTTTCTCATGCAACTTTTTATAAGTAAGTATTCGATGATTCTCATCAGGAGCATTGGGTTCCCAAATAATGGCAGGATGGTTGCCTTTGGTGGCGAGATGTCTGTCTAAACAATTCTCGGTAATATTTAATTTGCCTCCTTTGAACCATTCTACCTTGGGTTCTGTAAAATTCCAATCCAGAACTTTATCCCATTTTTTCTTCCAGGTAAAATGCTCGGCAATTGCACTCCAAAATGTTTCAGGATCTTGTATGCTTTTCTGATACGCTTCCTGATAGGCTTCAAAACTTTTGATCTGATAGGGATAAGACATTCCAGCAATTTTTGAGCTATAAATATACTGTATGCTGCTACTTTAACTGTCAATGTTTTCGATAAATGAGGAGTAAAAAAAATCCCGACCAGTTGTATGGGTCGGGATTCCTTGATTCAAAAGCTAATTTATTTTACGTATTTCAAAATATCATCACTATCGGGCGTTACTTTACTTGGAAAATAAGCGATCATTTTTCCATTTTCATCCAACAAAAACTTATTGAAGTTCCATTTGATATCTGCATCCAAAACACCATTCTTCGCTTTACTTGTCAGCCACTGGTAAATAGGTGCCATATCTTCTCCTTTTACACTCACTTTACTGGCCAATGGAAATTTAACACCAAAACGGGCTTTACAAAACTCTTGAATATCACCATCGCTACCAGGCTCTTGTCCACCAAAGTTGTTGGCGGGAAAACCTACGATCACTAGTTTGTCTTTATATTGATCATACACTTTCTGTAAAGCTTCATATTGTGGGGTATAGCCACATTTAGATGCTGTATTGACGATAAGTATCTTTTTCCCTTTGAATTTCGCAAAATCGATAGTGCCGCCTTCAATGGATTTTACCTTAAAAGAGTGAATACTGCCATTATCGGGTAAAGTGAAGGCAGACATCATAACCACTGCTACTAATGTGAGAATGTATTTCATACAATAGATTTTTTCCAAAATAACACTTAAATAAGGGAATTGTTATAGCATTTCTGTGAATGGATGAAAATAATACACTACAATGTATATGCGGCAGCGGCAATACTAAGTCTGCAATTGGGTATCGACATCAATGTTTGTCCGCAGGCTTCCAAAGTAGCACCTGTTGTTATAACATCATCAACAAGTAAAACATGCCGATTCATCAATTGATCGGGTTCTGTTACCTGAAATACAGCTTCCATGTTCTGCCATCTGGATAATCGGTTTCGGGTAGTTTGACTATCTGTAAACTTTTTCCGTTGAATTACTTTTGAATTCAAAGGTCTGGACCAGACCTCCCTGATACCCTCACAAATCACTTCGGCCTGGTTGTATCCCCTTTTGAATTGTTTTTTAGGATTTAAAGGGAGCGGTACAAGTATATCTACGTCGGCAAAGCGAGGCTCGGATCTCAGGGCATACCCCATCATTCTGCCCAAAAAGAGTCCGGCTTGCTTATTTTGATGGTATTTGAGCTGAACCATCAGTTCCTGCACCAACGACTGCTTGGTAAAATAGTACAAGGCAGCGGCTTTTTCCACCCTAATCCTCCCAAAAAAGGCTTTTTCAACCGGATTATCGGGTTGGCGAAAGAACCCGGTTTCCGGTAGCTGATGTATACAGCGGCTGCAAATCTGCTGGTGGAGACCCAAATAGTCGCTTCCGCAGCCCATACAGTAATGCGGATAGATGAGTTGTAAAATGGATTTTGTTATGGATATCATGCTCCGAAACTAGATGCTTCAGGTCAAGTATTTACCGCAGAAATGATGGAGGTCAAAATGTAAAAGTCAAAAGTGAAAAGTGAAAGGTCAAAAGCGTACTTCCGTTTCACTTTTGACCTTTCACTTTTCACTTAAAAAAGTTGCTGATACACTTCATCCACCCGACTTAATGCTATTACCTGAATCTTGTAAGCTTGTGGGTTGAAACTTTTCTTATTGTATTTGGAGACAAATATTTTTTCGAATCCGAGTTTCTCTGCTTCCGCAATACGTTGTTCTATTTTATTAACGGCTCTGATCTCTCCATTCAATCCTACCTCACCTGCGAAACATACATGAGGGGGCAATGGAACATCTTCATAGGAAGAGAGTAAAGCACAGATCACTGCAAGATCAATGGAAGGGTCTTCTACTTTAATACCACCTGCAATGTTTACAAAAACATCTTTCATCCCAAATTGAAATCCTCCACGTTTTTCAAGAACCGCCAATAACAATTGTAATCTTCTGGTATCAAAACCGGTGACTGTACGTTGAGGTGTTCCATACACGCTTTGCGTGACCAATGCCTGCACTTCAATCAGTAAAGGGCGCATACCTTCGAGTGTAGCAGCAATACCACTACCACTTAATTGATCTTCTCTTTGTGCAATTAAAATTTCTGATGGATTGGCTACTACCCGCATACCATCACCTGTCATTTCATAAATGCCCAACTCGGCAGTACTACCAAAACGATTCTTCAAAGTTCTGAGGATTCTATACGCATAATGACGGTCACCCTCGAACTGCAAAACCGTGTCTACCATGTGTTCCAGCACTTTTGGGCCGGCGATAGCGCCGTCTTTGGTGATATGTCCGATCAAAAAAACAGGGGTATTGGTTTCTTTTGCAAAGCGTTGAAATTCTGCAGCACATTCCCGGATCTGTGAAACTGTACCGGCAGAAGAATCGATCAGGTTGGATTGTAAAGTTTGAATAGAGTCAACAATGACCAATTGAGGTTTCAGCTTTTTGATTTCCTGAAAAATGGTTTGTGTAGATGTTTCTGTAAGCAGGTAAAAATTTTCATTCCGGATCTTTAATCGATCTGCCCGCATTTTAATTTGTTGTTCACTTTCTTCCCCACTGATATACAAAACCCTTAGTTGATTAAGTAGTAATCCGTTTTGTAAAAACAAAGTACTCTTACCAATACCCGGTTCACCCGCTACCAAAACAATACTTCCCGGAACAATGCCTCCCCCCAGTACTCGATCTAATTCCGGATCCTGACTTTTGATTCTTTTTTCTTCTGTTGTCTGAACCTCGTTTAAGGAAATTGTTTTTGTTTTTCTTTTTTCTTCTTTGTAATCATCCCATTTTTCTTCTTTCACATTTCCTTTATCCAATATTTCTTCGGTGAAAGTATTCCATTGAGAACAAGCAGGACATTTTCCAATCCACTTCGCACTTTCATAACCACAATTGCTACAGAAAAAAGCTGTTTTAATCTTACTCATTGGTTAAAGGTACTGTTGAAATGATGAGTTCTTTTCAGTAAAAAAACGCGCGGAAAAAAATGATGAAATCTTGTGTAAAATCAACAGTTTTTCGAATCAAAAATTTGCCATTCATGAAAATAGAAAAACGCTGAAACGCAGCACTGACGGGCATGTAAAAGGGCCAACATTGCTGTTGACCCTGTTTACTTACTAACCCATTAAATTCTACCACTAAGTTACAAAACCGAGGCACATGGCAAAATAATTTTTGGGTTCTGTGAATAATTTTTTGAACCCGAAAAATTTCGTAGATAACCTTAACAGTTTGTTAATCAAACTGGTTACAGCCATTTTGTCGAAGTGGGGAAAAATGTCATTTTTTTTGGTGCTTTTTGTCAGAAATCAGTGATTTTCAGGTGCCAAATACCCATTTTTGGGTTTGGTAGGCATTTTGCAGCAGTCTCCGAAACAAGTCGTATGAACTCAATCTTATTATTGTCTTTATTATTTGTCGGAATCAGCTTTCTGGTTTCCATGCGCTTAAAGTCAAAATTTACCCATTATAGCCACCTGCCCATCACCAATGGTATGAGTGGTAAGGAAGTGGCTGAGCAAATGCTCCGAGACAACGCAATATATGATGTAAAAGTTATATCTGTTGAGGGTTTTCTCACAGACCACTATAATCCCATGAATAAAACCGTGAACCTGAGTCCGGAAGTGTATAGTGGAACAAGTATTGCATCTGCAGCTGTGGCTGCCCATGAATGTGGTCATGCCGTTCAACATGCAACGGCCTATAACTGGCTGATGTTGAGAAGCCGATTGGTACCTTTTGTTCAATTCAGTAGCTCCATCGTTCAGTGGGTGTTATTGGCAGGTATTGTGTTGATCAACACATTCCCAATGTTATTATTGGGAGGTATTATTTTATTCGCCCTCACCACGCTTTTCTCAGTCATTACATTACCGGTAGAATTTGATGCCAGCAACCGTGCATTGGTATGGTTAGAAAACAAACGTGTATTGGTAGGTAAAGAACAGGAAGGAGCAAAGGATGCGTTGAAGTGGGCAGCAATGACTTATGTAGTAGCAGCACTTGCTTCAGTAGCTACGCTGATTCAATATGTGTTGATCTTTTTGAATGGGTCAAGGAATGATGATTAAGAGGCGGTGTGGTGAATTGTGAATGGTGAATTGTCAATTATGAGTAAGTTCCTTTCTCTGTTATTGACAATTCACCATTGACCATTCACACTAAAACTTGATTTCTTCCTCTCTTTCATCAAAGAATCTAAACTCAGTAAGGTGATAATTGGTATTGGCTTGTGCCTTTACTTTCACTTTGTGTTTCTTTCTCCATTTCTTAATGATAGAAGAGAATAATCCCTTTGTGAGATAAGAATGAACAATCGGATGTACGACGATGGTAAGATTCTTATGTGAGTGTGTAACGAGATAATGTAGTTTCTTTTCGATCTCATCTTCCAACAATAATGTAGAAGTGATTTTTCCTGTTCCATTACAAGCGGGACAACTCTCCGCTGTATTGATATTCACTTCCGGGCGCATACGTTGACGCGTAATCTGAAGTAGTCCGAATTTAGAAATCGGAAGAACAGAGTGTTTGGCTCTATCGGCTTTCATGAATTGCTCCATGGCTTCCTGAACCTTTCTTTTGTTGTCGGGCAACTTCATATCAATGAAGTCTACAACGATGATACCACCAATATCACGCAGACGTAACTGACGTGCAATTTCTTCCGCAGCTTCGAGATTGGTTTCCAGTGCATTTTCTTCTTGGTTATTGCTTACGCTCTTATAACCACTGTTCACATCAATCACATGAAGCGCTTCCGTATGTTCGATAATGAGGTAGGCACCACTCGGTAAGTTCACTGTTTTTCCAAAAGAGGATTTTACCTGCTTGGTCACACCATACTGATCAAAAATGGGAAGTCCGTTATGATAGAAAGAAACAATATCTGTTTTATCAGGTGCAATACGTTGGATATAGGATTGCGTAACCTGAAATAAATTTTTATCATTTACCACAATACGATTGAAATCTGCACTCAGTAGATCTCTCAGTATACTGGTTGTTTTTGTTTCTTCACTCAGAATCCTGACCGGTGCAACAGCACCTTTTAAATTATGCTGAATGGTTTTCCAGGTTTCTACTAATGACAACATATCCTGATGCAGTTCTGCTGTACTTTTTCCTTCAGCTGCAGTACGAACAATCACACCAAAATTTTTCGGACGAATTGCTTCAACGATTTTATGTAAACGTTTACGCTCATCGGAAGAATGTATTTTTTTGGATACAGCAACAATCTCATTGAAAGGCGTTACTACTACAAATCTTCCGGGTAACGATATCTCACAACTCAAACGAGGTCCTTTTGCAGCAATCGGTTCTTTTAAGATTTGAACGAGTACATGTGGTTTACCATTCAGTACTTCATTGATCTTTCCTGTTTTTAGAATCTCAGGTTCTGCTTGCAATTTCGCAAAATCAAAAGGTTGATCTCCTTTATCCGTCATCGCTATTTGCGTAAACTTGATGATAGAGCGGGCATAAGGACTCAGATCGGTATAATGTAGAAAGGCATCTTTTTCAAACCCCACATCTACGAACGCGGCATTGAGTCCGGGTATCAGTTTTTTGACTTTACCCAGATAGAGGTCACCCACTGCAAAGTTGGCGTCCGTTTTTTCGTTGTGCAGCTCCACCAATTTTTTATCTTCCAACAATGCTATTTCTACACCTGTTGGAGCAGCATTAATAATTAATTCTTTGTTCACAAAGTGCAACTTTTAAATACAAAATCACATACCGGTATTCGGTAGCTCAACATCCACAACATCTGTTGAGGCAGCCGGGGAAGGAAAAGGTAAAGTTGCGAAAAGGAGGAAGGTAAGGCTGCTTCCAGATAAGTGTTAAACGGGTTTAATCAGGCCGCAGCAAGATTAAACCCGTTTAGTATCATGATCGGTAATCCGAAGAATTATTTATTCTTCTTCTTATGACGATTCTTTCTCAGACGCTTTTTACGTTTGTGTGTAGCGATCTTATGACGCTTTCTCTTCTTACCACAAGGCATACCAAAGTAATTTTATACAGTTAAAAAATAAATTTATCGTTTCAGTTCAGCGATTCTTTTTTCCAGTGCTTGCTTAGCTTCCGGTATCGCTACTCTTTTTTTCGCTTCCTCATACCATTTGATCGCATTGGCTTTCTCATTATGGATATCATAAGATTCAGCCAGATTGAAAATGGCATCCAGATTTTCCGGATCAACTTTCAACACATTCAAAAAGCGTTCAATGGCTTTATCATATTGACCACTTTTCTTACTACCCAATCCGAGCATCATTTGTCCGAATACATTTCCCGGATCCTTCTCTACCACTTCTCTGATCTTTAGAATACCCTGCATCGGGTTATCTGAAATGTTTCCGAAAAGATAGCAAGCGCCCAATCCGATTTTACTCGAATCATTCGCCGGATTAATGCTCAGTGCCTGATCAAAAAGAACTTTTGCTTGTGAGGCCAGCCAATTTTGCATGGCAGGCTCACCCTCTGTCATCAGGTTATCTAAAAACAGATGGGCGGCAAAGGTGAGGCTTTTTTCAGAATTTTCCAACTTAGCAGCTTCGCCCGTATACCAGGCATAGGGTTCAAAAATGCGTGCGGACTCAGCCCAGAAGCGTGCTAGTTGATGATATA
>CAYMQQ010000022.1:0-3332 GCA_964392685.1 uncultured Sediminibacterium sp.
CAAGATTAATAAAAAAGCCCCACAAGAGTTGTAGGGCTTTCTTAAAGTTTATAAAAAGCTGAAAATCAATGAAAGACTATTTGTTTCTTTTTTGATTTTTTTCTTTCAAATCCTGCAATTTCTTTTGGCTTTCCATCATTTGTTCATAACGCTCCTGCCATTTGCTTTTCTTCTTGGGTGCTTTGCGCTTTTCATCAATCTTAGCAAGAATCAGGTCATGATTAATGATATAGTTCTGTATCACAAATTGTAATCCCAATGTTACCAAGTTAGAAACCGTATAATACCAAGTTAAAGCCGACGGCAATCTGTTGAAAATGAATAAGAGTATAAAAGGAAAGATATAAGGCATGTACTTTAACATAGGATTATCCTGTGTTGGTGTCATACTCATATTATAAATAGAGATCAAAAAGCTGGTGATCACCGCTGTAATGGTGAATAAACTGATATGATCTCCAAAGCCTAAGGGAATAGAGAAAGGCAAAGTAGCAATCACATCGTACGATGAAAGATCATCACTCCAAAGGAATGATTGTCCACGTAATTCAATATTCGCGTTAAAGAAGCTATACAAGGCAAAGAAGATAGGAATCTGCAACAAAGCCGGTATACAGCCTCCCAAAGGATTAACGCCTGCTTCACGGAATAATTTCATTTGCTCCATGGCAAATCCTTGTTTATCATCTCCAAACTTTTCACGCATCGTATCCAGTTCAGGTCTGAGTGCTTTCATTTTTGCACCACTGAGGTAACTACTGTAGGTCAATGGTGAAGTCACCAAACGAATAAAAAGGGTTAACAATAATACCACCCAACCATAATTGGTAACAAAACCGGCAAAGAAATCGAATACCGGCATGATGATATATTTATTGATCGGGCGAACAAAAGAATACATATCGCGACCTAAATTCACAATACGATCCATTTCAGGTGCTTGCTTTTTCAATATCGCATAATCACTCGGACCATAATACAACTGGAATGGTACCGTTACCGCTGCCGCTACCGGCAATTTCATTTGAAGATTGGTTTCCGTAGTTGCCAGTGAGTTGGTGGTATCGGTTTTACGTTGCCACTTTACATCACCGGTATTAAAATTATTCTTCGCAATCAATGTATGATTGAAAAACTGCTGTACCACACTCACCCATTGTACCGGCTTTTCAAACTGCTTCTCTGTATTCACTGAGATATAATCAAACTCGTTATCTTCCGAGAAACAGATATTAGACATCTGACGCTCATACTCTGCAGAACGTTCCAGTTGCGTGGTTTCCAGATTCCATTTCATATTCAACGCACCCTGACTCAACAATTTATCAGCACCGGTAAGGGATACATTCCAGTCGATCATATACGCATCCGGATAAATGATATACTGATGGCTGATTTGTTGTCCATTAGCGGATGACAATGTGAAATTAACCACCTGACTACCATCTGCTTTCTTAACAGGCTCAGCAGCTGTGAAGAATAGTTCATTGGTATTTGCAGATTGATTGGCACCTGTGTTGATGGTATATCCTAACTTATTTTTATCCGATAGGACAACAGGAGTACTATCAGCTTTGCTATACTTTTTTAATTCAATCCCCTTTACTTGTCCACCCCTATTGGTGAAAGTGATCTTCATCACACTATTTTCAAGGGTAACCAAAGATTCAGTACCGATAGCAGCAGCCGTAAAATCTCCTGCCATCACCACTTTACTCAATGAGTCTCTTTTCAGAGAATCTAATTGAAGTGTTGCACTATCTACAACAGGTAACTTTGCCGCATTCACTCTGGCAATGGAGTCTTCCTGTCTTTTTTTCATTTCAACCAAGGCCGTTTGTTGCTTATTGCTGTACCAGAAGTACAGAAAAAACAAAATACCCAATAATACAAACCCAATGACCGTATTCTTGTCCGTCTTCATACTAGTTTCAAATTGAGGGGCAAAGGTAATATTTGCGGGGAAGATTAGAACCCTAAGTTTCATTCCGTTAAAATCAGCCCAAAATGGGTTAGAAATGTACAAATCAGGCAAAATGGTCGTTTCTTTATATTCTCTCACTTCAACCACAAAGGCGGATTTCCAACTTCTACCCATTTTACTGCTAAAAACCTTTATATGTCTGAAAATGCAATCATTTCCGAAAAGGAGACTTATGTACCTGCTAGCAAATGGCATCAATTTTTATGGTGGTTAGCCACTGCTGAAGAAGATTTGATCAAAACCTGTGTAATCGATAGAAACAGGTACGCAATTGTAGGAATGACCGTGTTGGGTACTTGGTTGTTTGCAACACTGGCATGGACCTATTTCTTCTCCACCGTAACAGGGTCTTGGATAGCTGCAGTGCTGCTTGGTATTTTTATGGGAGGTATTATTCTTACGATTGATAGAGCGTTGATCAAAGGCATTTCCAGAAACAACAAAAAGAAATTCATTCCAGTATTGTTTCGTATTGCGCTGGCATTAACGATAGGGTTATTCATGGCACAACCTGCCCTTTTATACTTGTTTGATAAAGAGATCAAAGTGCAGGTATCCATCGATAATGAAAAAAGGAAAAGAGAAAAAAGAGCCAGTCAGGATACGGTATATGCTGCTGCGAAAAAAGAATTACTCAATCAAAAAGCAGGAATAGAAACACAATTAGGAACAAGATATCAGGAAGTAAGTGTTGCCAGAGATCGGTTTATCTCTGAGACTGATGGTACCGGAGGAAGCGGCAAAATTGGATTAAAAGATATTGCACAAGCCAAACAAAGAGAATATTTACAATTGGATGCAGATTATCGCAGTCTGGAGAATCAATTAAAACCACAACTGGCTTCTATGGACAGTTCTCTATTGGCTATTGAAAACAATATCCAAAAAGAGCAAACCAATTTCGAAGCACTTCTTAACAATGGTTTTATTACAAGAATTGAAGCACTGAATAATCTGGTAAGCAACAATACAGCTGTTGCCATACGATACTATTTATTGGTAGCCCTATTAATGTTGATAGAACTGATGCCGGTAATTGGTAAGATATTATTACCCAATGGCAGTTATGATGAAAAAGTAAGATTACGTGAAGAGTTGGAAACAACGCTTACACAAAACAATCATAAAAGAGAATTGGCTTTAAAAGAACAATTCAACCAAACAGCTTTTGAACAAGATGGTCAATTTGTTCAGCAATTTTTTGAAGCATCCGCATCAGAAAGAAAAGAAAAAATGAAAGAAAAGATCAGTGTTTGGAAAAAAGAAAATGATCGGTCTTTGAACGATACTTGGACAGATTTGAAAAGAGATATGATGATGAAGCAAGAAGAATGAAGGGGAAAGAATA
>CAYMQQ010000022.1:3432-7150 GCA_964392685.1 uncultured Sediminibacterium sp.
GCCATCTGCATACCCAAACAAATACCAAAGAATGGCAATCCTTTTTCTCTGGCATATTGTACAGCAATGATTTTGCCTTCAATACCGCGATGGCCGAAACCGGGTGCTACCAGCAATCCATCCAACCCTTCAAGCTTCTCTGCCACATTCTCTTGTGTGATGTATTCACTGTGCACATTCACTACCTGTACTTTTACTTCATTCATCGCACCTGCATGGACAAAACTTTCGAGGATAGATTTGTAAGCATCCTGTAACTCAATATATTTACCGATAAGTCCGACAGTAACTTTACTCTTTGGATACTTCAGTTTATCGAGAAAGCCTTTCCATTTATCGAGATTGGGCTCACTGTATTGTGTGATATTTAATTTTTTCAAACAGATCAGATCCAGTTTTTCACGCAACATTAATAAGGGTACTTCATAAATAGTAGATGCATCCATTGCCTCGATCACTGCTTCCGGTTTCACATTACAGAACAATGCGATTTTGCGTTTGATATCATTATTCAACGGCTCTTCAGTTCTACAAACAATAATATCCGGATGAACGCCTGTTTCACTTAGCATTTTTACACTGTGTTGTGTAGGCTTTGTTTTCAATTCTTTTGCAGCACGCAAATAAGGAATCAATGTAAGGTGTACCACCATTACATCTTCTTCAGGCAACTCCCATTGCAATTGACGTACGGCTTCAATAAAAGGAAGACTCTCAATATCACCTACGGTACCACCAATTTCTGTAATGATGATATCGTATGTATTGTCTTCCCCTAATAATAACATTCTTCTTTTGATCTCATCGGTGATATGTGGAACCACCTGAACGGTTTTTCCTAAAAACTCCCCTGCTCTTTCTTTATTGATCACAGTTTGATAAATACGACCGGTAGTAACATTATTGGCTTGAGAGGTATAAATATTTAAAAAACGCTCATAGTGACCCAAATCCAGATCTGTTTCTGCACCATCTTCTGTTACATAACACTCCCCATGTTCATAGGGATTCAATGTACCCGGATCAACGTTGATATAAGGGTCGAATTTTTGGATAGTAGCCCTTAATCCTCTTGCCTGCAATAATTTGGCGAGAGAAGCTGCAATGATCCCTTTTCCTAAACTACTTGTTACACCTCCTGTAACAAAAATGTACTTGGCCATGTTTATCGTATTATTTATTCGTTTAAAACCTATCCGTTCTCATTTTTTTTATTGCATAAAGAACTGCGACGGAGTCCGACAAATCGGTCAACAGCACTGATCAAGGTTCATGAAACAATAAAAAACCGATACCTATTGTATTGAAATACAAGCAGATAACGGAAAAAACAATTTGACCTTGTAAATGAACGGTGTAAAAAAATTCAGAGGTCGTACAAACGTACAGTAAAAAGGCGGATAAAAAAAACAACGGGTTTATTTTGAACCACCGGCTCTAGAATGTGTTAACTTGACGTGAACATCTTTATCAAAAAAAATTTGCTATGAAAAAACTAGTTGCGCTGACATTCGCCGCATTTTGTACTGCCGCATTTCTCAGCTATAGTTACAAAACACCTGCTCCCCAGCCATTAACACCGGAATGTTATGTGAGCTGTTTTACCAGTGAAATCATGGATCAATTCAAAGCTGAAGCATCTACTGCTTCATTTGCCATGATGCATGATAATCCGATTCCATATACTGCTGCCGATCCAATAGGTAAGCCTGTTACATTCAAAGCCGCAGATGGAACCAATGCGATGGGTTATGAGATTCGTAGTAAGAAAAAAAGTAACAAATGGTTATTCGTGATCCAGGAATGGTGGGGATTGAATGACTATATTAAAAAAGAAAGTGAAACCTATTATAATGATCTAGAAGATGTGAATGTCATTGCCTTGGATTTATATGATGGCAAAATTGCTGCCACAGCTGATAGTGCAATGAAACTGATCCAGTCTGTCAAAACTGATAGACTCGAGAGTATCATTAAAGGCGCAATTGCTTATGCTGGAACTGATGCTAAAATCTATACTGTAGGTTGGTGCTTTGGTGGCATGTGGAGTTTACAAAGTACACTATTAGCCGGTAAACAAGCAGCAGGTTGTGTGATGTTTTATGGAAGACCTGAAAACAACATAGAGAAACTAAAAACATTGAACTGTGATGTCATCGGTTTCTTTGGCAATAAAGACCGTAACCCTTCACCTGAAGTGGTGAATAAATTTGAAGCTGATATGCAAACAGCTGGAAAAAAATTGATTGCCAATAAGTATGATGCCGGACATGGTTTTGCCAATCCAAGCAATCCTGTATTCAACAAAGAAGCAGCAGCAGATGCACATGCAAAAGCAGTGGCTTTCTTGAAAGAGAGAATGTAAGCTTAAAGCTACAAGCTTCAAGCGTCAAGCTACAAGTAAATAACAAGCTGCAGGTTTCAGGTTACAAGAAAGTGGATAGCTAATGGCAAATGGGTTATTGCTTATGGTTCTGCTATAAGCTATCCACCATCAGCCATTAGCTATTCTTCTACATATCCTGCACAATCTTCTTATAGCTCGTAACAATTCCTTTGATCAGCGAAGAACTAAATCCTTGGTGTTCCATTTCATTGAGGCCTGCAATGGTGCAGCCTTTGGGTGTTGTTACTTTATCTATTTCCTGTTCCGGGTGCGTATTTTTTGTTAACAATAATTCTGCTGCGCCTTTTACCGTTTGTGCTGCAATCAAAGAAGCTACCGATGCACTAAAACCAATTTCAATACCACCTTGGATATTTGCTCGAATATAACGCATTGCATACGCAGTGCCACATGCTCCTAAAACTGTTGCTGCATCCATTAATTGCTCATCTATATTGACTGTCTTTCCAAGCTGATTAAACAAAGAGGTAACATACAACTGTTGATCCTGATCTGCTTTAGATGTACAGATACAAGTCATACTTTGCTGAATGGCAATGGCTGTATTGGGCATCACGCGAAACAGAGCTATTTGATCACCCACAATCTCACGAATATCTTTGATCCATACACCTGTTACAACACTCACCAGCACATGTCGTTTTTCATTCAACGAGGGTTTGAGTTGTGTTAATACTTCTTTGATTTGAAAAGGTTTCACTGCCAGTATGATACAATCTGCATATTTCACTGCTGCATTATTATCATCACTGATAATGACCCCTTTTTCTTCAAGTGACTTTAGTGATTCAATATTTCGCTTGGTAACAATAAGATGTTCAGGTAAGATAAACCCACTGTTGATTAACCCTTCAGCCATAGCTGCACCTAGATTACCTCCACCAATGATGGCTAATTTTTTATTCATGACGATTGCTTTTGTTGAGCTAATAGTTAATAGCTTATGGCATATAGGATAACACTTACAGTAATATAACATTAGCATGTGCCATGAACCATCAACTATAAGCTATTAGCTATGATCCATTAGCCATAACGCATACTGCTGATTCCAAATTTACCCCAAAGTTCTCAGATAATTCCTTACGTAATCAGTAACGCCTGCTTCCAGAGATGTGAAAGGAATTGTATAGCCCGCATTGCGTAGCTTTTGCATATTGGCTTCGGTAAAATATTGGTATTTGTCACGAATATCTTCCGGCATATCGATAAAATGAATCGCCGGTTCCTTATCAAGACCGGCAAATGTGGCTTTTACTAGATCAATAAACGTTCTGGCTTGACCGGTACCTAAATTGTACAAACCGTTAT
>CAYMQQ010000022.1:7250-30468 GCA_964392685.1 uncultured Sediminibacterium sp.
ACTAGATCAATAAACGTTCTGGCTTGACCGGTACCTAAATTGTACAAACCGTTATAGTCCATGGACCATGGACCATGGACCATGGACTGTCTCATCCATTCAATGACGTTCACTACATCTTTGACATAAATAAAATCACGAAGTTGTTCTCCATCTTTAAAATCAGGACGATGGCTTTTGAATAACTTTACGTAGCCTTCTTTTTGTATCTGATTAAATGCATGCCATATCACACTTGCCATTCTTCCTTTATGGTATTCATCAGGACCATACACATTGAAGAATTTGAGTCCGGCCCAAAAAGGCGGATGTTCATTTTGTGCTAAAGCCCATTTATCAAATTCATTTTTACTGATACCATAGGGATTGAGTGGTTGCAGTTTTGATACGACTTCATGATCATCATTGTATCCAAAAGCACCATCTCCGTAAGTTGCTGCAGAAGATGCGTAGATCAATGGTATTTGATGAAGGGTACAGTACTTCCAAACAGCTTTTGAGTATTCGACATTCAGTGTTTCATGAATGCTATAATCAAACTCTGTGGTATCTGTTCTGGCTCCAAGGTGAATAATACATCCAATTTGGGGTTGATGGAGTTCCAACCAATCTATGAGATTGTATCGCTCAACGATATGTGCATAAGCAGTTTGTTCCCAGTTTTTTCTCTTGGCTTCAATGCCAAAATCATCTACTAGTATCAAATCCCGAAATCCTAATTCATTCAGGTATTTCACCATACGAGAACCGATAAATCCGGCAGCTCCGGTGACAATGATATAGGAAGGGTTTTCCGACATGTTTACTTGATCAGTTTTTCAATAGCAGTATCATACAAATTTTTCCAGGTATCAATATTACCCCATGATTCGCCATTTACTTCGATATTACCTGAAGTAACGGTACCTAAAACGGCAAAAGCAATACCTGCTTTTTGAGCTGCTGCTTCAATATTATTTAATTGTTCTGCGGAACAACTCACCACTACACGACTTTGCGCTTCTCCAAACCAGAAAGCATCTTTACGAATAGCACTATTGGCTTGTACTGCAAACCCTAGGTTACGATGGAAACCACTTTCCAATAAAGTGATGGCTAATCCACCTTCACTGATATCATGTGCGCTATTGATTTTCTTTTCTTTGATGAATGATGCAATCAATTGTTGAACTGTATATTCTTCATCCAGATCAAAATGTGGGGCAGGAGAAAATTCTACTTTTTTGAGTTTATGTAAGTACTCTGAAGAAGCAATATCATTTTGTTGTGTACCTATCAGTATGATCACATCTCCTTCATTTTTAAAATCAAGGGTCATCTTAGCATGTACATCATCTACGATACCCACCATACCAATGGTTGGTGTTGGATATACAGGTCCATCCGGATTCTGGTTGTAGAAACTCACATTACCTCCTGTTACAGGGGTATTGAATTTTCTACAAGCATCGCCCATTCCGGTAACGGCTTTCACGAATTGATAGTACACTTCAGGATCATAAGGATTACCAAAGTTGAGACAGTTGGTAACACCGATGGGTTCCCCACCACTGCAAACAATATTTCTGGCTGCTTCCGCTACAGCAATCATTCCACCTTTGTATGGATCAGCAAATACATAGCGACTATTACAATCCACCGTTACTGCTAATCCTTTTCCGGTTCCCTTTGCCAATACTACGGTTGCATCACTAGGTGAGTTAGTAGAAGTATTCGCAGCTCCCACCATGCTATCATATTGCGTGTATACCCAACGCTTAGAAGCGATATTAGGAATCTGAACAAGTTGTTCTGCGGTAGCTTTAAGATTTGTTACATCTGCAATACTATTAATATCAAACGCCTTGATCTTTTCAAAATATTTGGGTTCACGGTATTCGCGCGTGTACTGAGGAGCACCACCGCCGAGTACCAGTTCATGTGCCGGAATTTCGGCTTCTAATTCTCCATGCATATAGAATTTCAATAAGCCATCACCGGTTACTTCTCCAATATTACTGGCTGAAAGATCCCACTTCTCAAATACTTTCAATACTGCTTCCTCTTTACCTTTTTCAACAACGATCAACATGCGTTCTTGGCTTTCACTTAGTAACAGTTCCCAAGCTTTCATATTTTGTTGACGGGTAGGCACTTTTTCCAGATCGATACGCATCCCTACTCCACCTTTCGCACTCATTTCAGCAGTAGAACAGATGATACCAGCTGCACCCATGTCTTGCATACCTACTACAGCACCGGTATCGATCAATTCCAAACAAGCTTCTAAAAGTTTCTTTTCTTGAAATGGATCACCCACCTGAACTGCAGGTAGTTCTTCAGCACTTTCAGCAGTGATATCAGCAGATGCAAAAGACGCACCACCAATACCGTCTTTACCGGTTGCACTTCCTACAAAGAAAACAGGGTTACCAATACCAGCGGCAGTGGCACTGATCATATCACCTGCCTTCATGATACCCACACTCATGGCATTCACCAATGGATTGGTATGATAACAATCTTCAAAATAGACTTCGCCCCCTACCGTTGGTACACCAAAGCAATTGCCATAGTGACCGATACCATGTACCACACCACTCAACAAACGTTGTGTTTTTTTATCTTTTAAATTTCCGAAGCGTAAACTATTCAATGAAGCAATGGGTCTTGCTCCCATCGTAAAAATATCTCTTTGGATACCCCCTACGCCGGTAGCTGCCCCTTGGAAGGGTTCAATAGCGCTGGGGTGATTATGACTTTCAATTTTGAATACCACTCCAAACCCATTACCCATATCCATCAATCCGGCATTCTCTTCACCGGCTGCTACTAGCATTCTTCCACCATCACGGGGAAGGGTTTTTAACCATTTGATGGAGTTTTTATAACTACAGTGTTCACTCCACATACCACTAAAAGCACATAGCTCAGTAAAGTTGGGAGTTCTGCCTAGTTTTTGCTTGATGAGTTCGAATTCTTCTGCTGTAAGACGCAGTTTTTCGGCGGTTTGAACGGTAATTTCCATGATGCTGCGAAGGTAAGTAAGAAAGTCAAAGGTGAAAAGTGAAAGGTTGGTTGGCTTATGGTTCATGGTCCATAGCCCATGGTCCATGGCTTATGGTAGGACAAATCGGACACTGATAGTTATCATCCCCCTTTCACCTTTTCACCTTTTCACCTTTCACTTTTCACCTCTCACTTTTCATTTCTCAGCCCTTCACAATCCTTCCACTACCATTCTTATGTGTACGGATGTTTTGGGCGCCGCCTGAGTAGTGAACATTTCCGCTGCCGGAGATATGAACATCGATAGATGAGTTGGCATGAACTTTTATATTACCACTGCCACTGATACGGGCACTTGCATCATCGGAGATCACTTCTTTACAATCTATATTACCACTACCACTGATACGGGCCTCAATTTCTTTAGCGGTACCTTTCATTTTAATACCTCCACTTCCTGATACAGAAGCATCGATTTCATTGAACTTGTCAAATTCAAAACGAATATTACCTGAACCAGAGACGATAACATTAGTAGTGCCCTCATTTTTGAATTCACCTCTACCAATGATGTCACCACTACCCGAAAGCGAAAGATGCTGAAGTTTTGTGGCAGTTACATACACTGTAATCTTATTTTTTGACCGGATATTTCCATACTTTTTTGCACGGATATAGAGTTTACCATTTTCAACTACGGTCTCAATATGTTCCAATAAATTTTCATCCCCTTCCACTTGTACATCGGTGCTGTTACCATAAGCCACCATCACATCCCATGAACCGGATGAACTGATCCCTGTAAAAGGTTCCACTTTTCTGGTTTCCTTTTTCAAAATTCCATTTCCATCAATCCGCTTCCAATTCCATTGAGATGAAGCTCCTATACTGATCAACAGTAAGGCTAATACCCATATTTTTTTCATAATCAGGTGTTTTTCAGTAGAACGGAGGAGTTTAAGAATTGTTACATAAAAGCCATGTTATCCTAAATAGTTTGGCTTTTGTGTAAGCATATCAATTCTGTTAAACTAGGACAAAATATTGGGGACTTAACTAGTTTCTAGTAAAGATCAAACCGGCAACTCATATCAACATTTTCATTTGTTTTTATTTCGAATCTTTTCAAGTAAAATTTCCCCATAACATCGGAAATACTTGTTCCAGTACGGTTTTTTGATACTATCAAAATGTAGTAGACACCTGGAGCAGCTAAAATGGAATAATTACCAACTCCATCAACTGTGGTTTTCGATACAGCAGACTCAGTTAACATATATAAAGTTCGGAAAACTCGTTCATCCAATATCTTAAATTTTTCATCGGTTTCAACTCCATATTTGAGGCATTCATTATAATATTTTATTACACTCTTATCTAAATCGTCATAGTGTGCCTTATACTCATCATATTTTTCTTTGTACCGCTTTTTCCCTTCATACTGTTTAACCAGAGGAAGATATTCTGCCTTCATCAATATGTAGTCAGAATAAAGTTTTCGATATGTTTTTCCAATTTGAAAACTATCTATTGCGTTAATGTCATGTTTCGAAATTTCGTTATTTGTAATGAGATATACTTTAGAGCCAATATCTGCTTTATCTCCTTGATATTTATTAAAAAAGTAAGTGACAACGCCTGAAACTTTTGATTGAGCTTGAGACAATAGCGGAAGAATCATCAATAGAAGAAGAATTTTTTTCATATTAAGTCAATTACAATTATCAATTGATTTTATATTAGAATTATACAAAATAGTAAAAAAAATAAACATATTATCTTCTTTTTATTTATTTTCAATATCTCCTCTAATTCATTTTGCAAAAAGACTTGAAATGTAATTGCATTATAAAAAATGTAAATAATCCATGGAATTTAAAAGAAATTAGATTTTCAGAGATAATAAAATCATAATCAACTATTTAGAGAAAATTAAACTTTATAAGTTTAAAAATTAAAAAAATACACATATATTATTTTTTTCACAAAAAGGGCATTTTTTCGCACCAGTTCACACAAAAAATGACGTTTTCAGATTTTTTACGCCTAATTTTACGCAGTCAAAAAAAACAACCCTATGTCTTTACGCTTCGACGCAATCAGTAACATCAACAACACTGAAACAGCCGTTCCGGCCAGTGCCAAGATCACAGGAATATTCGGAACCAACGTATTTACCCTGAAAACAGCTCGTGAATACTTAAGTGATGAAGCCTACAAAAGTTTGATCACCAGCATCCGCGGTGGCAAAAAAATTGATCGTAATGTAGCTAATCAAATTGCCAATGGCATTCGCGCCTGGGCTGAAAGCAAAGGCGTTACACACTATACCCACTGGTTTCAACCTTTGACGGGTACTACTGCTGAAAAGCACGATTCTTTCTTCACCCTTAAAGGAGATGGTACTGCAATCGAAGAATTCGACGGCGCTGCCTTGATCCAGCAAGAACCCGATGCTTCTTCATTTCCTAGCGGTGGCTTGCGCGCTACTTTCGAAGCACGTGGCTATACAGCATGGGATCCTTCTTCACCGGCATTCATCATCGAAATCGGACAGGGTAAAACATTATGTATCCCTACCATATTTGTTGCATACACGGGAGAATCTCTTGACTATAAAGCGCCTTTGTTGAAAGCCATTGAGGCTTTGAATAAATCTGCTGTTGAGGTTTGTCATTATTTTGACAAGAATGTTACCAAAGTAACCCCTACCCTCGGTTGGGAACAAGAATATTTTGTGATCGATGAAGCATTGGCAACTGCCCGTCCGGATTTGATTCAATGCGGACGTACCGTTTTTGGTGCAGCACCTGCAAAAGGACAGCAATTGGAAGATCATTATTTTGGATCTATCCCTGAGCGTGTATATGCATTTATGCGCGACTTCGAACAAGAATCTTACAAGCTCGGTATTCCTTTGCGTACTCGTCACAATGAAGTAGCACCTGCTCAGTTTGAGTGTGCTCCTATTTTCGAAGAAGTAAATATCGCAGTTGACCACAATACTTTATTGATGGATGTCATGATACGTGTTGCCAAGCGCCATAAGCTGGTAGTATTGTTGCATGAAAAACCATTTGCAGGTATCAACGGTAGCGGTAAACACAACAACTGGAGTATGGCTACGGATACAGGTGTAAACTTGTTAGCTCCCGGTAAAACACCAAAGACCAATCTCATGTTCCTGACTTTCTTCGTGAACACGATCAAAGCGGTTCATGACTATGCGGATATCATGCGCGCAGCCATTGCTTCTGCTCCAAACGATCATCGTTTGGGTGCTAACGAAGCTCCTCCTGCCATCATTTCAGTATTCGTTGGACAATACCTAGCGAAGGTTTTATCAGATATTGAAACCCGTGTTAGCACTAAGTTCGATGAACAAGATGAAGCGATCCTGAAACTTGATTTACATCGCAGCATCCCTGAGTTACTGTTGGATAATACCGATCGTAACAGAACTTCTCCATTTGCTTTCACCGGTAATAAATTTGAATTCCGCGCAGTAGGTTCTTCTGCAAACTGTGCTATCTCCATGACTGTATTGAATACCATTATGGCAGATACTTTGAAGAAATTCAAGGCAGATGTGGATGCAATCATTGAAAAAGGCGACAAAAAAGAAATCGCGATCATGCAAGTGATTCAGCGTTATATTGTAGAAAGCAAAAATGTATTGTTTGAAGGTGATGGCTATAGTGAAGAATGGCATAAAGAAGCAGAACGCAGAGGTCTACCAAATCTGAAAACAACTCCGGTAGCTCTAGATGCTTTTGTAACAGACAAAGCCAAGAAACTGTTTGAAAACAATGGTGTATATACCCATGTTGAATTAGAAGCACGTCATGAGATTGAACTGGAGAAATACATCAAGAAAGTACAGATCGAAGCAAGAGTGATGGGTGATTTAGCAATCAACCATATTATTCCGGCTGCTATTTCTTATCAGAATGAATTATTGACCAATATCAATGGATTAAAATCTGCGGGACTAGCCGAATCTGCTTACAAGAGCCAACTGAATATCCTGAAAGAAGTAAGCGAACATATTCAGGTGATTCACGATAAAGTAAATGCCATGGTAGAAGCGCGTAAAGTAGCCAACAATATTGAGCACTCACGTGAAAAAGCCATCGCATACGAGTCTATTAAGTCTACCTATTTCGATGAGATCCGTTACCATGTTGACAAACTGGAACACCTCGTTGATGATGAAAAATGGACACTGCCTAAGTATCGCGAAATGTTGTTTTTAAGATAAACGTTTTCTTTTTGACTTGAGCAATCATAGCCCTGTGCCGTTCCCGGCGTGGGGCTTTTTTAGTCCATGGTCCATAGTCGATAGTCCATAGTAGGAAGATGACATTGACTTCATTTCTTGCAATGGACTATCGACTATCGACCATGGACTACCACCGCCCCATTCACCACTCCCTAATCACCATTCACCGAAAACATCTTTTGCTGAATAAACCTAAATGATAACTTTCTGTCTAATAAAAACTAAACTCAAAACCATGAAAAAATTAATCGGATTATTAGCCGTTGTACTGATCAGCTCTACTGCAATGGCTCAAGGTGGTGGCGGACCACAAATGACACCTGAAGAAAGAATCGCCATGATGAAAAAGAGACTTGAGCCTGCTGGACTTTCACCAGTACACACAGACTCTGTAATTGCTATTATGACGGACCGTTCTTACATGGCTGGTTTCAACTTCAGAGAGATGAGTGACGAAGACAGAACTGCAAAGATGAAAGAGATTAGTGAGATGAGAGCAAAAAGAATGGCGAAAGCAGGTATTCCTGAAGAACAAATTAAAAAAGTAATGGATATTCTTGCTACTCGTCCGGGTGGCGGTAGAGGTGGTGGTAGATAATTATTACCGCATTGATTTTAGCCACAGATTCACAGATTACCATTTAATTAGTCTGTGAATCTGTGGCTAATTTTATTCTACCTCAGTAAGAAATGCTTTCAGTACTTTAATATTCTCTTCTTTATTATCATGCATCGTTGAATGTCCGGCATTGGGTATCACAGCGAACTTTGCTCCAGGTACCATTTGTTGGAAACGCTGTACAGTTTGTGGTCTGGCTTCATCAAATTCTCCGGTAATAAAAAGTACCGGTACTTGAATGGTTCTCAAGCTTTCAATACGATCATAATTCAGCAAAGAACCTGTAGATGTAAACTCAGTAGGTCCCCACATGTAGCGATAAATGAATTTATTACTCTTGGCTTCAGCAGTATCCAGTTCACTTTTTTTTCGCTCTGTTCTCAATCCGAAATTTTTGGCAAAAAAAGTATTGGCGCGTTGGTATTCGGGAGAGTCGAATGAATGGGTTTGTTCTCCTGTCTTAATGTATTGTTGAATAGAATCGGGTAAAGATGCAATCAGCGTATCAGCATCTGCTTTCCAAACTTTTGTACTGAAATATGGACTATTAAAAGAGATGGCTTTTACAGCTTGAGGATATTTGAGATAATACTCCAATGCCAAAGCCGTTCCCCAGGAATGTCCATGTAGGTAGAAAGATGTTAATCCTAATTCCTTTCTAACCGCTTCCACCTGTTCAACGAAATTATCGACAGTTAACAATGTTGAGTCTGTATGATAATCTGATCTACCCCCACCTAGTTGATCAAAAATAATAACGGGGCGATCTTTTCCGATCTCTTCAAACTGATAAAATGATCTGCTGGTTCCACCCGGACCACCATGTAACATCATGATGGGCGTGCCTTTACCTTCACCAAATACGCGATACCATACTCGCCCTCCTTTTACTTGAACATAGCCTTCATGAGGCAAAATGGAAGAACTTGTTCCACAACCAAATACAATAATCACTAAAAACAAAACACAAATATGAATCCATGATTTTCTAATCATATAATATATTGAATACTAAAAATAACATTTCATGAATGAAAAATCTGTAATAAAAAAAGCCCCAAGAAAATATTGGGGCTTAATAATAATTAGATTCAATTTATTTCATCTTAAATGTTTCCAAAAACTTAGTAGTGAAATTTCCTTTCCTGAAATCTTCATTTTGCATGAGTTGCAAATGGAATGGAATGGTTGTTTTCACACCTTCAATCACATACTCACTCAGTGCACGATACATGGTATCAATGGCTTCCTCACGAGTTTGTGCGATGGTGATCAGTTTACCGATCATAGAATCATAATATGGAGGAATCACATAACCGGCATACACATGACTGTCTACACGAACCCCATGTCCACCCGGTGTATGTAACACAGTGATCTTACCGGGAGAAGGTCTGAAATCATTGTATGGATCTTCTGCATTGATACGACATTCAATCGCATGCATTTGTGGTTCATAGTTTCTTCCACTGATCTTCTCACCCATGGCAATTTTGATTTGTTCTTTGATCAAATCAAAATTGATCACTTCCTCCGTAACACAATGTTCTACCTGAATACGGGTATTCATTTCCATGAAGTAGAAATTGCGATGTTTATCTACGAGAAACTCGATGGTACCTACGCTTTCATAATTGATAGCAGCAGCAGCTTTACAAGCAGCTTCTCCCATTTTTTTGCGCAGCTCCGGTGTCATGAATGGAGATGGCGACTCTTCTACCAGTTTTTGGTGACGACGTTGAATAGAACAATCGCGCTCACTCATATGACAAACAGTGCCATATTGATCGCCTGCTACCTGAATTTCTATGTGACGAGGTTCTTCCACGAATTTCTCCATGTAAACGCCATCGTTTTTAAATGCGGCTGCTGCTTCAGTACGAGCAGTGGTATAAGCTCTTTCCAATTCACTTTCTTCATTCACCACACGCATCCCTTTACCACCACCACCGGCAGTTGCTTTCAGGATAACGGGGTAGCCGATTTCTTTGGCTAATTTCTTAGCCTCTTCTACACTCTCCAGCAAACCTTCTCCCCCGGGTACAACAGGTACACCGGCTTTGATCATGGTTTCTTTCGCAGTGATTTTGTCTCCCATTTTATTAATCATCTCAGGAGTAGGGCCAATAAATTTGATACCATGATCGGCACAGATCTGAGAGAAGCGGGCATTTTCAGCCAAGAAACCATATCCCGGATGAATAGCATCGGCATTGGTGATTTCAGCCGCAGCCATAATGTGGGGTATATTCAAATAAGAATCAACTCCATGGGGCTTTCCAATACAAACAGCTTCATCCGCAAATTTCACATGCAAACTATCTTTATCTGCTGTAGAATAAACGGCTACTGTTTTGATCCCCATCTCACGACAGGTACGAATTACACGAAGTGCAATCTCTCCCCTGTTGGCAATCAATATTTTCTTGAACATGTAGTTAATTTGAAGATTTGATCCGCCTTAGGCGGATTGAAAATTGTAATACTGAACAGTCTTTGCAGATTCTGTTCATATTCGTCACGCTAAATGCGAAAAGAATTGCCGCATTTTCAAATTACTTAGGTTCTACCAGGAACAAAGGCTGATCATACTCTACCGGACTTGCGTCATCCACCAATACTTTAACGATGGTACCGCTGATCTCGCTTTCAATTTCATTGAAAAGTTTCATGGCTTCAATGATACAAACCACTTTTCCGGGTGCGATTTCTGCACCTACGTCTGCAAGAACAGGCTTATCCGGAGAAGCTCTGCGGTAAAAAGTTCCGATCATAGGACTTTTGATCGTGATCAGGTTGTCTGACTTAGGAGCCGGGGCAGCAGGAGCAGCGGGAGCAGCCGGGGCTGCAGCTGCAGGTGCCGGAGCTGCGGCTGGAGCAGGAGCCGTATGGAAAACCTGCGCAGGAGCAGCAGCTACTGTTACTGCAGGCTCTTCTTTCTGCTTGATGGTTACCTTACCATCTTTATCTTCTATACTGATTTCACCAATATTACTCTTATTGATGATCTTGATCAACTCGTGAATTTGCTTTAAATCCATAATGGCAATTTTTGGGGTAAAATCGGTTAGTTTAGGTCAAATCGGGGGGCAAAATAGCCTTTTTTTGATAAAAACAGGGGATTTCTTTGATTTTGGGGATATTCTTTTTTGAGGTTGACAGTTGATAGTTGACAGTTGACAGGAATACAATATCCTTCTTTCTGTCAACTATTCTTTGTAACTAAAAAAGGCACTCAAAAGTGCCTTTCTTATTATAAACGAATTACATTATTCTTTAACGCGTTCTACATAATCACCGGTCTTGGTGTTTACGCGGATCAGTTCGCCATCTTCAACAAACAAGGGTACCATTACGGTAGCACCTGTTTCAACAGTAGCAGCTTTTAGTGCGCGGGTAGCGGTATCACCTCTTAAACCCGGCTCACAATAAGTGATTTTTAAAACAATCTTTTCAGGTAATTCAGCACCAATAGGCTGATCGGTTTCGGTATTGATATAAACAAACACCTCAGAACCATCTTTCAAAAACTGAGGAGCGTCAATCATTTCTTCCGCCAGCGCAATCTGCTCGAATGTCTCATTATTCATCAGGTTGAAACCACTTTCGTCCTTATACAGGAACTGAAAGGCTTTTTTCTCCACGCGCACAGGGAAAATGTTTTCTCCACTGTTCCAAGTTTTTTCAATAGAACGTTTGTTATCTACCCCTTTCAGCTTGGCCCAAACCTTTGCTGCTGCACGGGCTGTTTTGTTCTCACCAAATTCTACCACTGAATATAAGCTGCCGTCTAGCTTTAAAATCATGCCACGGCTGATGTCTGATGTAGTTGCCATAATAAGGTTTATTTCTGCCGCAAAAGTAGGGGTTTGGGGGGATTTTATGATGTTGGATGTCTGATGTCTGATTTTTCTCCCAATTACCGCAAAAGAGTTCCCGATGAATAAATGTCTCTGCGTAAACGCTCCTTTCTCATGTTCTCTGCGGTAAACCATCTCCTTATTTACTGCAGAGAACATGAGAAACCAGAGGTTACACAACGTTTCTTGACCTAGAATAATAGCGTTATAAAAAAATATAAGGTCTAGACTGCAGTACTGAAAAAGATGGTATCTGTTAAAGAGATCAAAAAACTAAACCTATGGAAAACGTCATTCGATTGATCTGCCGTCTCATGCTTTTATTACTTCCGCTTGGCAGTTTTGCAAATACCATCATAGTAAAAGGTACCGTAAAATACAGCAATGGTCAACCTGCGGTCAACAGAGTAATCAGCATTACACTCGATAGCAGTAATGGATCTGCAGCCTGTTATATAGTCAAAACAGTAAAAACCAATCCGAATGGTTTTTATATAGATACGATTCGTTGTAACACTACTATTACGAAAATAAAAGTGAGTACAGAGAATTGTGATGGGCAACTACTCATCAATCATCCCAATATCAATAACATCAGCAACTACGCAGAAAGCAATTTTATACTCTGTACACCTGGTAGTAGCATTCCACCAACAAATTGCAAAGCAGTACTGACATATGAAAAACTTCAGGGAAAAACATTCCGATTCAGTTCAAAGAATAGTACAGTACCTGCCGGCGATAGTATCCTCCTTAGAAAATGGACCTTCGGTGATGGCAGTATACTTGAAGGAAGAGAAATCAGTCCACTAAAAGAATTTAAAGACACGGGTGCGTATAATGTTTGCCTTTACATTAAAACGCAAAAGGGCTGCGAAAGCAAAGTATGTACAACCATCGTTGTACGCGACTCAATCGTAGCACCAACGCTTACCTGTCAGGCTAAATTCAGTTTCCGAATAGATGGGAAAAAAGTAGTCTTCAATAGCACCAGCAGTTTTATCAACAATGATAGTATTGTAAAGTATGGCTGGATTTTGGGTGATGGCAAAATAATAGAAAGTGGCGCTAAAGAACTTGTGTACCAATACAGCAAATCCGGTAAATACCAAGTATGTCTGTATACAAAAACTGCCAAAGGTTGTGAAAGCAGGTATTGTGCTACTATAGAAATTGAAGAACCTCTTATTTGTACTGCCATGTATACGTTTGATAAAAACGGTAATCGTAGTTTTAGATTTAACAGTGGCAGAAGTTTGGCATCCAATGGCGACAGCATCATACAGCGCATCTGGATTTTTGGTGATGGAACGGCTATTGATGGGAATGAAATAAGTGTCTCAAAAACTTTTAAAGACACCGGCTCCTACACCGTTTGTTTGAAAATAAAATCCGCAAAGGGTTGTGAAGCCATGTACTGCAGTAGCATTCTTGTTAAAGATTCTACGATTACGAATCCACCTTTGTATTGTAAAGCCATATTTAGTTATACAAAGAAAGAACAGTCCATTCAGTTTAATAGTCTGGGCGCGGTAGCACCACCGGGTGATAGTATTATCAGCAGGACATGGTATTTTGGCGATAGCTCTGCCGCTTTAACAGGCAACAGAAAAGACCCGATCTATCAATATCGTAAATCAGGGGTATATAATGTTTGCCTGGTTATTAAAACAGCAAAAGGTTGTGAAAGCAAGTATTGTGAAAAGATCACGTATACAGCTCCCAACAATCAATGTGTTGCTACATTCTCTGATCAAAGACTAGCACAGAAAAAAATAAAATTCAATAGTATTGGATCAATAGCTATTGCAGGTGACAGTATCATTGAACGCAAATGGAAATTTGGCGACGGTACTGAATTAGGTGGAAACATAATTGCACCGGAAAAAGAATACCGCCAGAAAGGTATATACACAGTTTGTCTGAAAATAAAAACTGCTTCGGGTTGTAGTAGTGAAGTATGTAAAGTATTCGAAATAAAAGACAGTACGGTGAATGAACCTATTAGTCAGCGCATCAAAATCATCCAAATCAATCCCAATCCGGTTATATCCCGTTTTGTAACGACTATCTGGGCCAAAGTGGGTGTTGAAGTGGAGATTGGCATCTATGATATTTATGGCACCATCAAATGGAAAACCAAGAAAGGATTACTCAGCGGTAATAATTTTATTGAAATTCCTGCTGTAGAGTTAAAAACAGGTCCTTATTTCTTGAGAGTAACCAGTGCTGTTGGTAATGATAGTAGGTTGTTTTATAAGTTGTAGTTAGTTTCTTAAGTTATAATTGCCACTGAGGGCACAGAAACGCACAGAAAGAAAAACTTCAGTGTATTTCAGTGCCCTCAGTGGCAATAAATCCATGCTACGGATGATCGATTTTCAACCATCTAACTAGTCTTCCGTACTCGGCTGTATTCCAATTTCATTTAAGTACATTGCAGGAATGAAAAAACTGCTTTTGTCATTCTTGTTTCTTATGGCAGCCTTTTTACTCTCTGCTCACGAGTTTTGGCTGTCGCCTGATAAATATTTTTATACCATCCGAGACATCGCATTGATTCGTTTTCAGGTGGGTGAAAATTTCACAGGAGAAAATTGGACGGGCAATAAAGAAAAAATCAAACGACTCACCCATTATCTCCCCAATGGAACAATGGTGGATATTGCTGACAAACTATCCATCCAAAAGGGAGATTCCATCAGATTGCCATTACAGGTCGAAGGCACGCATATGGTGGTATTCAACAGTATCAATTCGCATATTGAGTTGGAAAGTGACAAATTCAATGATTATTTGAAAGAAGATGGACTGCAGACAGCCTTGAATTTCCGGCAAAAAAATAATGAAAATCAAAGACCGGGTAAGGAATACTATCAGCGTTCTGTAAAAACCATTATCCAGGTAGGTGATGTAAAAACAGATGCCTGTACTGAGCCGACAAGTCTTCCGCTCGATATAATTCCATTTGAAAACCCCTACGCCAGCCCTGGTAGGTTACCTTCCGATAACCCACCTACTGTGAAATTCAGGGTATTGTTCAAGGGGAAGCCATTGGTCAATCTGCTGGTAAAGACCTGGCACCGAGAAAAAAATGGTACAACTCAGATGCAGGAATACCGCACAAATAATCGTGGAATAGTGACTGTGAAAAGATATTCAGGTCCATTTATGGTAAGTGCTGTTTATATGGAAAGACTCAATGGGGATGAAAAAGCAGATTGGCAGAGTTACTGGGCGAGTTTGAATTTTGAATATTCTTCTTTTTTTAGCATTGGACGCTGATCTGAGGCATCTATTGAACAAAGTTTAGATCATTGGGTGGTATCCGTTCATTTTCTCCTATTTTTGCCGCAAATTTCAAATACAAGAAACCATTACCATGGCAGTATTAGTGAATAAAAACTCGAAGATCATTGTTCAGGGCTTTACCGGAACAGAAGGTACATTTCATGCTACCCAAATGATTGAATATGGTACCAATGTAGTTGGCGGAGTAACACCGGGCAAAGGCGGTTCAACGCATTTGGATCGTCCGGTATTCAATACCGTAGCTGATGCAGTTAAAATTGCAGGTGCTGATGTAAGTATCATTTTCGTTCCCCCTGCTTTCGCGGCAGATGCGATCATGGAAGCTACCGATGCAGGAATTGGCCTGATTGTTTGTATCACAGAAGGTATTCCTGTTCAGGATATGGTAAAAGTGAAAAACTATCTTTTGGGTAAAAACACCCGCTTGATCGGACCTAACTGTCCGGGTGTTATTACAGCAGGCGAGGCTAAAGTAGGTATCATGCCAGGCTTTATATTCAAACCGGGTCGCATCGGTATCGTTTCTAAAAGTGGTACGCTAACATACGAAGCTGCTGACCAAGTGGTGAAAGCAGGTTTAGGTATCAGTACAGCGATTGGAATTGGTGGTGACCCCATCATTGGTACACCTACAAAAGATGCCGTTGAATTACTAATGAACGATCCTGAAACCGATGGTATCATCATGATCGGTGAGATCGGCGGAAGCATGGAAGCAGAAGCTGCGCGTTGGATCAAAGACAATAAAACAAAACCAGTGGTTGGTTTCATTGCAGGACAAACCGCTCCTCCGGGACGTCGTATGGGACATGCCGGCGCTATTATCGGTGGTGCAGATGATACTGCAGCAGCTAAGATGAAAATCATGGCAGAATGTGGTATCGATGTAGTAGCCAGCCCTGCTGACATTGGTAAAACAATGGCTGCAGCTCTCAAAAAGTAATCAGCAAATTCATATCATTTTCTTTTACAACACCCGAAAAATTTCGGGTGTTGTTGTTTTATACATGTAATCATATCTCCTATTTTCTTTTCGCCGGACTAAAGTCCGGCGCTATTTAAAATTATCGCTTACTCACTTGAAACTTTCTTGTTCCCTGTTTCTTGTTTCTTTTACTACCCCACTCTTCTTTTCACAGGACTAAAGTCCGGCACTATTTAAAATTGCTTCGTGCTCGCTTGAAACCTCCTTGTTTCCTGTTTCTTGTTTTTTGTTTCTTCTACTTCCCCATTCCTCTTTTCGCCGGAATAAAGTCCGGCGCTATTTAAACTTGTTTCTTGCTCACTTGAAACTTCCTTGTTTCCTGTTTCTTGTTCCTTGTTTCTTATTTCTTTCCCTATTATTTAATTGTTACCAAGATAAAATACCCATTTACAGGTATTGCGTTATCATTAAAAAAATGGAAATTGCACTTGTTGGAAAATCAGTCCGCAAGGATAAACAACAACTACAAATTGGGGGTAAGCTTGTAGCAATTGCTGCAAGCTTCTTTTTTGCCCTAAACTTTTGTTAATCCAACTCCCTTTGTATGAATATTACAGGATGTTTGCATCCCTATGAAATAGGATGTATTTTTCTACTAAATTTCAATGCATGATGCTCAAGAAGTTTCTTTTCGCAGTTTTATTATTCGTATCCATCAATTCTTTCTCCCAACAAAAAGACACCAGTTTTACCATAGAATGGTTACACATTGATACACTGATATTAAAAAACGGGCTGACTAAAACAGCTTTAGATAAAGTAAATCAACTGTATGAGAGAGCAAATAAGCAAAACTTATCGGCCCAAAAGATTAAGTGTTTGATATATCGTTACTCTTTGGAAAATATTGTTGCAGCTAAAGGACCTGTTGAAATAGCCGGTGATCTCCAAGCCGAGATAAAAAACAATAACGATCCCGTTGTACAAAGCTTATATCGTTTACTATTCAATAAACAATTACAAAAATATTTTCAAAACAATAGATGGGTTATTTACAACAGAAAGTCTGTTGTGAATAATCAAAATACAGATATCAATACATGGACTATTGATGACTTCAGGAAAAACATCGCTCTGCAATTCAAGGAAATCTTAAAAAATATTTCTTCTCTCGAGAAAATTACAGTGGATGAATACGATGCCATTCTTATCAAAGGCTATTATTCTTATGCACCGCTTGACCTGGCAGATATATGCTTAGTGGAAGCGATTGATTTTTATAAATCTGAAGAGTATTTCGTCAGCAGAACCAGTGATTTTTTCTCCTTACAAGATCCTGCTGTATTGAATGAATTGAATGAATTTATAGAAACAAAATTTACTTCCCCAAATGATGACGCACATCATTTCATAACACTACAGTTATACCAGCAACTTTTAAGAAAGCATAAAAACCGAAACAGTTTGGGATGGCTACTTCAATTCAATCTTGAAAGAATCGAATGGGCATATGAACAAGCTAGATTTCCCAATAAAGATCATCATTATGAAAATACCCTGAAAAAAACTACTGCATTATATCCTAGCACTCCTGCAATCGCTTCGTATTGGTATGTTTTAGCAGCTAATGAAAAAAGAAAGGGTGACTCTTATCAACCTTTTTTTGATACTACACACCAATATGCACTTACCCATGCAAAAAAAATAATCACTGATGTACAATCAAGTTTTGATACCAGCTTACCAGCCGTACAAAAAATGCGAACACTTTTATCGGAAATAACAGTTCCAAGCTGGTCTATCAAGACAGAACATGTCAACCCAATTAATAAAAAATTTCGAGCGCGCGTAGCTTATAAAAATATTGATACATTATATATCCGTATTCTAAAAGCCGGAAATGACGATCAGCAAGCTGAAGTATGGAAAAATGAGTTTTGGGAAAAAATTGTATCGGTTACTCCATTTAAAACCATTGCTCAAATCTTACCAAAAACAACGGATCATCAATATCACGGTGTTGAAATTGCCTTACCTGAATTACCATCTGGCGAATATGAATTATTATGCTCGAATGACCCCATGTTCAAAAATGATACCGTTAGTAAGCTGAGTCATCAACGTTTCATCATTTCCAATATTAGTTATATTAAGAATAAAAATGACATTTTTGTAGTACATCGTGAAACAGGTAAGCCATTGCCTAATGTGACTGTATCAATCTTTGAAAACACTTATAACTCTGCATTGTATAAGTATCAGCTGAAATTACTTGCCAAAAAAACGACTGATAAAAACGGCTATTTAAATTTCATAGAGAAAAAAAGCTATGCAACTTACAAGTATACTTTTGAAACCAAAACTGATCGTCTTTCATTTAGCAGAACAGAATATGAAAATTATTTCGAACCAATAACAAAGGAACTTACTGAGAACGGTGAAATAGCTGACTATGAAAATAAAACAAAAAGAATTTTATTTTTTACAGACAGATCCATCTACAGACCCGGACAAACCTTGTTTTTCAAAGGTATCGGTACCATGAAAGACTATGTGACCCAACAAAACAAAGTGATCAGCACTAAGGATTCAATTTGGGTATACTTACAAAATGTCAACAGAAAAACGATTGACTCTGCCCGCTATCAGTTGAATAGTTATGGATCATTTAGTGGTCGTTTCACTTTACCTATGCAAGGGCTCACCGGCAGCTACTCTATCTATACCAAAAGAGAATATGGTAATTCGTCTGCTTATGTTTCAGTTGAAGAATACAAGCGACCAACATTTTCTGTAATACTGGAAAAACCCAAGGAAGCCTATCAACTCAATGACAGCATCACAGTTTCCGGTACTGCTAGAGCATTCGCAGGGAATAGCATTGATGGCGCAAAAGTGACATATACTGTAACAAGAGATGTGAGATTTAGGTATTACAATTACCGTCAAAGACCTGCCAATTCTTATAACAGAAGAGAGATCAGCCAAGGAATTCTCACGACAGATGCCGCAGGTAATTTTCAAATCAGATTCAAAGCCACTACTGACGATATTAATATTGATAAAGAATCCAATCAATTATTTGATTTCTCTGTCAGCGCAACGGTCACAGATGCCAATGGCGAAACAAGAAGTGCACAAACTGCCATCACTACCAGCAATACCTCACTATCGCTTTCTCTAACTATACCCGAATGGGCAGATGCTAATCTATGGAAAGAGATTCCTGTATTAACAACCAATTTAAGCAATGAAAAAGAACCCGCCATTGTTCAAATAAAAATCACCTCACTTCAACATCCAGATAGACTGATCAAAAAAAGATTATGGGAACGTCCTGATCTATTCTTATACAATGCAAAAGATTTCATCTCATTATTCCCTAATGATGAGTATGAAAATGAATCCGATCCATCCACATGGTCAAGGGTATCTGTGTTGCAACAAACTGATATTGATACAAAAAAAACAGATAAGTTTCTCTTGACAAACCCATTACCACCCGGTCATTATGAAATAGCAGCAACAACCAAGGATAAAAATGGCACTGTCGTAAAAACAGTGAACTATGTCAAGGTATTTAATTCCGTATCAAGACAGTTACCCTCACCTGAATATGATTTTACTTTCACAAAGAAAGAAACAGTTGAACCGGGAGATACTGCTGCATTTATTCATGGAGTATCTGCAAATGAAATATTTGTCATCAGCAAAACAGAACGCTTTAATAAAAAAGCTGTTCTTGAATATCAAACCCGTCAAAAAGGATTGACAGATATCAGTTTTAGTCCAACCGAAACAGACAGAGGTGGCATGATGATTACCCAAGCCTATGTGATTCACAATAGAATGTATTCACAAACATACATGATCGATGTTCCATGGACCAATAAACAATTGAATGTTGAATACAGTTCTTATCGCAATAAAACGGAACCGGGAAGTAAAGAAAATTGGACGATCAAGATCAAGGGTTTAAAAGGTGATCATACGGATGCAGAGGTACTCACCGGCATGTATGATGCTTCTTTAGATCAATTCAAGCAACATCAATGGCCAAAACCGGCATTATGGCCGAATAACAGATGGAATAATTATTTCTATGCCGGAGATAATTTCACCGTACAACAATCTTTAGCCAAATACATGGACATTCCATTTGTTCAGTATCAAGAGGTTGAACTAGACAGAATAGCCACAAATTCCGAAGATTTGATGGTTCAGAATCTTAAATATTGGTCTCAACAGCCTTCTAGCTTGCTTTCTATCCAAGCAAAAAAACACTTGATAGAAAGTTTGCAATACACATCGAAGTATTATTTCAGTAACCATCGAAATGAGTTGATGGATCAGAATAAAGCCATGAGTCCGCCACCCGTTTTAACAGCTGCTACAAAAAAAGCAACAACCGGTCTTAATGAAGATACCGCCTCAGGATTATTTTCTTATGATGCTTCTGTAGGATATGGTGATATTAAAATTAGAGGAGCAGGCGTTTCCACGATAGTGCCGGGTAGTTTATTATTAGTGGATGGTGTCATCGTTCCCAGTATTTCGAATATTAATCCTGCCGATATTATTTCTTCAGAGTATCTCGAGCCGGTTGAAGCAGTTAAACGCTTTGGACAGAAAGCTGAAAAGGGTGCTTTGATTATTACCACAAAGAATGCTCAAACGCCTGTAGTCCTTCGCAAAAATTTTAATGAAACAGCTTTTTTTTATCCGCATCTACATGCAGACAGTACCGGCAACTACAGTTTCAGTTTTACGATGCCGGAAGCCGTTACACAATGGAAATGGATGACGATAGCACATAATAAAGATCTGGCTTTTGGCGGTGGACAAGCTGATGTCATTACCCAGAAAACCTTAATGGTGCAAGCCAATGCTCCTCGCTTCATGCGTGAAGGTGATAAGATGGAATTCAGCGCCAAAGTTTCTAACTTAAGTGATCAGGAGCTATCAGGACAAATAATGCTGGAACTCATTGATGCAAGTGCGGGTTCTTCAGTGGATGGATGGTTTCAAAATGTATTTCCTTCACAATATTTTACTGTGCCGGCTAAACAGAGCGCAGTTGTGAAATTTCCTATTCAAATACCTTTTAGTTTCAATCGTGCCCTAACCTGGCGATTGGTAGCGAAGGCAGGTAATTATAGTGATGGTGAAGAAAATACACTTCCTGTCTTGACAAACAGACAATTGGTAACTGAAAGTTTACCCATCCTCATTACAAAAGACACCACCCAAAAATTTCGTTTTGAAAAACTCATCAACGCCAATAGTCCGAGTTTAACACATGAAGCATTAACCATCAGCTATACAGCCAATCCCATTTGGGAAGCTATTCGTTCTCTACCCTATCTCATGGAATACCCATATGAGTGCGTTGAACAAACCTTTAATAGGTTTTATGCAAATGCATTGGCACACTATATCATAAATAAGGATGCTAAAATCAAGAAAGTATTTGAAGCCTGGCAAAAAGATACGGTAGCATTAAAAAGCAAGCTTCAATTGAATGAATCTTTGAAACAAGTAATGCTGGAAGAAACACCTTGGGTTTTTGAAGCCGAAACACAAGAACAGAAAAACAAAAACTTGGCGTTGTTATTTGATGTTTTTCGCATGAACCAACAATCAGATCAATTGATCAAAAAATTGGAAGACATGCAACTACCCGATGGCAGCTTTAGTTGGTTCAAAGGTGGTTATGCAGATCGATATATGACCAATTATATCATGACAGGTATTGGTAAGCTAAAAAGACTAGGAGCTATGACACCGGATATTGCTATCAGACTTAAACCGGTCATCGATAAAGCCATAAAATTCCTTGATGCTAGTATCACTAGAGACTACCGTGCATTAAAAGCTGCGAAGATCGATTCTGTAAAGCCAATACTTTCCGGATTTGAACTTCAGTATCTGTATATGAGAAGTTTCTTCAGAGATATTCAGCAAACCGGTACTTATGACGCTTATAGCTATTATTATGAACTTGGTAAGAAGAATATTCAAAGACAAAGTATTTACAATAAGTCTTTGTTAGGCTTGGTTTATTTTAGAAATAACGAAAAGAGATTTGTGAATGTCAATATTCTCAGCACTGTTTTAGAAAATGCTGTGGAAGATCCATCAAAAGCAACCCTTTATTGGAAGGATCGATCCGGCTATTCATGGTATACTTCACAGATAGAACATCAAAGTACAGTGATTCAATTTTTGCAAGAAGTCTTGCAAGATCAAAATTTTGTAGGCGGACAAAAAAGTATTAATCACGCCAGAAACTGGTTGCTGCTGAATAAACAAACCAATCATTGGAATACCACGGTAGCAACTGCCGATGCCGCTTATTCATTGATCATGACAGGAGCAGACCTTCTGCACACGGATAAAAATATCACCATCCAACTAGGTAATACAGTTTTTAATAACCAAACCCATACAAAAGAAGCAGGTACAGGTTATTTCCAGCAACGTGTAGAGGGTAGATTGGTAAAACAAGAGATGGGAAATATTGAAATCACCGTACAAACAAAAGGAACTGCATCTAAGGAATCCATATCATGGGGTGCTGTACATTGGCAATATTTTGAAGATATGGATAAGATCACTCCATCTGCAACTCCATTGTCGATCACCAAAGAATTGTTTGTTGAGAAAAATAGCAATGCCGGCAAAGTACTGGAAGCATTAAAAGAAAATGATGTGGTAAAACCCGGCGATAAAGTGATCGTCAGAATGATCATCAAAAGTGATCGTCCGATGGAATACCTACATCTGAAAGACACAAGATCTGCCACCATGGAACCCGTGAATGTGTTGAGTGGATTCAAGTGGCAAGACAGACTTGGCTATTATGAAAGCACCAAAGATGCCAGTACCAATTTCTTTATTGGTCAACTGAATAAAGGGACATATGTATTCGACTATCCTGTATACATCACCCACACCGGCGTATTCTCAACAGGTAATGCAAGTATCCAATGTATGTACGCACCTGAGTTTACAGCCAATTCGGGGGGAATGATATTGAGGGTTGAGGAATAATCTTTGATTTTTTGTCCGAAGGACTCCGTTGGAGATCTGTGATTTCTTGATCTTTGATTTTTTGATTTATTTTTTCATATATAAAATCAAGAAATCAAAGATCAAGAAATCAAACTTATCTAATCAGGGGTATACCTACCTGAATGGTGTAAAATCCCATTCTTGAACGATACCATATT
>CAYMQQ010000023.1:0-29225 GCA_964392685.1 uncultured Sediminibacterium sp.
AAAAGTATTTGGTCTTTGTAATAACCCCAATTACCATGGCCATAATTATGAACTGGAAGTAAAACTGAGTGGTGTACCGAATGCCGAGACGGGTTATGTGTTTGATATGAAATTGCTGAGTGATATAATTCAGGAAGAAGTAATAAAACGATTTGATCATAAAAATTTGAACCTCGATACAGTGGAGTTTGCAACACTCAATCCTACGGCTGAAAATATTGCCATAGTTATTTATCGATTGTTGCGTGCCAAACTGGATAAGGATCTGGATTTAAAAATAAGATTGTATGAAACAGAACGAAACTTTGTTGAATATCCGGCTTAACGGAGAACAAATTGAATTGAGTGATATGCATATAGATGATATGGGGGATGATCATATCAGTACATCGGTAGAGACGCCGATGAGAGCTGATGCTTTTGAAAAAACAGATGAACAAAAAATCGCTGAGATTGAAGGACATTTTCGTGCCATCATGGAAACCCTAGGACTGGATTTGACGGATGACAGTTTGAAGGGAACACCTCGTCGTGTAGCAAAAATGTATGTGAAAGAAATTTTTCAGGGATTGAATCCCGCCAATAAACCGGCCATTGCATTGTTTGATAACAAGTATAAGTACAATGAGATGTTGGTAGAAAAGAATATTTCTTTTTATAGCAACTGTGAACACCATTTTGTACCCATTATTGGTAAAGCACACGTTGCATATATCAGTAATGGTAAAGTGATTGGATTAAGTAAGCTCAACCGACTGGTAGAATATTTTGCGAAACGTCCGCAAGTACAAGAAAGACTAACGATGCAAATCGGAAAGGAGTTACAGAAAGATCTGGGTACAGACGATGTTGCCATTGTAATTGATGCGAAACATTTATGTGTGGCCAGTAGGGGGGTGGAAGATGATACATCTTCAACCATCACAGCTTTTTATGGTGGAAAATTCAAAGAAGAAAAAACGAAAGAAGAATTTTTGAAATATCTGGAATTGAAAACAGAGTTTTAATTAAAAAGAGTTGGAGTAAGAAAGCAGCGAAAGCTGCTTTTTTTGTTTAAAATACCCTCAAATAGGTACTTTTTTCGTTTGAATAAACGATACTTTTATCATAAAATCTCAGGTCATGATACGCATAACAGTAAGACTCTTTTCGATAACTGTTTTTTTATTGATTTCCTTTTTGGCTATTGGACAAACATCTGCTGATTATAATAAACAAGCAAGAACGGCTAACGAAAAGGGTGACAATGATGGCATCATCAATGCTGCAACTTTATCATTGAATGTTGCTTTGAATGGGGAAGCATATTGGTGGAGGGCGATTGGATATAAGAATAAAAAAAACTATACCCTGGCAATCAGTGATGCAACTAAGGCAATGTCTTATTATTCGAATGATAAGTCATCTACGGGTAGGCTTTATGAACTGAGGGCGAATGCTTATTTTGATATGGGTGATTATGATTATGCAGTTGACGATATGGAGAAGATGAGGGATAATTATGGCTTTTCGAAAAATAAAACTTTCTTAGAAAAGCTTGTTTCAGGTTATGTACAACTCCAAGAATTTGACAATGCTGTTTCAACTTACTCTGATATCATTAAACTTACAACGAGTAATATAGAGCTGTCTGATTTATATTTCAAAAGGGCTCTTGTAAAGAGTAAAGATCTTTTATATACGATCAAAGAAGTTATGGATGATTTAGATGTATCCATAACAAAAAACAAGCAAAATATTAGAGCCCTTTACGAACGAGGGGTAATGCACCTTGATAATAAGAGTTATGCGCTTTGTAAAACAGATATGTTAGAAGTTGTTAGGCTGCTTGATGGTAGAGCAAAAAATAGTAATGATACACTAATGCTGGCTTCCGGTCATCTTGTGCTTGGAGCTATTTATTATGATAATAAAAATTATGATGAAGCCAAAGCTAGCTATGTAAAGACATTAAAATATAATGACAAAAGTGGATATGCTTTTTGGTATTTAGGAAAAATCAGATCTGAAATCGATAAAGACTATGAAGCCGCTACTGCAGATTATAAAAAAGCTATTACGTTGCTCACAACAAATACTGATAAGGCAAACTGTTATATAGATTACTATTTACATGAAAGAAGAAATTTAAAATTTAATAAAGCAATGGAAGTAATTGATGCTGCAATAATCATTTCTCCAAATGATGCCACTCTTTATTGGGATAAAGCCTATCTGTATAAACTGAAAAATAATAAGACGGAAGCTTTAAAAAATTATAATAAAGCCTTTTCAATAGGCCTGAAAGACTCAACGCAAAGAGCAGGGTTTTATCTGGAGAGAGGTCAGTTTAAACTTTCAAACAACGATCCTCAAGGTGCTTTATTGGATATACAAAATTCAATTTCATTAAGACCGGGATATAATAATTACAAAGCATTAGGAGATGTGTTTAAAATAGGCATGAAACAAACTGAGCTGGCAAATGGGAATTATCAAAAAGCTATGAGTTATACGATTTCAGGTACACAAAAAAAAGATACTTCATCTGACTATGCTTATGCAGCAGCAGCTATGGGTGATAAAGTAACAGCTGAACGTTTTATTAAAAAAATGATCATTGATGCGAGTGCCAAAATTGGTGCTTTAGCTGATGAGTACCATAATGCTGCATGTATTTATACTACCCTGGGTAATTTTTCGAAGGCATTTGAATATTTGGAACTTTCATTACAGGCAGGTTACAACAGTTATGAACATATGTTGCATGATGCAGATCTTGAACCCTTGTTCAAATTACCTGAATATAAAAACTTACTCGTCAAGTATAAAGTTCCGGTGCCGGTATATTGAGTATAGACTTCCTATAAAAATAAATTTGGGATATCATCAGGATTAGGTTTTTTTGCGGTTACTAAAACAAGGATTATGAACAAGCATGCTTATATATTTCCGGGACAAGGCTCTCAGTTTAGTGGAATGGGGAAAAACCTCTATGAGTCGAATGCGTCTGCTAAAAAATTATTTGAGAATGCCAATGATATACTAGGTTTTCGAATCAGTGATATCATGTTCAATGGTAGTGATGAAGAGCTCAAGCAAACCAATGTTACACAGCCTGCGGTTTTTTTACACTCGGTGGTAGCGTATAGAACCATTGAAGCACCTACACCTCATATGGTTGCCGGACATTCACTGGGTGAGTTTTCAGCCTTGGTAGCCAATCAAACATTGAGTTTTGAAGATGCTTTGCAACTGGTAAGTATAAGGGCTAAAGCGATGCAGAAAGCTTGTGAGTTGGTTCCTTCTACTATGGCGGCTGTATTGGCTTTAGAGGATGCGAAAGTAGAAGAAATATGTGCAGCAGTACAGACAGAAACCGGAGAAGTGGTAGTAGCGGCAAATTACAATTGCCCCGGACAATTAGTCATTAGTGGTTCCGTAAAAGGAATTGAAATAGCTTGTGAAAGAATGAAAGCCGCAGGTGCTAAGAGGGCGTTGGTATTACCTGTTGGTGGGGCTTTTCATAGTCCACTCATGGCTCCGGCAAGAGAGGAGTTGGCTGCAGCTATTGAAGCTACTACCTTTCATCAGCCTATCTGTCCTGTTTATCAGAATGTAGCCGCAGCGGGCATTACTCAACCCGAACTCATCAAACAAAATCTCATTGATCAATTGACCGGTGCCGTTAAATGGACACAAAGTGTTCAAGCCATGGTAGCAGACGGCGCCACTAACTTCACAGAAGCAGGTCCGGGTAAAGTATTACAAGGTTTAGTTCAGAAAATTTATAAAGAAGCGTTGGTGGATGGGGTGAGCTAGGGGTAAGTTGATAGTTGTTAGTTGACAGGAATTTTTTTCTCTTCTGTCAACTGTCAACTAACAACTGTCAACTACACTACAAATCAAGACTCCCATTCACCCATTCAGGATCCAAAGTTGCGTTGTACTTTTTATAAAAATTAATAGCAGGTTCATTCCAATCCAATACTTGCCAAACCATTCGCTTGAATCCTTTTTCTTTTGCTTCTTCTATCAAACGGTCAAACAATAGTTTTCCGGCACCTTGTCCACGTAGTCTTTCTGTCACGAGAAAATCTTCCAGATATAAACATTGTCCTTTCCAGGTACTATAACGAATATAATACAATGCGAAGCCTTCCACTTTTCCATCAAATTCAGCTACAAATGCCCACCATACAGGGTTTTCACCAAAGCCACTTGTTTCAAAATGTTCGAGTGTAACTGTAACTTCTTCAGGAGCTTTTTCATATAAAGCCAATTCATGAATCAACTCTAGTAGTCTGGCGCAATCTCTTCTTTCTGCTCTTCTGATCTGAATATTCATACTCAATCGATAAATGCTTTATTTTTTTCTTTTTGCAACAAAGTTCCCATTCGGTTGCTGAAATGTAAGTTGTGACACATCAGTTCCATTCACATCAAATGCCACAAAGTATCCGTTTAAAATTTTAATGGCGAATCTGTTATTTTCTATGGCTGATAGTTCATATTCCGGTTGGCCAGGTACCAATGCGAACAGTGTATTATTTTTCACAGATATTTTCACAACAGCACCTCCTAGTTCATACTCTCCTACAAATTTCTGGAGTTCATCAGCAGAAGTTTTAACGGTTCTTGGTGTTTTTTTGAACGATAGATGATCAATTGTTGGTTCAAGTTTTAGAGAAAGTGAATTGATATCGCCTGATTCATTCATAAAGAACTGAAAACGTAACTGACTATTTTCTGTTGTATCCGGTTTACCACTCTTGCCAACATTGTAAGGTTGGAATACATCGTAGTGAAAATGTTTCAGCCATGCAGGATCATTGTCATAAATATGTACAAACAATGAATCATTTTGCTCTATTACTTCCAAGCTTCCATAACCTGGATGAGTATAGATTCCTTCATATCCTTTGAGCGTATGCGAAGGCTTTGTATTTTTTTGTTGGTTCGAGCTAACAGTTTTTTCGGCAGCTTTATCAGCTTCTTTGGCTTTTTTATTTGCTTCAAGAATATCTTTATTCCAATCAAAGAAAGGGAGTTTCAATAAACGGTCTGCTATCATATTACGTACAATAGCAGTAACAGAGGATGCATTTTGATTCGTTAAAACAATGATTCCGATACTGTCAGTTGGGAAGAAACTGGTGCTGGCAGAGAATCCATCAATGTTGCCGCCATGTTCTACTCGATAATGCCCTTTATACGATGAGAGTGACCAACCCATTCCATAGCTTGAAAAAAATACATCAGGTCTGTCTTTTGTTGGTATTCCGGGTCCTGATACCATTTGAGCAGACATCGCATTACTAATAAAACCAGCTGGTATGATCTCTTTTCCTTGATAATTGCCTCTGTTGATCCAAGTGATTACCCATTTGGCCATTTCATTCACACTGCTATTGATGCTGCCCGCAGGTCCCATTGCCCCAATATTGTAATAGTCAAGCTTGTCAATGATGCTATCTTTTTTTAAGCCATATCCAATAGCAGCATCTTCGTCTTTCATAAATTCATCAATGGTCAAATTGCTTCTTGTCATTCCCAAGGGTTGAAAAATTCGGGATTTGATATTTTCTTCCCAGCTTTTGCCAGTTATTTTTTCTGCGATCATTCCCTGAGTCAAAAACATAAAATTGTTGTATTGCCATCTTTCGCGAATACCAAATGTTGGCTGCTGATATCGTATTCTTTGTAAGAGGCTATCCCTTGATTTTGTTTTGAACAGGTACCATGAAAAATCATGCCTTGGTAATCCTGTTCGATGGCTCATCATATCGCGGATGCTAATATGTTTATCCATGTCTTCATTGTAAAAATTCAAACCAGGTAAATACTTTATAGCAGGTTCATCAAAATCTATTTTATGATTTTTTTGAAGAATACCTAATAATGAGGAGGTGAAAGCTTTGGTACAGCTTCCAATAGCAAAAAGCGTATTGGGAGTTACCGGTAATTTTTTCTCATAATCACGATAACCAAATCCTTTGGCATAAATGATTTTGTCTTTTTCTACAACGGCAACTGCAAATCCTGCTGCTAACTGATCTTTTAAAACACGCTCAAAAATGGTATCCAAACCCGCAAAACGATCTTGCTGAACAACAGGTTTTGTTCTTTTTTGTGCATAAGTAACAGATATGAAAACTGTTAATGCTACCAACAAAAATTTTCTCATATGCTTGTATTTAAAGAGTATCAGTCTCAGAACTGCAGTTTTTATTACAATGATTTATTGTAATGCTTGATCCAGATCACGAATAATATCTTCTATGTTTTCAATACCAACACTCAAACGAATCAAGCCATCTGTAATGCCATATTTAAGTCTTTCTTCTCTTGGAATTCCAAAATGACTCATACTGGCGGGGTGAGATACCAATGTGTCTACGGTTCCCAATGAAATAGCTCGTACACACATTTGTAATCGGTTGATGAATTGTTTGCCCGCATCAAGTCCACCTTTTAATTCAAAACTCATCACTGCTCCGGGCAGTCTCATTTGTTTTTTGCAAAGCTCATGATCCGGATGAGAAGAAAGACCGGTAAAATTTACTTGAGCAATCGCCGGGTGTTTCTCCAGAAATGAAGCAACAGCTTGAGCATTGGCGCAATGTCTTTCCATTCTGATCTCCAAAGTTTTCATTCCTTGTGCCAATAAAAAAGCATCAAAAGGATTACTGTTACCACCCAGTAATACATGCCATTTCCAAACAGAAGTCCTCATTTTTTCCAAGTCCTTACCTAAAAGCACTCCTCCGATAGCAGTGCCATGTCCATTCAAAAATTTAGTAGTGGAGTGAAATACATAGTCTACTCCAAATTTAAAAGGCTGTTGTAAGTAAGGAGTAGCGAAAGTATTGTCAACACTAACGATTACATTTTTGGTTTTGGCAATTTTTGTCACAGCAGCAATATCTACACATTGTATAGTAGGATTAGCCGGTGTTTCAATATGTACCAATTTGATCTGGGGATGTTGTTGTAAAGCTTCTGACACAAGATTCAAATTCCGCATATCTACAATGATCACTTCAATACCGGTAGCTGCTAATACTTTGGTCATCAATTCTTGTGTACCACCATATAATGAATAGTGAGATAAAATTGCATCTCCGGCTTTTAGATTACTTAGAAACAATGTAGACATGGCTGCTTGTCCGCTCGAGTGTAGTAGTGCTTTTAATTGCAAAGGCTGTCCATTACCATCTTTCAAACCAAAAGCTTCCAGTGCTGCTATGGTTTCTTCTGCAGCTGTAAAAGTGGGATTACCCCAGCGACTATATACCCGGGTCTTATCAGTACCTGCAAAACGATCCATGCCGTCTTCTGCTGTATCAAAAGTAAATGTTGAGGTAGCAAAAATCGGAGTCAGGTGTGCATCTTCTGCGTTTTTATGTCCAGCAGCATGCATCGCCGTTGAACTGATTCCTTTTAATAAAAATTTTTCAGACATTCTTTGTAAATTGAAGGGATAATAAATTCCGTATCATCAAATGTAAGACGAAAATGAAGCAAATACTACTCTCTTACACGGCCTATGAAGGATGGGCCAATGAACAACTGCTGAATTTGGCAGTACAGTTATCGCCTGAAGAACAAAATCGCGAGATCGTGAGCAGTTTTTCTTCTTTACACAAAACCTTTTTGCATATGTGGGATGCATCCAGTGCTTGGTGGCAAAGGGTGCAAATGCATGAAAATATTGTCATGCCTAGTTTGACATTTCATCCGAGTATGAAAGATATTAGTAATGGCTTATTACATCAAAATAAACAATGGGAACAATTTGTTGAACAAGCAACAGAAGATATGTTGGCTGCTTCATTACCGTATAAGAATATGAAGGGACAAAGTTTTCTTCAACCCTTGTCTGATATCATCATACATCTTACGAATCATGGCACCTACCATCGCGGACAAGTGACCACTATTTTACGACAACTGGGTGTGGAGAGAATACCGCAGACGGATTATATTGTGTTTAAGAGGCAAGGAGGGTAGTAGGTGAAAAGTGAAAGGTGAAACGAAGCGCCATTTCATTTTTCACCTTTCACTTTTCACTTTTCACAATACTATTTTCCATCATATCCCCACTTCACCCAAGTAGCGCCCCAGGTAAATCCACCGCCAAATGCTGCCAGTACAATATTATCGCCCTTCTTTAATTGTTTTTCCCAATCCCATAAGCATAGCGGTAAAGTTGCTGCGGTCGTATTTCCGTATTTCTGAATATTGATCATTACTTTCTCTTTGGGTAATCCCATACGATTGGCAGTTGCATCAATGATACGTAGGTTAGCCTGGTGTGGAACCAGCCATGAAATATCATCACCTGTTAATCCATTGCGTTCTAACAATTCTGCGCTAACATCAGCCATTCCTTTTACAGCAAACTTGAAAACTGCTTGTCCTTCTTGATAAGCAAAATGTTCTCTCGCCATCACTGTTTCAACAGTTGCCGGTTTTACAGAACCTCCGGCTTTCATGTGTAGATAATGTCTGCCGCTTCCATCACTTCTCAAAATACTATCCAGTACTCCGGTTCCATCAGTAGCAGGTTCTAATAAAACAGCACCGGCGCCATCTCCAAAAATGATGCAAGTAGCGCGATCGGTATAATCAATAATGGCACTCATCTTATCTACGCCTACTACAATTACTTTTTTAAATCTTCCACTTTCAATATACATAGCGCCGGTGGTCAATGCATACAAGAAGCCACTACATGCAGCACTCATATCATATCCCCATGCATTGGTAGCACCTATCTTATCGCAAATGATATTGGCGGTAGCAGGAAATACCATGTCGGGGGTTACGGTGGCGCAGATAATACAATCTATATCCAGGGGACTTAAATTTTTCTTTTTAAGAATTTCCATCACTGCGGGTACAGCCATGTCACTGCTGCCTTTGCCCGGTTCTTTCAAAATTCTTCTCTCTTCAATACCGGTGCGTGTACGAATCCACTCATCATTGGTATCCACCATTTTTTCAAGATCGAAATTGGTGAGTTTGTCTTCGGGTACATAGCCGCCTACTGCGGTGATGCTTGCTGTTATTTTATTCATGATAATTTTTAAATGCGTTTAAAAATTCTTTGGGAGACTGTATAAGTATTTGAGATGATTTGAAATCTTTTTTATCTCTTGTGATTACGGAATGTAAGCCTGTAACAGAAAGTGCTGAGGCTATTTGTATGGCATCTTCAAAGTCAGTGATGTCTGAATCAAGCGCTTCCTCAATTGTTCTATTGTCGACAGTCACTGTTGTCAATAAACGATTGAGATCTCTTAAGATTCCTTTAGCAGCCGGCTTACCGGTAAATTTTTGAAGAAAATAATCTATTTGTGTATAACTGATTGCCGAGACAAATCCGTTTATATCTTTTTTGTAAAGAAGTTTAAATATTTCAATTGCATCCTCATCAAAAGGTGCTCTTTTAAGAAGGAAATCAAGGATAATATTTATATCAAGAAACACTTTCATTTAACGATGCTTCTTCAAAATTTCTTCTTGAATAATTTCTTTATAATCCCTTTTATCATCTGTCTGTACACAACCGTGTAGTCTTTTTAAGAGTGGTGGAAGATCTTCTTCCGGACTTTTAGGTTGCTTTTTTCGCAATCCTCTTAAATATCCTTCAATGATTTTTGATAAGCTCTTGCCTGATTCACGGGCATATGCTTTGGCATCAGCTACAACCGCTTCATCGATCAATAAAGTCAATTTTGCCGACATACGTATAAATTTTCTACAAAGATACGTATAATCTCTAAGCTTTTACCCTTATTTTTGGTAGCATTATGATCGCATTTGTCAGAGGTAAATTTGCTGTTAAAACACCCGCAAGACTGGTGGTAGACGTGAATGGGGTGGGATATGATCTCCAAATCAGCTTGAATACCTATGCGGCAATTGCCAATGTTGAAAACGGACAATTATACACTTATTTACATATTACTGAAAATGCACAAACATTGTTCGGATTTGCCGATATTGCAGAAAAAGAACTATTTCTGCAATTGATCAGTGTATCAGGAGTGGGTGCAGCTACCGCCAGAATGATGTTGTCTGGAATGAAACCTGATGAAATCATCAGAGCAATCGTTCAAGGCAATACCAAACAACTGGAAGGAATTAAAGGGATTGGAAAAAAATCGGCAGAAAGATTGATTGTTGAACTGAGAGATAAATTGGGTAAACAATCTATGGAATCTCCAATATCCGGTGGTATTATTATGAATACACCTGACACTGATGCGGTACAAGCCCTGATTGCTTTGGGCATCGGAAGACCGCAAGCAGAACAGGCCATTAAAAAAACAATGTCCATTATACCTGCAGATGCTTCACTGGAGCTGATCATCAAACAGGCACTTAAAAATTTATAGTCTATCGCCTACACCTCTACTTAAACAAGTGCACTGCTTTGCGTTTATTGTCTTTTTTTGTTTTTGTATTGCTGTTACTGAGTCATGCCCCTGCATCAGCTCAGCAGCGAGATAGTTTGCGCTATCCTATTAGCGACAGAAGAGGCGATGCTTTGAGCGAGCGAAGCAAGAATCCTTTTGATCTTCGAGATACTGCACTGATTAAAAGAACCATTGAATACGACCCTAAGACAAAACAATATGTAATTGTAGAAAAGATCGGTAATCGCTACTACAGAACACCAACAAACATGAGTTTTGAAGAGTTCTGGCGTATGCAGGCAAGAGAACAAGAGAGGGCTTACTTCAAAAAAAGAGCAGATGCGATTACATTATTGAATAAAAAAGTACCACGACCTAAACATGAAGTATATACCAGTTTATTTGACCGCATATTCGGATTAAATGATGTAGTCAACAGGTACGCAGGTGATATCAAAAATAGTATTGATGACGCTCGCAATGCAGCCAATGATCTGAATAAACTGAAGATTGATATTCGTCCAACAGGTGATGTGAATATCCTCGCCGGTTATCAAGGACAAAATATCAAAAATCCAACACTACCTGAGAGAGCACGAAAAAATGGTGGATTTGATTTTGATATGAATGCCAATCTAAACGTGAACGCGAATATTGGTAACAAACTAAAATTCCCCATCAACTATAATACACTCTCAAACTTAAACTTTGATAATCAGTTGAAACTTGATTACAAAGGAATGGATGATGAGTTGATCAAAAGTATTGAAGCCGGAAATATTTCTTTTCAATCCAGAGGAACATTAATTCCCAGTGCACAAAATCTTTTCGGTATTAAAACACAATTGCAGTTCGGAAAACTTTTTGTAACAGGTGCTTTGGCAAATCAACGTTCAAGTCGACAATCAGTAGCATTGCAAGGAGGAGCCGCTACGCAAAACTTTCAAAAGCGATTGGATGATTATGAAGAAAACAGGCACTTTCTTTTAGGTCAATATTTCAAGGATAACTTTAATAAAACCATGGCCAACCTGCCGGTCGTAAACTCGCAGGTACAAATTCAGAGAATTGAAGTATGGGTAACCAATAGAACAGGCGCTACTACCGAAGCTCGTGATATCGTTGGTTTGATGGATTTGGGTGAAGCAAGACCTTTTAATCCTGCTGTTACGCCACAAACCAATAATCCACTTCCTTTTAATGGTGCCAATAATTTATATCCTTCTTTGGCGGGTGACCCCAATAGCAGAAATCCTTCTTTTATCAATACATTATTATTGTCGAAAGGATTAAGACCGGTAGATGATTATGAAAAAACATTTGCGAGAAAACTAACCCCTACAGAATACTCTTTCAATCCTCAAGTAGGGTTTATCTCTATCAATACACAACTGCAACCTGATGAGGTTTTGGCAGTTGCATTTCAATATACATACAATGGTAGGGTATATCAAGTAGGTGAATTTTCACAGGATGTGGCTTTGGATTCAACAGGTGGGGTACAGAAAGTTTTATTCTTAAAATTATTGAAAGCTACTTCACAAAGAATTCAACTACCCATATGGGATTGGATGATGAAAAACGTATACTCTTTAGATGTATTTGGAGGTATACAGAGAGAAGATTTTAAACTCAACGTATTGTATGAAGAACCTAGTGGGGGTTTGAAAAGATATTTACCTGAAACTTCTCCGGCTGCTAATGGCCAACCCTTGTTAAGAATTCTGAATTTGGATCGGTTGAACAATCGAAATGACCCGCAACCCGATGGGGTATTTGATTTCATTGATAATTTCACCGTACTACCTCAAACAGGAAAAATTATTTTTCCGGTACTAGAGCCTTTCGGTAGAGATCTGGATACACTTGCATTTGCCGGATTACCCACATCAGTCAAAAATAAATACGTGTATTATGCATTGTATGATTCTATCAAAGCCATTGCACAGACCTATGCAAATTTGAATCGCTTTGTGATGCAAGGGCAGGTGAAAGGAAGTAGCAGCGGCTCAGAAATTTATCTTAATACATTCAATATCCCTCCGGGCTCTGTAACAGTAACTGCTGGCGGACAAATATTAAAAGAAGGAGCTGATTATACCGTAGATTATAATTTAGGGACCGTCAGAATATTGAATGCAGGTATTTTGAACTCGAATGTTCCTGTGAATGTCTCTTTTGAAAACAATGCAGGTTTTGGAATGCAGCAAAGAGGATTTAGTGGATTACGATTGGATTATATCGCCAATAAAAAACTGAGTTTGGGTGCAACCACGGTTCGATTGGGTGAACGACCTTTCTTTACTAAAATGGCATATGGCGATGATCCGATTCGTAATACTATGTATGGACTTGATTTTAGCTACCAGTCTGAATTGCCCGGCTTAACAAGACTGTTGAACAAACTTCCTTTTTATTCCACAAAAGCCACATCAGCGATCAATGCCTATGGTGAAGCTGCTTTTCTAAAACCCGGACACCCGCCACAAATTGGTAGGGGAGAACAAGGGTTGATTTTTATTGATGATTTTGAAGGAACGAGAACCAGTATTGATCTTCGTTTTCCTTTTGTTGCTTGGGCATTGGCATCAACACCTCAAGGCAATACAAAGTTTCCGGAGGCAACACTCACAGATTCTATCGATTACAATTTTAATCGAGCCAAACTGGCTTGGTATAATATTGAACCCAACTTGCAGGATAAAAACAGTAGCAATAACCCATTGCGCAGAAACTTGGCGGAGTTGAGTGATCCGCGTGTGAGACAAGTATTCACCAACGAATTGTTTCCACAGCGAACTACCAATATCACAGATGTACAAGCAGCTACTTTTGACTTGGCTTTTTATCCCACAGAAAAAGGTCCGTATAATTTTGAAACAAGACCTTCGGAGTTTACTGCGAATGGTCGTTTGACAAAACCCGCTAATCGTTGGGGAGGAATTATGCGTGCTATCGATCAAACAGATTTTGAAACTGGTAATATTGAGTTTTTTGAGATTTGGATGCAGGATCCTTTTATTTTGAATCCGGGTAGTAGAGGGGGTAAATTTTTCTTGAACTTGGGAAATGTGAGTGAGGATATATTAAAAGATGGCAAACGTTTTTACGAAAATGGGTTGAATACGCCGAATATACCCGCAGCAGTGGATAGTACAAACACTTGGGGTAAAACACCGGTGAATCCTATTCAGATTACACAGGCATTTAGTAATGATCCAAACGACAGACCTTTTCAGGACGTAGGCTTTGATGGTTTAGATGACGATGCAGAGCGCAGAAAGAAGGGGTATATCTTGAATCGAATCGCACAAAATTATGGCACTTCTTCTCCTGCCTTTATTCAGGCACAAGAGGATTTGGCACGCGATAATTATAAATGGTTCCGTGATAATTCATTTGATCAATTAGGTACGGGTATTTTAGGGCGTTACAAGAATCATAACAACCCACAAGGAAACTCTCCTGTAGCAGTTACCGGTGGTGGACAGTTCACACCCGCTGCAACATTGTATCCTGATAATGAAGATCTGAATCGTGATAACACACTGAATGAGACCGAAGCTTATTATGAATATGAAGTGAATCTTCGTCCGGGTATGGATGTGGGTATTACACCTTATATCACTGATAAGCGAAGAGTAACCGTGAATGCAGCTGATGGTACTACGAAAACAGAAGACTGGTTTTTGTTTAGAATACCCATTCGTGGTTTTAGCAGAAAAGTGGGAGGTATCGCTGATTTTAAATCCATTCGTTTTGCCAGATTATACCTGACAGATTTTGAAGATTCTGTTGTGATTCGTATGGCGAGAATGGATCTGGTACGTAACCAATGGCGACAGTTTAGTTTCAACTTAGATACAACAGGTGCGTACACACCTATCACAAATAATGCTACCACTACTTTTAATACGCTGGCGGTAAATCTAGAAGAAAATAGTAGCAGGCAGCCGGTTAACTACATTATGCCACCGGGTGTTGAACGTGTTCAATTATTGAGCAATAATGGTGTGAATCTCCAACAGAATGAGCAGGCGATGAGTTTACAAGTTCGTAATCTGATCACCGGTGATGCAAGAGCAGTATTCAAAACCTTGAATTTGGATATCAGACAATATGGTAATCTCTCTATGTACTTGCATGCTGAATCTGTACCCGGCCAGCGTCCGTTGCAGGATGATGAGTTGTATGCGGTGGTTCGTATCGGACAAGATTTTTTGAATAACTATTATGAGATCAAAGTTCCTTTGAAAGTAACTGCTCCCGGAAATTATCCGCGCGGACAAGAAGAAAGGGTATGGCCTGCTGCCAATGACTTGAATGTGAGTTTACGTGATTTGATTGATCTCAAACTTCGTAGAAATGAACAAGGGGGAACAGTTACCAATATTTATCGGGAGCGTTTCGGTAATAAAATTTATTCTATTCGCGGTAACCCGAACTTAGGAGAAGTGAGAGGTATATTAGTAGGTGTGGAAAATCCTTATCGTCCTGATGGACCTACACTTAGCTCAGAAGTATGGGTGAATGAATTACGGTTATCTGATTTGGATGAACGTGGCGGTTGGGCAGCATTGGGAAGGGTAGATTTGATGCTGGCAGATCTTGGAACCATGTCTATTTCTGCCAATACACGTTCACAAGGTTTTGGTACCATTGAGCAACGTGTCAACGAACGTGCAAGGGATAACCTGATGCAGTTTGATATTGCTGCCAATATTGATGCAGGTAAATTATTACCCAAGAAAGCCAGATTTTCTCTTCCTGTGTATGCCAGTATTAATCGAACCATACTTACACCCGAGTATGATCCTTTTGATAGAGATGTACGCTACAAAGAAAAATTGAACAACAGTTCCCCAAGTCAACGCGATTCTATTCGGAAGGCAGCTGTTGATCAAACCACCATTCGTACACTCAATTTTACCAATGCCAGATTTCTTCCCGGAGCAAAACAAGGATTGTTGAGTCTGAGCAACTTTGATTTCAATTATTCATTCACTGAGACAGAACAGACAAGTCCGGTCATTGATCAAAATAAAGTCACTAGACATCGGGGGGGATTTGGGTATACCTATAATGCACAAAGCAATTACATAGAGCCATTGAAAAAACTTATTAAATCAAATTCTCCATGGTTTGCATTGGTGAAAGATTTTAACTTCAATCTCAAGCCCTCTTTCCTCAGTTTTAGAACAGATATTCAAAGACAGTTCGGACAATTCATACCTCGTATCGTTAATACGTTTGACAGTAAGGTAGAACGTGTGGATACGACTTACGATAAATATTTTACGTTCGATCGTTTTTATAATCTCCGTTGGGATTTGAGTCGCTCCTTGAACCTTGATTTCTCAGCCGTTAACAATGCTCGTGTAGATGAACCCTTTGGACAGATTGATACGAAAGAGAAAAAAGACTCTGTTCGAAAAAATTTCTTTAAAGGAGGAAGGAATACATTGTACACACAAAAAGCAACACTTACCTATACTTTGCCACTCAATAAATTCCCAATGACCGATTGGATTACTGCAAGGTATGGCTATACTGCAAGTTACAATTGGATTGGAGCCAGTAGATTGGCTTACAACTTAGGTAACACGCTTGAGAACGCACAGGAAAATAATTTTACGGCTCAGTTCAATTTCGCCAGCTTATACGCTAAGTCCAGATGGATGCGCGCACTGGATAATGTACCTGCTCCCAAACAAAAAGGGGATACCACTAAGAACAAAAAGCCACCTTCTAACTTGTTGGGCTCAACACTTTTGCCAAAATCTGTCGCCTTACAAGGACTATTGGGTAAAGACAGAAAAGAAGCGCTTAAAAAATGGAAGGCACAAAGAAGAGATGAACGCATCGCACAAAGATTGCTCCGTGCCAATCAATTACCTGAGTTGGGCGGATTGGAAAGAGCAGGAGGTAAATTATTAACGATGCTGAAGAATGTATCGGTGAATTATTCAGCCAATTACAGAAGCAGGTTGCCGGGTTATATGGATAGTACTCGTTTTCTAGGACAGAATTTTAACAGTATGGCGCCGGGACTTGATTATGTATTTGGTAAGCAGCCCGATACTGCATGGTTGAATAAAAAAGCAGCACAAGGTTTATTATCCAGAGATACAACATTTAACTTCTTATTCAGACAAAGTTTTGAACAACGCTTTGAAATAACTGCACAATTAGAACCTGTTAGAGAATTGATCATTGATTTGAATTTGCAAAAATCATTCACGAAAGATTATTCTGAATTATTTAAGGATACTTTGGGCACCGGAAAATTCAATCACTTGAATCCATTGGCTACAGGTGGCTTTAGTGTTTCTTATGTGGCATTTAATACGCTATTTGGCAAGTTCAATCCCAATGAAATTTCTACTACATTTAAAACATTTGAAAATAATCGTTTAATAGTTTCTCGTAGAGTGGCAGAAGGAAATCCTTATTGGCAGGCACTTCCGGCAGGACAGAAATTTACAGCTGATGGATATGCAACAGGTTATGGAAGGTATGCTCAGGATGTATTGATTCCTTCATTCCTGGCAGCGTATACCAAAAAAGATCCCAATTCGGTTGCATTGATTAAACAATCCAATCCGAATATTTCTGCGAATCCTTTCAGCGGCATTCTTCCAAGACCGAATTGGAGGTTGACATATACAGGTTTAAGTAAGTTGCCTTCATTACAAAAGGTTTTCAATAATATCACATTCACTCATGGATACAGGGGTAGTCTGAGTATGAATAGTTTTAATAGTGCACTCTTATACACAGATCCTTTTAGATTGGGGGGCCCGGCTTTCATAGATACCGTAAGTGGCAATTTTATTCCTTATTTCCTGGTGCCGAATATTACCATGCAGGAAAGTTTTGAACCCTTGATTGGTATTGATGTTACTACCAACGATCAGATGAACCTGAAATTTACCTATAGTAAGGGTAGAAGATTGAGTTTAAGCTTAGTGGATTTCCAATTAAGTGAAACCAGAAATACAGACTGGACATTTGGTTTTAGTTGGAGAAAGCGCGGTATCAATCTTCCTTTCAAATTGCCGGGAGGAAAAGGAAAAAAACTGGAGAATGACCTTACTTTAAAAATAGATATTGGTATGCGTGATGAATCATTGACCAATAGCAGATTAGATCAGAGTAATGCGTATGGCACAGGTGGGGGTAAAGAACTTAAAATTCAACCTTCAATTGATTATATCATCAACAATAGAGTTAACATTCGATTCTTTTTCGATCAAACACGAATAACGCCCTATATTTCCACATCAGCACCAAGTGTAAATACCCGTGCGGGTGTTAGTGTGAGAGTATCATTAGCGCAATAAAGAAATATTAAATACGAAACAGAGCAATAAGCAATAAGAAAATATTATTTCGACTTGCTTATTGCTCTGTTCGTTATTTCCCTGTTTCCTAGTTTTTCTTAATCGCCCATTTCCATAATTCTTTCCAAGTCACTTTCTTGCCATACATCAAGATGCCGGTGCGATAGATTTTACCTGCCAGCCAGGTGGTTCCGAAGAATCCGAGTATCAGGAATAGCATACTTAAGATTAATTGAAAAGTAGAAACACCATCCGGTATACCATGCGCTACTCTTGCCATCATTACAATGGGAGAGGTTAATGGGAACAAACTGCCAAATACTGCTAAACTTCCGTTTGGATTATTAACCGCTTGCATCATGATGACAATTCCGAAAATGATCGGCATCATGATGGGTAATAACAGACTTTGTGCATCCTGCATATCTTCATTAGCGGCACTACCTACTGCTGCAAAAAGAGAAGCATACATAAAGTATCCCCCTAGGAAATAAAAGACAAAGCAACCAACAATGAGTGGGAAGTTGATTTGGTTGAGTCCTTCCATCAATCCTCTGATCATATCCGGTTGCTGTTTGGTAGCATCTACGGCTGCCATCATACCGGGTTGTACAGGTTGTGCCTGCATACCTTCAAATAATTGAGGGAAAAGAGCAGGTATGGCTAGCTGAAGAACAAGTACCAATGCCCCCCAAATCAGGAACTGGATCAATCCAACTGCACCAATACCAATGATTTTACCCATCATGAGTTGGAAGGGTTTTACACTGCTGATGATCACTTCTGCGATACGACTTACTTTCTCTTCTACAACACCACGCATTACCATCGTGCCATAAATAAAGAGAATAATATAGATCATAAAACCGGAAATGAAGCCTACTGCATAACTCACGCCTACTTTGGTTTGGTTTTCTTTTTTACCTGAAGTATTGGCAAAAGTGATCAATTCTTTTTGTGCTTGAATACTATCCAATTGTGCTTTGGAAATATTCATGGATAAGAGTCGTTTTTCTTCCAATGCTTTGCTGACCCTGTTTTCAATTTTTTCACGGGTCATCAGACCTACGGTTTTCGCTGAACGAAACTGTAATGAGTCGTTACTTTGTCCACTGATACTAAATCCGGTAGGTACATACAGATACGCATCATATTCTTTTTGTTCTAATTTTTTATTCAGTGTGGCGGTATCGTCATTGACAAAACTGAAAATAACTTCACTACTTTTTTTCTCATCGATTTTTCCATTGAATACATTGGCCTGATCAACTACTGCTACTTTAAAGTCGCTCGTTGATTTTACAGACATGAAAATGATGACTGCATAAAATGCAAAAATCAAAATGGGTACGCCAATAGTGGTGAGTAAAAAAGTTTTCTTTTGTACCCTAGTGAGAAATTCTCTTCTGGCTACTATAAATATCTTATTCATAAGTTGTGTTGTTAGTGGTTGAATAACAAAGATGATTAATCTACTTTCTGGAATGATCTGGTGAGTGCACTACTACCTTCCACGATGCGAATAAAGATCTCATTGAGAGAAGGCAAAATTTCATGGAAAGATTCAATGGTAGTGCCTTGTTGCAGAAAGTGCATTAATACATCATTACTACGGAAACCTTCATGAATCTTCACCACAAGATCATTAGAATGATCCTCTAGAACAGAGAAGGCATCGCTGTTGGTATTGGTAGGTTTTTCCTGTAAGCGAATCTTGAATTGATTCTCTTTGAATTTTTGTTTGATCTCTGCTACTGAACCATCCAACACTTTTTTACCCAGATTTACCAATACAATATGATCGCAGATTTCTTCTACTTGTTCCATACGGTGGGTACTGAAAATAACAGTAGAACCTCGTTGAGCTAAACCAAATATTTCATCTTTGATCAAATTGGCATTCAATGGATCCAAACCACTAAAGGGTTCATCCAGAATGATCAATTTGGGTTCATGAAGAACGGTGGTTACGAATTGCAGTTTCTGGCTCATCCCTTTACTCAAATCCTCTACTTTCTTATTCCACCAGGTTTCCATCTCTAGTTTCTTGAACCAGTATTTAATTTTCTCCATCGCTTCATTCCTGCTCAATCCTTTTAGCTGGGCAAGATAAAGCGCTTGTTCCCCGATCTTCATTTTCTTGTACAAACCTCGTTCTTCAGGCATATAACCGATCATACGAATATCATTCAATGGATCAAAAGGTTTGCCATCGAATGTGATCTGTCCCATATCAGGATAGAAAATACCCGTAATCATCCGCAGCAGGGTGGTTTTACCCGCGCCATTCGGACCTAAGAGTCCGAAAATGCTGCCTTTTTCAATGGAGAAACTGATGTCATCCACTGCTTTTTGGGTGGCATAATATTTTCTTAATGCCTCTAGTTCAAGGATTTTACTCATATTGAAGTGGTTTGGTCGTTTTCGAATAATGTCGAAATGAAGATAGTAAATCAACAATAACAGGTCGTTAGTAGTAGATGAGGGTGAATTATTACAGTAATTGAACCTGAATCTGCTATTTTCGCGCCTTAAATACGTAAAAAACGATATGAATCATCTGCAAAAGCGTAAAATCAGCTTTTTATTGTTGCTGATCCTGATAGTATGTGGAAGCTGGGGTTTTTTAGTCCACAGAACCATCCATCAATTGGCAGTCTATGAATTACCTGCTGAAATCAGACCGTTTTTCTATAAAAATCTAGAAAAAGTAGTAGCGGATGCTCCTCGTCCTGATCAAAGACGTAATACCGATAGTACAGAAGCTCCCAAACATTTTATCGATTTGGAAATGTATGGAGAGAATGCAGCGCATAGCATGCCTTTTGATTGGCAGAAAGCCGTACAGCAATATTCAAAAGATAGTTTGGAGAAGTTTGGTTATGTGCCCTATCATGTGATGTACATGAAACAAAAATTAACAGAAGCCTTCCGGCAGAAAAATAAAGACAGTATTCTGTTTTATGCTGCAGATATTGGTCATTATATCGGGGATGCTCATGTGCCTTTGCATACAACCGTAAACTATGACGGACAATTGACCAATCAAAAAGGTTTGCATAGTTTATGGGAATCGATGATTCCGGAATTGGAAATTGAAGCGTATCAATTGTATTCATCACATAAAGCCACTTACCTGAAAGATCCTGCAGCAGCCATCTGGAAAGCGGTACGTACCGGTTTTGCGATGGTACCTGAAATGTTGGCTAAAGAGATTGAAGTGTCTAAGAATTTCACCGAAGCAACCAAATATCGCGTACAGATGAGAAGAGGCAGGGAATCAAAGAGCTATTCTACTGAATTTGCAAAAGCTTATGCTGCTTCTTTAAAGCCAAGTATCAATCAACGCTTATTGCAGTCGGCAGACTTGATCGCAGATTTCTGGTATACAGCATGGGTGGATGCCGGTAAACCGGATCTTAAAAATATTACCACCAACTGGACGGATAACGATCAACAACAATTGGATAAAGAGTTGGAAGCATTCAAGAAGAACGAATTGCTCAAACAGCAATTGTTGATTTCAAGGAAACAGTTGCAGGAAAACATGAATTGATGGAATAAAATGGGTGAAAAAACGGTTGTAGGAACGCAACCGTTTTTTTTATTTTACGATCATTCATATTAATCGTACACTCATAGTACGCTATGCAGATTATTAGTAACCATATTGTTGAAGCCATTACCTTGATAACAGCTATTGCAAATTATAAACACATCAAGGGAACACGATATGTTTATTTTATTCCTGTTATGGCATTTATTTTATTTGGAGAATTAGGAGGCGTCTACTTTTCAAAGCCTCCAAATTATAATGTCTCTAAAAATCTCCATATTTATTTGGTAATAACCATGGTAGAAAACATTTTTTTGGGGTATCAGTTTTATCACATGATTCAATCCCGGAAAATGAAGCTGTTCACATTTGTGGGAACTGCTATGCTTACATTTTCAATGTCTTTATGGCTTTTCTTTTTTGTTGATCTTGGAAGTTTAATTACCAATACACTTGGTGTTACCGGTTTTTTCTTTAGTTGTGTATCCTGTTTTTTCTTGTATGAAAAATTCGTTGTTAATGAGTATATAGAGGATAAACTGATACTTATTCCGGATTTCTGGTTCACCATTGGGGTACTTATTTTTTGGGTAGGAAGTGCCATTCCGTTTATGTTGTACTACTTCTTAAAAAATGATCAGATTTTGATTTGGGGACTGCCCTTATATAGATTTTTTCCGCAGTTATTTAGTGTAATTTTATATGGCTGTTTTACTGCAGCAATTATTTTATGGAAGAAACATCAAAAGCAATTATCGTAGGTGTAGTAACAGGAATCATGTTTTTATTGCTTTTTACATTGATTATGATGATGGTACTTATCAATTACCAACGGCGTAAGAAAAAGCTGAATGACGAAAAAAAAGAAATAGAAGCCCGATTTCAACAGGAAATCTTACAGGCACAACTAGAGTTACAGGAGCATATTTTTAAAACTGTGAGCCAAGAGATTCATGATAATGTTGGGCAGATACTGAGTTTAGCAAAAGTTAATTTGAACATACTCAGCATGGAAGGTGAACGGGATCCTAGAATAGCAGAGGTAGCTTTGCTTGTAGGTAAAGCCATTCGTGAGTTACGTGATATTAGTGCCGGTTATTTTGGAGACAGACTTGTAGACGATGGGTTGGTGGCTATGATTGGAAAGGAGCTCCAACAGCTTGAGAAGACGGGTATTTTCGAAACCTCATTTCAATCGGATATTGATCATGTAATGATTGAAAAAACGCATATCATCTTTTTGTATAGAATATTTCAAGAAATCTGTAATAACATCATTAAACATGCCCATGCTACTAAAGTTGATGTAAGCATATGGATGGAAGAGCAGAAAATTCATATGCTGGTCAAAGATGATGGCAAAGGTTTTGATGAAGCAGATGCTGATTTCAAATCAGGTATCGGGTTGAGTAGTATTAAGCAACGAGCAGCTATGATCAATGCAGCTATCACTATAACCAGTAATAAGGGAAATGGCACTTCTATTTTATTAGTATTTAATGCAGCATAATAATGATAAAAGTCATACTGGTAGATGATCATATTGTTTTACGAAAAAGCCTTGCGGTATTGATCGGGATGCTACAAGGATTTACCATCATAGGACAAGCAGATAATGGGCAGCAATTTATCAATCAACTAGATGAAGCAGAATTACCGGATATAGTACTCATGGATATTACCATGCCAGTAATGGATGGTGTTGAGACAACAAAATGGCTTAAACAGAATTATCCGTCCATTCGAGTAGTTGCCTTGAGTATGTTAAAAAATGATTTGATCGTAATCAGAATGCTTAAAAATGGAGCAAGAGGCTACCTTTTAAAAGATTGTGATCCAACAGAATTAAAACAGGCCATGATAGAAGTGCATGAAAAAGGATATTACTATAATGAGTGGCTTACCCCAAAAATGAAAAGAATTGGGATGGAGGAAAATCTGTTGCCTTCAAAAATAATGATGAATGAAAGAGAATTGATTTTTCTTAGGCTCTGTTGCACAGAAAAAACCTATAAAGAAATCGCAGATGAGATGGGCGTAAGTGTTCGTACTGTCGATGGGTACAGAGATGCACTTTTTCAGAAGTTGCAAGTAAGCACGAGAGTTGGTCTGGTATTGTACGCCATAAAAAATGAGTTCGTTTTATTATAAAAAATGGGTGTTTTTCCCCTTGTTTAAACTTCCACACGCCGCTACTTTTACTTATCAGGGAATATTTATAGTGATATATCTATTACTATAAATTGAAGAGATGGCAGCCATAACCTGGGGGGGAATATGGTTTGCTATCTCCATCCTGTTTTCAAACAGATAAACTGCCAATTCCAAGACCCATCAACTATACTTAGACAAGCTTTTTGCTGATGATCCTATCAGCTACTCTCTCCCCATCCATGGCAGCACTGACAATTCCACCGGCATAACCTGCACCTTCACCACAAGGATATAAATTAATGATTTGAGGGTGTGTTAAGGTATCAGCATCTCTTGGAATACGAACGGGAGAAGAGGTTCTACTTTCTGTGGCCACTACTACTGCATCATTGGTATAATAACCTCGCATTTTTTTACCAAAAGCTTGAAATCCGCCTTGTAAACTTTTATAAATAAAATCCGGAAGTACTTGTTCAAGTGGTGCGGACTGCAATCCGGGTAAGTAACTACAGTCGGGTAAATCGTTGGACAATTTTCCTGAACAAAAATCAACCATTCTTTGCGCCGGCGCTATAAAATGACCACCACCCGCATTAAAGGAACTTTGTTCAACTGCTTGCTGAAAATACATGAGTAATAAAGGATCATTTTCAGCAGTTGTATTTTTAGGGATGATGGTTCCATCCGGTAATGTCCATTTTCTTTTCTCAAAAAATTGTATGGCATCATTTTGTTCCACCTGAACTACCATGCCACTATTGGCATAGGGATTATTGCGTTTGCTGGGGCTCCAACCGTTTACGACCAATTCACCCGGACTAGTAGCGGCGGGTGCAATGATGCCACCCGGACACATACAAAAGCTAAAAACCCCTCTTTTATTGACCTGTTCCACCAAGCCATAAGATGCAGGTGGTAAAAACTCATCACGAATGGGGCAATGGTATTGAATGGAATCGATGAGTGCTTGTGGATGTTCAATGCGTACACCGAGTGCAAAAGGTTTGGCTTCTATCCCTATTTTTTTATCATGCAAAAGCCTGAAAATATCGCGGGCAGAATGTCCGGTAGCTAGAATGCAAGCATCAGCGGCAATGGTATCTCCATCAGACGTTTGAACTGCTTTGATGGTTTCTTTTTCCAGAATAAAATCAACCACTTTTTTTTCAAAGAGAAACTGTCCGCCACTATCGCGTATCTGTTCCCGCATGGCAGTAATGATATGAGGAAGTTTATTGGTACCGATATGTGGATGTGCATCATATAAAACAGATTCACTCGCACCAAACTGGTACAATAAATTGAGGATACGATTGATATCTCCTCTTTTGGTACTCCGGGTATAGAGTTTTCCATCACTATAAGTACCTGCTCCGCCTTCACCAAAACAATAATTACTTTCAGGATCAACAATACCTTCTTTGTTGAGTTTGGCCAGGTCGCGTCTTCTGGAACGAACATCTTTACCTCTTTCCAATATGATCGGACAAATACCTGCTTCTATTAATTTGAGAGCGGCAAATAGTCCGGCCGGACCTGCACCGATGATGATGACTTTTTTTGTGGAATTCGCAACATCCTTAAATGAAACAGGAATAATATTTCTTACATGAAAGGGTTCATCAATAAATGCCTGAACGGTGAGGTTAATCCATACCTGTTGTCGGCTTCGTGCATCGATGGAACGTTTGAGAAGATGATAACCGGAAATTTGCTCAATCGGTTTACCACTGCTCTGTGCAATGTAGCGGCGAATAATAGGTTCATTCGCTGCTTCAGACGGCTTAAGCTTCAGTGTATATTGTTGTTGCATACTGTTAGGTATTTAGCCTAAAAAGTGTTCAAAAAAAAGATCATTAAAATGGAAGATCATCCACAACATCAGCCGGTGGGGGCATGTCGTTGTAGGCATTACCTGCCGGTTGGTCTTGTTGTCCAAGCTTTACGGCTTCCATACGCCAAGCGTCTAAGTTGGTAATATAGTTCTCTCTGCCGTCTTTTACCCATTTGGTTCCTTTGATATTGAATTGAACGCGAACATCGTCTCCAATGGTAAAACGGTCGGGCATTGCGGTTTTATCTTGAACGCATTGAAACTTTACATAATTGGTAATAACTCTTCCGCCAATATCTTCTGATTTTTCAATCACAAATTCGCGGGTTTTGAAGGTTTCACTTCTTTGGATGATATCAAATTTGGCTACTAATTTTCCTGTGATTTCGTACGACATTCATTTATAATTTATTAGCTGTAAAAGTAGGATTAAAATATTCTTTAGACGGAAAAAAAGCGATATGGGGTAGAATTATATTGTACCTTCCACCATTAACTACTAACTGCCATGTACAGGAGAAATTCTATTTTCTTGGGTCTATTTATTGCACTATCCTCCTGCAGTACTTTTTATCAGCCAACATCTTTACAACACACACAATACAAGATCGATGCATCAATACGCAGCGATTCATCTCTGGCAGGTATGTTGCAACCTTATGCAACCAATATCAATGCAACCATGAATAAAGTGATTGGCACGAGTGCCGATACTTATACCAATAAACGTCCGGAATCGGAGATCGGTAATTTTTTAGCTGATTGTTATAAAGAGATGGGTGAAAAGAAATTTGGTCGAAAAATTGATGCTGCATTTATGAATGCAGGGGGAATACGGAGTTATTTGTCAAAAGGGAATATTACCGTTGGAAAAATTTTTGAGATCATGCCTTTTGATAATATCCTGATTTTACAGGAATTGAAAGGAACCATTTTGCAGCAGTATCTTGATGTGATGGCTGCTGATGGCGGATGGCCGGTATCGAAAGGAGTTACCCTGCAAATCAAGAATAAAAAAGCTGTCAACATTCTCATCCATGGAAAACCGTTGGATCCGAATGCAGTATATACTGTTGCGCATTCTGATTATGTGGCCAATGGGGGAAGTGATTGTAGTATGTTAAAACCCATCCCACAGATCAATCTGGGGTACTTAATGCGTGATGCTATTTTAGAATATATTGATAGTCAAACCAAAGCCGGAAAAACCATTCAACCAGTCATTGAAAACCGTGTGACCAATGCCGATTAACAGACGAAAATTTATTCAGGATACCGGTGCCACATTGCTGGCTTCTACCTTGATGCCCTTGAGTAGTGTGGCGGCTGCAGAACCCGTTCAAAAATTGACCATCCTGCATACCAATGATGTGCATAGCCGTTTAGAGCCATTTCCAATGGATGGAAGCCGTAACCAAGGGTTGGGAGGTGTGGCAGCAAGGGCAGCCCTGATTGCTAAGATCAGGCAGGAAGAAGAGCAGGTATTGGTATTGGATGCCGGGGACATTTTCCAAGGCACACCTTATTTCAATATTTATAAAGGTGAGCCCGAGATCAAGGCCATGTCGGCCATGGGGTATGATGCCGCTACCATGGGCAACCATGATTTTGATCTGGGTATGGAAAACTTTGCTACTCAGTTGAAACATGCTTCTTTTCCCATACTGATCAGTAACTATGATTTTTCAGGTACTGAACTGGAAGGAAAAACAAAACCTTGGCAAATTTTTAAAAAAGGAGATCTACAGATTGGAGTTTTTGGAGTTGGTATTGAATTGCAAGGATTGGTAGCTGAAAATTTATATGGTAAAACCGTATACCGCGATCCAATACAAACCGCCAATGCCACTGCTGCTATGTTACATAAAAAAGGATGTGATCTGGTGATTTGTTTATCGCACTTGGGCGATCGTTATCAGGAAAATAAAGTCAGCGATGAGGTATTGGCAAAAGAAAGTTATGACATTGATCTCATTATTGGTGGACATACACACCGCTTCTTTGAGGAGCCAAGAAAGTATACCAATAAAAAGGGTGGAGTCGTGGCGGTAAATCAGGTAGGTTTTGGTGGTATTCAGTTGGGCAGATTGGAGTATGAATTTTCCCGGGCGAAGAAAAAAAATCTCGCAAATGCCCATACTGTGGTTATAGGGAAAAAAACAAGTGAATAAAAAATTTTTTTTTCAACATAAAGTCTACATATTCGCACCCCTGTATCTGTTTTTTTTCAACATTTCCACATGTGGGAAAAATAAGATAACTTGAAGGCAAAGACGAATACGTTAACTCATTATAAAATTGTTCATTTTTTGTATGGCTAAAAATGCTGAATCAGTTTGGAGCAATTGTTTGAAGATCATCAAAGACATTGTAGAATGGCAACATTTTAAAACATGGTTTGAACCAATTAATCCCGTAGAGCTGAAAGGAAATATTTTAATGATTCAGGTGCCCAGTCAATTCTTTTATGAATACCTGGAAGAGCATTATGTAAACCTGTTGGCGAAAACATTGAAGCGTGAATTGGGAAAGGATGCGAGATTGGAATACCGTATCATGGTAGATAGTGGTAGCAATGGAAGAAATGGTTCCATGGATGTTCCTGCGAGCAACATGAAAACTTACAACAACAATGAAATGAATTTTCCACTGGTGATTGATAATCCCGTGAAGAATCCATTTGTAATACCCGGTCTCAAGAAAATGCAGATCGATCCTCAGTTGAATCATATGTATACATTTGATTCATTCATTGAAGGTGATTGTAATAGGGTAGCACGTCGCGCGGGTAAAACGGTAGCAGAAAAGCCCGGTGCCAACTCTTTCAACCCATTGGTGATCTATGGTGGGGTTGGATTGGGTAAAACCCACCTGGCTCAGGCCATTGGTAACGAAGTAAAACGTACCCATCCGGGAAAAGTAGTGTTGTATGTGAGCAGTGAGAAATTCATCAACCAATTTCAAGACCATAGTCGCAATAATGCCATTAATGACTTTATTCATTTCTATCAACTGATTGATGTCCTCATTATTGATGATGTACAATTCTTTAGCAGAGCAGAAAAAAGTCAGGATGCATTTTTTGCCATATTTAATCATCTTCACCAGAGTGGTAAACAACTGGTATTAACTTCTGATAAGCCGCCTAAAGATTTAGATGGTATGCAAGAACGTTTACTGAGTCGTTTCCGTTGGGGATTGAGTGCCGATCTTCAGGTACCTGATTATGAAACGCGTATTGAGATCCTTGAGCGTAAGATGAAGAATGATGGTTTGGATATGCCAAAGGATGTGGTAAAATATGTGGCGTATAACATTAATACCAATGTACGTGAATTGGAAGGTGCTTTGATCTCTTTATTGGCGCAATCTTCACTCAATAAAAAAGATATTGATGTGGAATTGGCAAAGAAAGTGTTACGCAATTTTGTAAAGACCAGCAGCAAAGAAATCACCATTGATGCCATTCAAAAAATGGTATGTGAATACTTTGATGTTCCTTATGATAAGTTGTTACAGAAAACACGTAAACGTGAGATCGTTCAGGCCAGACAAATTACCATGTATCTGGCAAAGGCATTCACCAAGAATTCATTAAAAACCATTGGTGAGCATTTTGGAGGTCGCGATCATACGACTGTTATACATTCTTGTCAGACTGTAAAAGACTTGATGGACACCGACTCTATTTTCCGCGAAAACGTAATGGAACTAACCCAGAAAGTACAGTTAGCAGCCATGTAACTGTTTGTTAAGCCTGAGAAAAAGAAAATATTTTCAAACCCCGGCATTTGTCGGGGTTTATTTTTTGGCAGATAGCTTTTACCTACCTATTTTTGCAGCCCTCTCTGAAAAGTGAGGTAGGCTAAAATCAGCCCGGTGAGGTGGATGAGTGGCTGAAATCAGTAGTTTGCTAAACTGCCGTACGGGTT
>CAYMQQ010000024.1:0-28619 GCA_964392685.1 uncultured Sediminibacterium sp.
TACTAACATTTTCTTAAAAAAACTGATTCTCAGGCTCCCATTTTCAATTTTAGCATTAATAAGGTATGTTTGCCAGTCTTTAAAAACCAAAACCAATATGCAGTTTACCCGTATTAATAATCTGGTCGGTTGGGTCGTATGTTTCATTGCCTGTACCGTGTATATTTTAACCGCAGAAGCCGGTGGCAGTCTTTGGGATTGCGGCGAGTTTGTGAGCAGTTGTTTCCGTCTGCAAATACCGCACCCACCCGGTGCCCCCTTGTTTGTGATATTGGGTCGCATATTCATTATACTTTTTGGCGATAATCCCATGGCCGCTGCAAAAGCAGTGAATGTAATGAGTGCCTTGGCCAGTGGATTTACCATTTTATTCTTATTCTGGACCATCACCCATTTTGCGCGTAGAATCGTGAGTGTTAAAACCACAGATACCATTAGCGGTGCTCAATTGTGGAGTATCATGGGTGCAGGTGTTGTAGGAGCTTTGGCATATACCTTCAGTGATTCTTTCTGGTACAGCGCTGTTGAAGGGGAAGTATATGCATTGTCTTCTTTCTTTACGGCCATCGTATTCTGGGCCATTTTAAAATGGGAAAACCATGCCGATGAACCCGGAGCCGATCGTTGGATCGTATTCATCTTCTTTATGATGGGTCTCTCCATCGGCGTTCACTTATTGAACCTTTTGACCATTCCGGCCATCGTTATGGTATATTATTTCCGTAAGCGCGACAATTTCAAATATGACCTATTACGTAAGTGGTTTTTGCGCTTAGTGGCTATTGGTGGGGTACTGGCTTTTATTGGTGCACTGGTTGCAGCAAAAGGAGAAGTATCAGATAGAAATCCTTCGATGGATAGTACACTGGCCGGATTAATGATCCTTGGTACTGCAGCAGCCATCGGACTTTTGTTCTTGGTGGAAGGATTGAATAAACAGAAAAAAGCCATTTATGGTGGCATCTATATCTTCTTTGTATTGGCCTGTGTAATTACAGGGGTAGTACAAGTAGGAGTGATTCAATACACTGTAAAGTTTGCCGGTACGTTTGACCGTTGGTTTGTCAACGGTTTCGGATTGCCATTCTTCTCAGGTTTCGCATTTTTCTTCTTGTTACTAGCCGGATTGATCTGGTATGGTTTAAAATATGCAGCTCGTAAGAACTGGGCATATTTACGTTTGGGTTTATGGTGTATCACTTTCATGCTGATAGGATACAGTACTTATGTAACCACCATGATTCGCAGTAATGCCAATCCATCGGTAGATATGTACAACGTAGATAATCCGATCAGTTTAGTAGGTTACCTGGGTCGTGAGCAGTATGGTGATTTCCCATTGCTGTATGGACAAAAATTCACTTCCCGTCCGATTGATCTGAAGACAACGGGTACGCGTTATCAAAAAGCGAGAGATCAATACATCAGTTTAGGCGATGACAGAAGATATGTATTTGCGGCAGAAGATAAAATGGTATTTCCTCGTGTATGGGATATCAACAATGATCAAAACCATCAGGACTACTATGCTTTCTATTTAGGCATTAATAGAATGAATGATGGAAGTTGGGAGCGCGAACCCAATCAGGCTGATAATATTAAATTCTTCTTTGGTTATCAGATTAATTGGATGTATTTCCGCTACTTCATGTGGAATTTCTCCGGTAAGCAAAACGATAACCAAGGTCTGTTTACAGGCAATGTCCGTGATGGTAACTGGATCACCGGTATTCCGGTGGTAGATAAAGTGATTTATGGAGATCAAAGTCTGATGCCAGATTCTTTAAAGAACAACAAAGCCAATAACAAACTCTTTGCGCTGCCATTGATTTTGGGATTGCTGGGATTGTTCTACCACTACAAGAAACGCGGTGATGATTTTGGTGTGAATTTCCTCATGTTCTTCTTTACCGGTTTCGCCATTGTACTCTACCTTAATCAACCCGGTTACCAACCACGTGAACGTGATTATGCTTACGTAGGTAGCTTCTATGCATTTGCGGTATGGATTGGATTGGGTGTGTTGAAAGTAGGTGACTGGTTGAACAAAGCCGTGAAGCAAGCGAGTATGAGTGCAATGCTGGCTACCATTATTTGTTTACTCGCTGTTCCGGTATTGATGGCGCAGCAAGAATGGGATGATCATGACAGAAGCAAGAAAACAGTAGCACCCGATCTGGCTCGTGATTATCTGGAAAGTTGTGCGCCGAATGCGATCTTATTTACGTTTGGTGATAACGATACTTACCCACTTTGGTATGCACAGGAAGTAGAAGGTATTAGAAGAGATGTAAGAGTGATCAACTATAGTTTATTGGGTATCGATTGGTATATCAATCAACTGCGTTATAAAGTGAATGAAAGTGCTCCGATAGATGTGATCTGGACTGCTGAGCAAATTGAGGGTGGTAAGCGTGATTATATTGAATACAGACCTGATCCGAATATTCCGGAGAATCGTTATTACGATCTGTATGATCTTATGAAAAACTATGTAGGAGCTGATAATCCGGATAACAATTACAGTTATCCCGTTAAAAAAGTTTCTCTTCCTGTTGATCGTGAGGGTGTCATCAAGAATGGAACGGCTAACGCTACTGATAGTATTGTGAATGAGCTTCGTTTTGAAATCGGTAGAAATACCTTGATGAAAAATGATCTGGCAGTATTGAATATCATTGCAGCGAATAAGTGGCAGCGTCCGATTTATTTCACTTCTCCATCACTGGAGAATATGGGCTTTGAGCAGTTCTTGCGTAGAGATGGTTTGACATACAGACTGGTGCCTGTTGAGAATGATCGTGTAAATACTGATTACATGCTTGATAAAGCAACCAACAAATTCAAGTTTGGAAGCGCGAATGTACCGGGTGTGTATTTTGATGAAGAGAACCGTCGCCAGTTGAATACGCTGCGCACTGCTTATGCAGATCTGGCATTGGATCTGGCCAGCAAGAATCGTAAGGAAGATGCTAAAAAAGTATTGAACCAGATCGATAAAATGATGCTGGATGAAAATATGCCTTATGGAATGGCTAGTCGAGGTAACTCACATAACAGAAACTCATTGTTATTCTTAGAAGCTTGTTATTTGGCAGGAGATACGACTTTAGCGAACAAAGTATCCAATTCGGTGAAAAAAGACCTGGAGCAACAGATCAGGTTCTACAATTCATTAACTGGTCGCAAAGCCGAACTGATGGAAGCTGAGAAGCGTGGGTCTGAGAATTATTTGCAGGCGATCTCGCAAATGCAAACGATTTACAATCCAAAATTGCAAATACCCGGTAAAATGATGGCAGCTGATTCGGCTGCTCAGAAATAATCGCTTACCGGAATGATATCATAAGGCCCCGATTGGTAATACCGCCAATCGGGGCTTTCTTTTATCTATATCACAAAGCCAGCCTTTGCTGGTCTCACACAAACCCCGCCTTTGCTGGTCGCCCGACCAGCAAATAGCCTGACCACAAGTGTTATGAAGATTAAATCAGCTTTGAATAAATAATTATAAATAGAATCATAAGGTGTGAGAGACCCTTCGTCGCGAACTCGATCCGCCGTGGCGAATCGAGACGCTCCTCAGGGTGACAGGTTACAAAAAGCATACTAGTGAAGATGATTGGCTTTGCCAATCATCTTCACTGGACTCCATCCCTGATTCTGTCATCCTGAGGAGCATTAATGACCGCAGGTTATTAACTGCGACGAAGGAACTTTCCTCCGGACATTGGTCGTCGCCTGACTTACGCCTTTGCTGGTCGCCCGACCAGCAAACAAGCCATTGTTGGGTCGCCTGACCAACCATTTCTTTTACGCATATCGCAAACCATCCTGTTCGTTTGCTTGTTAAATTGCAATACATGCTAGGACACCGATTCATACATTTTGATCCCAATGAGAATGGACAAACCAAGTTTGAACAGTTATTGAATCTGTTCATGCAATTGCTCACGTATACCAATGGAGATGCTTCAGAAGCTTTACAATGGCTCAATGAACTCGATAAACAATACAAGCTTACCGATAACGATTATGGAATGGGGGATTTTATTGAAGACCTCAAACAAAATGGTTACTTATCGGAAGACCCGGCCAATGGAAGTTTCTCCATCACCGCCAAATCAGAACAAACCATTCGGAAGAAAAGTCTGGAAGAGATTTTTGGGAAATTGAAGAAAAGCAGACAGGGCAATCATCAAACTTTTAAACCCGGACAGGGTGATGAGATCAATCCGGATACTCGACCTTTTCAGTTTGGCGATATGTTGGAGCAAATTGATTTTACAGAGAGTATAAGAAATGCTCAGATCAATAGAGGAGTAGAGAGTTTTTCGATGCAGGAAGAAGATCTGCAAATCAGAGAAAGCGATTTCAAAACGCAGACATCAACAGTGCTCATGATCGATATTTCTCACTCCATGATTTTGTATGGGGAAGATCGCATCACACCCGCTAAAAAAGTGGCGATGGCATTGAGTGAGTTGATCACGACCAAATACCCGAAAGACACATTGGATATTGTAGTGTTTGGGAATGATGCATGGAGTATTGAGATCAAAGACCTGCCGTATTTGCAAGTAGGTCCCTATCATACCAATACGGTTGCCGGATTGGAGTTGGCAATGGATCTTTTACGCAGACGAAAAAATCCAAACAAACAAATCTTCATGATCACGGATGGTAAACCCACTTGTTTGAAGATTGGAGGAAAATATTACAAGAACAGTTTTGGGTTAGACAGAAAAGTAGTGAACAGGTGTATCAATCTGGCAGCACAATGTAAAAAATTGAAGATACCGATCACGACTTTTATGATTGCTTCTGATCCTTATCTGCAAAGCTTTGTACAAGAATTTACTGAAATGAACAATGGCAAAGCATTTTTTGCCAGCTTAGATAAATTGGGAGCATTTATCTTCAAAGATTTCGAAAGTGGAAAAAGAAGAACTGTCTATTAATAAACGACTCTGCGCAATCTCTTTTTCTTCTTTCTCTTTGTTTAAAATATTCAATTGATCGACCGTAAAGAATAAAAAGCATTTCATCAACAAGAATAAGATTTAATGAAGATTCAACACATCAACACATTAGGAGATTTAAAGAAAAGTGGTTATCAATCACGTTCCGTAAAAGATGAGGTCAGAGAAAATCTAATTCGCTCTATTCAAGAAAAGGAAAATCCTTTTGCAGGTATCATTGGCTATGAGGACACCGTGATTCCTGATACTGAACGGGCGATATTGAGCAGACACAATATGCTTTTTCTCGGATTGAGAGGACAAGCAAAAACAAGAATGGCCAGACAAATGGTGGATTTGCTGGATGAATATATTCCCATTGTTGCCGGCTCAGAAGTAAATGACGATCCGCTGCAACCCATGAGTAAATTTGCCAAAGACCTTATTGCGGAACATGGCGATAATACCCCTATCCGATGGATGCACCGAAGCGAACGATATGGAGAAAAATTAGCTACACCTGATGTGAGTGTTGCCGATTTGATCGGTGATATTGATCCCATTAAAGCAGCAAATTTAAAATTGAGTTTTGCCGATGAAAAAGTGATTCACTATGGAATCATTCCGAGAAGCAACAGAGGAATTTTTGTGATCAATGAATTACCGGATCTACAGGCAAGAATTCAGGTAGCGCTGTTTAATATCTTACAAGAAGGCGATATTCAGATCAGAGGTTTCAAACTTCGTATGCCACTGGATATTTTATTCATCTTCACCGCTAATCCGGAAGATTATACCAACAGAGGCAGTATTGTAACGCCTTTGAAAGACCGTATACAAAGTCAGATACTTACCCATTATCCCAAAACCATTGAAAATTCACTGGCCATTACCGAGCAGGAAGCAAAAATACCTGCGGATCAGGCTTCAAAAGTAGAAGTAAGTGATTTGGTGAAACGATTAATTGAGCAGGTTGCTTTTGAAGCACGTAACAATGAGTATGTAGATAAAAAGAGTGGGGTGAGTGCCCGCTTAACCATTGCAGCTTTTGAGAATGCGGTGAGCAGTGCAGAAAGAAGGGCTTTGATTCATCAAGAAAAACAAACCCAAATATGGATCAGTGACCTGAGTGGTATTATCCCGGCGATCACCGGAAAGATAGAACTGGTATATGAAGGAGAGCAGGAGGGACCTTATCAGGTAGCGTTGAACCTGGTAGACAAAGCCATCCGTTCACAGTTTGTTCAATACTTCCCGAATCCGGATCAGATCAAGAAAAAAAGGAGTGCAGGGAAAAAATCAGTGGAAGAAAAAGAGCCGGAGAATCCTTATAAATCCATTATCCGCTGGTTTGATGGCGGCAATCATGTGGATCTGTTAATGGATATGAAAGATGAAGCCCGTATCAATGCATTATATCAAGTTGATGGATTATACGCTTTTGTAAAAAAATATTTTCCTCAAGCTAGTAAGCAACAAAATGCTTTGTTGATGGAATTTGTGTTGCATGGCTTGGCTGCTTATTCACTGATTAGTAAGAAAACGATTGAGGGCAAGATAGAATTTAAAGACTTGATCGGAAGTATGATGAATCTTGGAGAGATGAATTTTGATGTGACGGATGAGGAGGAAGATTATAGCTGATGGGGCATGGTTTATAGCCAATAGTCCATGGTCCATAGTAAAAAGAAAGAGGCTGTTTCAGATTTCTGATACAGCCTCTTTCTTTTTAGAATTTGAAACCGAAAGAGATACCTCCATAAAAGGGGAAGACGCCTGCGCCTGTGATGAGGGGAGAGACAAATACTCTGCCCGTGAATCCATTTTTCTCAGGCTGATAACGATATCCAAAATTGAGGTAGCCAAAAACGGTGGAAGAACTGTTTTCAAAAAAATCTTCTCCATCAGTAATCGTAATGGCACTGGCGCCCGCTCCAAGCTCAAGATAATGACCATTGCTTCCCGATAAATAGTTGAGTCCAACAGGTATTGCAAATACTCCTGAAGTCAGAAATCCAATTCCACCGGCTCCTACGCGAAAGCCTAGACCTTTCTGACCTTTGAAACGCTGGTCATAGTTCAATGAAAGAATACCCGGACCTCCAATCTCCCCATAGATATTTTTGGCAGGAGGAAGTGGTAAATCACTATTGTCTCTTTGAGCGGTAACAGTCGTATGAATACTTGCAGCAAGTACAAATAAGAGTAGAAGTCTTTTCATGAATGATTTTATTTATTTCTTGACAGACAAAACTAAACTAAGGCTGCATGAGTGTGTAACCGTTCATCAACATCACATATTTATGTGTAAGATGCTTAGATCATTTCTTTGAGTTGCTCCACTACACGATCGATCTCTTCTTTGGTATTGTGTTTAGAGAATGAGAAACGTACAGTCACCTGATTGGGATTATTATTAATAGCCCTGATGACATGTGAACCTTGATCAGCCCCACTTGTACAGGCGCTACCGCCACTGGCGCAGATATTGTTGATGTCCAGATTGAACAAAATCATCTCACTTTTTTCCGTTTTAGGGAAACTTGCACTTAGCACTGTATATAAAGAGCGACCCAAAGTATCACCATTAAAAGCAACGCCTTTGATGTTTTTCTTCAACTGCTCCATCATGTATATTTTCAGCCCTTTGATGTAAGTGCTATCTTGTTCATAGTTGGCCGTTGCGAGTTCCAATGCTTTGGCAAAACCTACAATGCCATACAGATTTTCTGTACCGGCACGCATATTTCTCTCTTGACTACCGCCGTGTACAAAAGGTTTGATCTTTACATTCTCATTGATATACAGCAATCCAACCCCTTTCGGACCATGAAATTTATGACTGGCGCCGGTAATAAAATGCACAGGGGTATTACGCAGATCAAAAGGAAAATGTCCAACAGTTTGAACGGTATCACTATGGAAAATAGCGCCGTATAATTTACACAGTTCACCAACAGCATGGATATCCATGATATTGCCTATTTCATTATTGGCATGCATCAGTGTAACCAAACATTTCTCTTCACTCTCTGCCAATAAACGTTCCAGGTCTTCCAGATCGATATGTCCATTAGGAAGCAGCTTTACATAACTCAATGCAGCTTCACCTGTATGGTATAAAAATTCAACGGTATGTGTGGTAGCATGGTGTTCGATCACGGAAGAGATGATATGTTTACATCCCAAATCGCGAACTGCCGCTGTAATAGCCGTATTGCTACTCTCTGTACCACCACTGGTAAAGAAGATTTCCGCAGGATGTGCATTCAATATTTTGGCAACGGTTTTACGCGCATTCTCAATGGCCAATCTACTTTCTCTTCCATAACTGTAAATAGAAGAAGGATTACCAAACTGACTGGTCAAATAAGGCATCATAGCCTCTAATACCAATGGGTCTAATGCGGTAGTAGCTGCATTATCGAGATATATTCTTTCCATGGAGCAAAGGTAGGGAAAGGGAGGAAGTCAAAAGTGAAAAGTGAAAGGGACAATTTTTCACGTTTCACCTTTCACCTTTCACTTTTCCATCACATCACTTCCTGAATATCCTTAATCAGTTTATTGGCAATATTCGCAGCAACGGTTTCGGAGTTGCTTTCTGCGTAAATACGGATGATGGGTTCTGTATTGCTGGTGCGTAAGTGTACCCAATCATTCTCAAACTCTATTTTCAAGCCGTCTTCGGTATTGATCGGATGTTGTTTGTATTTCTTTTTGATGTGTTCGAATATTTTCTTGAGATCAAATCCGGCAGTGAGCTCAATTTTATTCTTGCTCATGAAATAATCAGGATAGCTGTTTCTCAATTGCTTGGCTGATTTCTGTTCCAAAGCCATGTGTGACAAGAATAATGCGATACCGATCAGTGCATCTCTTCCATAATGGAGATCAGGAACAATGATGCCACCATTTCCTTCGCCGCCAATCACAGCATTTACTGCCTTCATTTTATTCACGACGTTCACTTCGCCAACAGCACTGGGTGTATAGGTACCGCCATGTTTAATGGTAACATCTTTTAAAGCGCGTGTGGATGACATGTTGCTGACGGTATTTCCTTTTCTGTTTTTTAATACATAATCCGCAACGGCAACAAGGGTATATTCTTCGCCAAACAAAGAACCATCTTCACAAACAAAACACAAACGATCTACATCAGGATCAACAGCGATACCAATGTCTGCTTTTTGTTTGTTGACTTCATTACAAAGTTCTCTTAAATGCTCCGGTAAAGGTTCCGGATTGTGCGCGAATTTCCCGTTCACTTCACCGTTCAATACCGTAATATCCTTAACGCCTAAAGCTTTTAATAGGGCAGGTACAGCAATGGCTCCTGTACTATTGATGGCGTCCAATACCACTTTGAATTTTGCTTTCTTGATAGCTGCAACATCCACCAAAGGATAAGCCAAAACGGCATCAATATGTTGTTGCAGTGCTGACTCATTAATGGTATATCCACCGAGTTTATCCACTGGTGCAAACGTAAAATCATCTTTTGCAGCTATCTCTAATAAGGCGGCACCATCTTCTCCACTAATGAATTCTCCTTTCTCATTCAACAATTTCAGGGCATTCCATTCTTTCGGATTATGACTGGCAGTGAGGATGATACCCCCCGCCGCTTTTTCGAAAACAACGGCCATTTCCACGGTAGGCGTCGTGCTTAATCCAAGATCTACCACATCCAGTCCAAGTGCATTCAAAGTACTCACTACCAGACGTTGAACCATTTCTCCGCTGATGCGTCCGTCGCGACCAATGACCACTTTTTGGTTGTCGCCGGCTCTTTTGGAAAGCCAGGTTCCGTAAGCAGCAGTAAAGCGAACCACATCCAATGGGCTTAATGTATCGCCGGGTTTGCCGCCAATTGTTCCTCTGATACCTGAAATGCTCTTGATAAGTGCCATATTGCCTGATATTTTTCGGCTGCAAACATAATTCAATTTTTGTAGCGCTGCTTGATGTAATTTCGCGCTATCAATGTGTTTTTATGCCGGATAAAGCGTGGTTTAGGGATTGGTTTAATTCTCATTATTATCATTTATTATATCAGCACAGAGACGATCGTGAGGCGATGGATTTTATCGCTACGTTGATTCATTACCTGCAACCCAAATCGGGCTCCCGGATGTTGGATGTGGCCTGTGGTAAGGGGCGGCATAGCAAGGCATTGGCAGACATGGGTTTTGATGTAACAGGTATCGATCTTTCCGCTGCATCTATCATTGCTGCCAAAGAGCAGGAAGCTGAAAATTTACATTTTTATCAGCACGACATGCGTTTGCCTTTTTGGGTGAACTATTATGATTATGCATTTAACTTCTTTACCAGCTTTGGTTATTTCAGAACACGCCGTGAGCATGACAGTGCCATTCGAACCGTTGCGCAAAGTTTACAACATAGTGGTTACTTTGTCATTGATTATCTGAACGTGCATTATGCGGAAGATCATTTAGAAAAAGCAACCATCATGCAGGCGGGAGAAGTGCTATTTCATATCAGCAAATGGCAGGATGAAGATCATTTCTTTAAACAAATTCAAATTACAGATCCTACACATCCTACACCGCATCATCTTTATACAGAACGAGTAGCAAAATTTTCATTGGGCGATTTCACAGATATGTTGGCTTACCAAGGCATGCAGGTACAGGAAGTATTTGGTGATTACCAATTGGGTAGATATGATGTACGTAAATCTCCCAGAATGATTATTCTGGCTAAGAAATATTAATGCTTAATTATTCTTGGGTAGGAATGCTGCTTTTTTCAGAAGATTCCACTTTTTTATGGTTAACTACGGTAACAAATCGAGGTACGTGTACGCGTACTTGGTTTTTATCAAAAGCGAAAGTGCCGGGCATATTAAAAACATAATCATTGTCAGGTGACCAAACCGGAATCGTATTCGTTAGCGTTGAATTCACTTCTGCTCTTAAATGAGGCTTTCTTACTAGTCCTTTTCTTAAAGAGTCTAATAAAACAATTTGCTGAGGGGATTCTTTTGGAGCGAATGGTGTTGGTAAAATAGTCAGCTTTTGATTCGCACTATTATTCAGAAATTTTTTCAAATGGGGACTGGTTGTTACATGAATGGTCTTTTTTTCAGTTTGCTGAGCAAAAGATATCGTACAAGAAAAGAATAGCAGTAGTAGGAGCAGTATCTTTTTCATACTTCAAATTAAGCATTTTTGAAATGAGTACTACTATTATTAATGGATATTTTGTTAAAGGTTTATTAACGACACATGGTGTAACTTTATCCGCTCATGGCTGACTACTTTTTATTACAGTCGTTTTTTCAACGCCTGCTTCAAACAATATTGGAGTGGGATAGTTGGTTGTTCTTGAAAATCAATACGGTATTCACTCATTCATTACTCGATAAAATATTTCCGCTATGGCGTGATTCGGAATTGTGGGTGCCTTTTTATTTATTTCTGATTGTATTGGCCATTGTGAATTTTGGTAAAAAAGCAGGGTCTTGGATTTTGTTTGCGATCATCAACGTAGCCCTCACAGATCAGGCGAGCAGTTCATTGATCAAGAATTGGTTTGCTAGAATACGCCCATGCAATGAAGAACTCTTAGTTGGGAAAATGCGGTTATTACTCGAGCATTGCTCAGGTGGATTTAGTTTTACATCCTCCCATGCCACCAATCATTTTGGGTTTGCCATATTTGTCTTTCTAACTACCCGACATCTTTTCGGAAAATGGGGAAAATGGTTGTTTGTGTGGGCTGCTACCATCAGTTATGGTCAGGTTTATGTTGGGGTGCATTATCCCATCGATATTTTATTTGGAGCATTATTGGGTTTAGGTATTGGAGCTTTGACAGCAGGTTATTACAATCGTAAAATAGGCCCCATTACTTTAACGCAAAATGAAACATCACTTTCACAATGAGCGACCGATTATTTAAAGGAACTTTATTAGCCTGTCTGCTGGTATACATACTCGCTATGTGGAGTATCCCCGTTATTGATATCGATGCTGCACAATATGCATCGATGAGTAGAGAAATGCTGGAGAACAATAGCTATCTCAAGTTGTACGATTTAGGGAATGATTATTTGGATAAACCTCCCATGCTTTTCTGGCTCTCATCATTAAGCATGCGCTTATTTGGCGTGTATGATTGGGCATATCGTATTCCCTCTGTATTGATGTTGTTATTGGCTATTTATGCTACTTACCGATTAGCCTTGCTTTTTTATAGCCGAATGATTGCTCAGTTATCTGCAATCATATTGGCTTCCTCACAAGCTGTTTTTTTAATGGTACATGATGTTCGCTGCGATACCATGTTATTGGGTTGGGTAACTTTTAGTTTGTGGCAATTAGCCGCTTGGTATGAAAACAATCGATGGAAACATTTGATCTGGGCATTTGTGGCGATAGCAGGTGGTATGATGACCAAAGGTCCTATCGCACTCATGGTTCCGATTTTTGCATTCGTGCCTCATTTTGTATTACGAAGAGAGTGGAAACAGTTCTTCAGATGGGAGTACCTCATCGGACTATTGATAGTAGCTTTTTTGTTATTACCCATGAGTATAGGATTGTACCAACAGTATGATCTGGAACCGGGTAAAATATTTCATGGAAAACCTGTGAACTCCGGTCTTCGTTTTTATTATTGGACACAAAGCTTTGGAAGATATACCGGTGAAAATGTATTCAATGAAATGAATCATTTTACGTTTCTTCTTGAAAACATGTTATGGAGTTTTCTTCCATGGATATTTTTCTTTTTTGGAGGATTGATCCTTGCCGTTCGTGAGCTGTGGATGAAACGATTCCGCATATCCGGTAAAGAAGAATGGATGACAGCAGGTGGTTTCATTATTACCTATTGTATCCTGGCAAGAAGCCAAGCGCAATTACCTCATTATATTTTTGTGGTGCTGCCACTGGCAGCTATTATCGCTGCACGTTTTCTACATCGTATGCTTTTTGAACAGCAATGGCCGGTTTGGACAAAGCTATTCAATTTGGTACATGGGTTTATTTTTTTACTCTTATGGGTTGCCGTGATCGTTTTGATTTTCTGGCCTTTCCCTGAAATTTCGATGCCATTAAAACTGTTGGCAATTGTTGGATGTCTGGGTTTTATTGGATTATTATTTCGAACCAGCAGACAATCCAAGCCTCTTTTTATCTGGGCGCTCTATACGGTCATAGGCGTTAATTTTCTGTTGGCGACAGGGTTTTATCCGCAGTTATTGAAATATCAATTGGGTAATACTGCAGCATCCGTTATTCATCAATCGCAACTGGATAAAAACAAAGTGATCCTATATGAAATTGATGAAAGTAGGGCACTTCACTTCTATGGTAAACATATTTTTCAAAGAAAAACGGCGCTGGATTCTTTGGTCGCTAATGAAGTGATTTTAACCAGAAAATCAACAGTCCCGGCGCTACAACAACGCTTTCCCGATCTGAGTACTATATTTGAGGGAGAATATTTCGGGGTAAGTATGTTGACCTTACCTTTTTTGAATCCAAAAACAAGATCAAAAGAAACCGTTTCTTATGTCCTCGTAGATCTGGATGGACAAAAAAATAAGAAACAATAACATGACGGAAATTTTTATTATACTCGGTTTAATCATTCTGAATGGATTTTTTTCCATGGCAGAAATTGCATTGGTATCAGCCAGAAAAGCGAGGCTGGAAGCACAGGCGGCTAAAGGTGATATGGATGCAAAAAGAGCTTTAGATCTCGCCAATCATCCAGATACTTTCTTATCCACTATACAAATCGGTATTACGCTGGTAGGGGTATTAACGGGTATCTACTCCGGCGATACGTTCAAAGAACCATTGAAAAATTGGCTCTCTCAATATGGCACATTTGGGGAATATGCAAGTACTGTTGCCACCATCATCATTGTAATTATTGTTACTTATCTCTCATTGGTATTGGGAGAACTGGTGCCTAAAAGAATTGGACTCAGCAATCCGGAAGGCATTGCTAAATCCGTGGCGGGGCCGATGCGTATTGTAACCTGGATCACATTTCCATTTATCTGGTTATTGAGTAAGTCATCGCATATCATCATTCGTTTGCTGAATATGAAACCCAATGATAATCAGGTGACCGAGGAAGAGATCAAAGCGATTATCAGTGAAGGAACAGAGCAGGGAACAATTGAAGAAGCAGAGCAGGAAATTATTGAACGCGTATTTCATTTGAGTGATCGTAATATCACTTCACTCATGACCCATAGAAGCGATATTGTTTGGTTGGAAGTAGATGATACCGTTGCTAGTGTGAGGGGAGAAGTGATGGAAAATATGCATTCCGTGTATCCTGTTTGTGAGAAAGATATTGATCATATCAAAGGTGTGGTATCGCTCAAAGACTTGTTTGCGGCACATGCCGATGCAACCATCAGCAGTCTGATGAAAGATGCGATGTATGTACCGGAAAACAATACTGCTTATCAGGTATTGGAAAAATTCAAGCAAACCAAAATTCATCATTGTTTTATTGTGGATGAATATGGTTCAGTATTGGGATTAATTACCCTCAATGATATTTTAGAAGCCATTGTAGGAGACATACCTCAGGAAGAAGATGAGGCATATGAAATTCTGGAAAGAGCCGATGGCAGTTTTCTGGTAGATGCGCAGATCCCTTTCTACGATTTTCTTACCCATTTTGATAAAACAGAATGGATGATGGAAGGAGATCGTGATTTTGATACACTGGCAGGATTCATTATCCATGAACTCGAAAAAATTCCGGTTACAGGAGATACCATGGAATGGAAAATGTTCCGTTTTGAGATCATCGATATGGACCAGCATAGAATCGATAAAATCCTGGTCAGTATGATTAACTCATAGCCTAAAACCGGAAGCTGGTTTCTCTTTTCGGATAATCCAATTTGTAGGTTTTCTGTATTCCTTTTGTTTTTACGTGTACAATATTCACTTGGTTCGATTCATAATCGTACAATAAGCTACAATCAACATCAACGGTATTAATCAAGGGTTGATTTTCTATTTCAAAATAACACCAAGTGCTTTCCATTTGCTGTTCATATCCCAATATGCGAAAATTGACGGGTTTCCCATTCACATTGAGTTTGAGCCGCTGTGAAACATAAGCCTGCAATTGTTTTTCGATCAACTCTTTTTGCGCAGCATTTGCGATATCAATCTTCTGCTTACTGAATTGTTGTAAGGTTTTTTCCAGGTCATCACTGAATACCCTAACACTAATTTCCAATGTTGCTTCTTTGGCATTATGGTTGATGTCAATAACCGACATAAAAAAAGGATGTGCCACATTGAGCAATCCGATCAACATCCACTGAATCATTATATTTACCATCTCAAAATCTTGCTTTTGTAGATACAAAGGTCACAATAAAATTACAATTCACCTATGGATCAATTTATCGTCTATTTTGAAACAGGATTCCAGCATATAGCCGACCTGAAAGGCATCGATCATATTCTGTTTGTAATGGCACTCTGTATCAGGTATCAGTTTAGTGATTGGAAAAAGCTATTGATCCTCATTACCTCCTTTACGATCGGACATTCTATTACACTGGCTTTAAGCGTATTCAATGTGGTGAATTATTCTGTTGCCTGGATCGAATTTTTGATCCCCGTGACCATTGTCATTACGGCGATCAGCAATCTGTTTGTCACCAAATTCACCTTCAAAAGTAAATTTCCGCTGATCTATTTCTTTGCCCTTTTCTTTGGATTGATCCATGGTTTAGGCTTTAGTAACTACCTAAAAAGCATGTTGGGAAAGGACGAAACTATTATTGGTCAGTTATTGGCGTTCAATTTGGGACTTGAGGCGGGACAGATCATAATCGTGCTGGCAATTTTGCTCATTTCATTTATATTCGTCCAACTTTTGAAGTGGAATCGCAGAGAATTTCTCTTATTTATAACAGGAGGGGTATTTGCGGTAGCACTTCTCATGGCACTAGAAAGAATACCACAATAAAAACGAAACGATGAAAAAACTTGCTTCACTAGTAGTGGCTATTGGTATGTTCTGCTCTGTTCAGGCGCAGAATATCATGAATAACCCCACTTCTAATCATGGAAACAAATTTGAACAGTTGGGTACCATTCTCCCTACCCCGAATGAGTACCGAACTGCCAGTGGTGCGCCCGGACCAAAATATTGGCAGCAGCGTGCGGATTACAATATCAAAGCTGAGTTGGATGAAGCCAATCTCAAACTCAAAGGAAGTGAAACGGTTACTTACTACAACAACTCTCCGGATATATTGACCTATATCTGGTTACAGTTGGATGAAAACGAGCATAGCTCTGTGAACAATGCAGGATACGAAGATGCCAGCTCACTGCGTCAAGTAAGTGTGAATTCACTGGATAATATGCAAGAGCGTAAGTCTGATAATGGCTACGGACATATCATCAGTAAATTGACAGATGCTACCGGTAAAAATTTGAAGTATACCATCAATCGCACCATGATGCGTATTGATTTGCCAACACCATTGAAACCCGGACAAAAATTCGTGTTCAATCTGGATTGGAGTTATAAAATTGCAGATAGAATGACTAAGGGTGGTCGTGGTGGTTATGAACTGGTAGATGGTAATCATCTTTTCACCATGGCACAGTGGTTCCCTCGTTTATGTGTATACAGTGATTTCCAGGGATGGCAGAATCATCAGTTTACCGGTAGAGGTGAATTTGCCTTGACTTTTGGTAATTACAATGTACAGATTACTGTTCCTGCTGATCATGTTGTATTGAGTACAGGAGAGTGTCAAAACTATGCACAGGTTTTAACTCCTGCACAATTGGCCCGCTGGAATCAGGCACAATCTGCCAAAGAGCCCGTTGAAATCGTAACCTTGGAAGAAGCTAAAAAAGCTGAACAAGGAAAGAGCACACAAAAGAAAACCTGGATTTATAAAGCAGATAATGTTCGTGACTTTGCATGGACTTCCAGTCGTAAATATGTATGGGATGCAATGCCTGCTTATGTTGAGGGTAAGAAAGTGATGTGTATGAGCGGATACGGTAAAGAAGCATATGGCTTGTACAGAAAATATTCTACCAAGGCGGTAGCGCATACCATTAAGAGCTATTCTAAATTCTCAATTCCTTATCCATACCCTGTTGCACAAAGTATTGAAGCATCGAATGGTATGGAATATCCAATGATCTGTTTCAACTACGGAAGAACCAATCCTGATGGTACTTACAGTGAAGCAACTAAATATGGAATGTTGGGTGTGATTATTCATGAGGTAGGACACAATTTCTTCCCGATGATCGTAAACAGCGACGAACGTCAGTGGTCATGGATGGATGAGGGCTTGAATACTTTTGTTCAATACCTGTCTGAAGAGTTGTGGGATAACAAATATCCTTCACGTCGTGGGCCGGCCTGGGCGATTGTAGATTATATGAAATCTCCAAAAGAGCAGTTAGAGCCTATTATGACCAATAGTGAAAACATCATTCAGTTTGGTCCCAATGCATATTCAAAACCTGCTACAGGTTTGAATATTCTTCGTGAAACCATTATGGGAAGAGAACTTTTTGATTTTGCATTCCGTGAGTATGCACGTCGCTGGGCTTTTAAACATCCCACACCTGCTGATCTTTTCCGTACCATGGAAGATGCCAGCGCTGTAGATCTGGACTGGTTCTGGAGAGGCTGGTTCTATAGTATCGATGCTTGTGATATTGCTATTGACACCGTTCGTTATGCTGTATTTGATCCTAATGCACAACCGCAACAGCGTGCTTCTACAGAAGGACGTACCATGCCTATTGATAAACCAGTATTAAATGCTTTTGAAGATATTTCTAAGATCCGTAACAGAGAAGATAAAAGCATTGTATTCCAAACAGATGTAGATACTTCTTTGCGTGATTTTTATTGGAGATATGCTCGCGGACTCGAGCCTTATGATTCTGTAACAAGAGTACCGGTACCTTCTTTTGGAACACCTGAAGTATTAACTGATGCTGAAAAAGCGAAATACAATGACATGCATTTGTATGAAATCACTTTCAGCAATAAAGGCGGATTGGTAATGCCATTGATCGTTGAGTTTACTTTTGAAGATGGTACCAAAGAAACAGAACGTCTCTCTGCGCAAATTTGGAGAAAGAATGAAAACAAAGTAACTCGCTTGTTCATGACCAAGAAAAAGGCGGTGAGTATCAAGCAAGATCCTATGCGTGAAACCGCTGATATCAATGAGAATAACAACAAATGGCCTGCGGTTGCAGAACCTACGAAATTCCAATTGTTCAAATTGCGTGCCGGTGTTCGTGGACAATCACAAGGAGTGAACCCAATGCAGAACGCACAACAAAAGAAAAATTAATCTGATCTGATTTTTTATAAAGCCGTTTCTTGCGTTGAGTTAGAAACGGCTTTTTTATGTAAAATAAACATCTATGCGATTCTCTTTTTCATTACTATTTTTCCTGTTATCAACGCAAGTATTTGCTGCGTCAGTAGACACGGTTACAATTTATAGCCAGGCGATGCGTAAAAATATCAAGACGGTGGTGATCAAGCCTGAGGGATATGAAACCCAGAGTGCCAAAAAATATCCGGTGGTGTATTTATTGCATGGTCATGGCGGTAATTACAGAAACTGGATTACAAGAGTTCCTCAAGTCAAAACCTTGGCAGACCAACATCAAATGATGATAGTTTGTCCGGACGGCGCTACCGGAAGCTGGTATTTTGATAGTCCGATCGACAGTAACTATCGATATGAAACTTTTGTGAGTAAGGAAGTGCCTGACTTTATTGATAGTATGTATCAGACGATCAATGAAAGAAAAGGCAGGGTGATTACAGGATTGAGTATGGGTGGACATGGCGGTATGTTCATCGGATTTAGACATGCTGATCGTTTTAGTGGTTGTGGCAGTATGAGTGGGGCTTTGCATGTATCTGTGATCACCAATGGCTATGATGTAGAGAAAAGATTGGGTGATACTGCGGTGAATAAAAAGTATTGGCAAGATTGGAGTGTATTGAAAGTGATAGAGCAATACCCAAAAGATTCTTTATCGATTTTGATCGATTGTGGTATACAAGACAGAATCATTGGAATGAGTAGGGCAGTACATGACAAAATGCTAAAGCTGAATATCCCACATGATTATATTGAAAGACCGGGTGCTCATGATTGGGCTTATTGGAGAACGGCAATTGATTATCAACTATTATTTTTCCGAAAACATTTTGATAAAATGCTCAAATAAAAAGAAAGCAACCTCCTTGCCTGAGGTTGCTTCTTACTGCATGTTATACAGTTTGCCCGTTATCAGTCTGTGAATTTACCGCCTGCTGTAATCCAATCAGTAATTTTCTTTTTATCAGGGGCACTTAATTGTCCTCCTTGTGGCATGAAAGATGGGTTGCCATCTACTGCTCTTGCTTTGATACGTGCAGATGCATTAATAATGTTACAATCCGTACTCAATGAAATACCTCCTTGCGCAGAAGCGCCTGAGTGACAGCTTACACAGTTGGTATTGATCACTGCTTTCACTGCTGCAAATAAAACACCGCCGGGGGATGAATTAACAGTGACTGTACCTGATTTTGTACAACCTTCACCATCTTTTGCAATAATAGTGTGATCTCCTGCAGTTACATTATTGAATACATTGGATGCCTGAAAAGTGCCTCCATCAATATTATAAGTGAACCCGGTACTTCCGGAAGCTGTTACGGTTACTGAACCACCATTGCAACCTGCTGCATTGGTAGAAGCCAGTGTAACCGTGATATTTTTACTGGCACAGCTATTTCCGGCCGGAGGTGGGGGATTACTGCCTGTAGATGGACTATCTCCTCCCTTACTACACGCTACAATGATACTGGCAGTGCCGGCGATCATCATTAATCCGATTATGCTTTTGCGAATTTGGTTCATATCGAAGTTTTAGATTTACCTTATATACGTCATTTCTTCTTGTTTGGTTGCCTAAACTGATAAGAAAAATAAATTCCGAAACTACTCAGTTTCGCGCTGCCAAATCCCAAACCGTTCAATGGTAGGTTAGCAAAGGGTTCAACCACCAAGGAAGCACTTTTATTGACCTCCCGAATCCAGCCCGCAGATAATTTAAGAATGGAGAAAGGATGTGTTTTCCCATCCGGATAATTGGCATTTCTTCTTATCGGTAATCCATTGTAGTAATAGAAGTAATTGTAATTTTCACGGGTCATGAGGTATGAGGAAAGTCCACCGCTAACAAATGCCCTGGTTTTTGTTTTGGTATCGAACGTGTAACGAGCTAATAAAGGAATTTCCCACATCGTACAAAAACCATCTACTGTTTCCAGTTTGTAATTGGCTACCCAACTACCGGCAGGAGCTTTGAAATCGTTACCTGCCATTTTATAATTTTTTCGTGTATACAAAGCTCCGGTATGAATCGACCAATGACGATTGAAGTGATATCCAATGATCATTCCACCTGTCAAGTTGGCTTTTTCAGCATATCTGAATTTCACGGTTGTTGCATCGATTCCTGCGACAACAGCCCAACTAAAAGCGCTTTTTTCTTTTTCATTTTTTGACACAATGGAATCTTGCTTGGCTACTGTTATGGGTTCCTGAACATTCATCATGGATATGGATGTACTGTCTTTTATTGTATGGATACTTTTATCGGTTATATTGTTGCCTGTATCTATAGGTAGACGTATGATTTCTTTATTATCTGTAAAAGATGAAGCTGTGTTTGTAGCTGCGATGACAGTATCCTTTTGTATGGATGAAATAGTGGAAGATGGTTGCGTATTCTTGAATGTTGATGGCGTTTCTTGCTGATGTATAATTGTTGAAGTTGTTATTTGAGTTGTTGCTTTCTTATTTAATGGTTGTTGATACTTTGTGCCTGTAAGAATACTGCTTTGCGGTTTAGTTTCAGATATGAATAGGCTCTTTTCATTTTCTGAGCTCTGCTTTGTAGGGTTTTCCGTGTAGGGCTCTTTATTGTTACCAGTTTGTATGGTTGCGGAAGCATTGGTTGCTTGTTTGATTGTTTGGGTATGCATGGTGTACCATAGCACAGCTCCTATCATCAATATACCGGGAATGAACCACCAAAAAAGAAAGGGTCTTTTTTTTCTTTTCTCTATGGGCAATACTTTATCCAGATCCTTCTCCATTTTATCCCAGGAAGGAGAAGCCTTCACCGTATAGCGATCTGCTGCCTCACGGCTCAGCTGCTCAAGTCTGCTATCGTTTTCCGGGTTAGACATAATTGGTAGGTATGTTTCTTTGTGAAATAATTTTTCTCAGATTACTCTTGGCTTTCGACAAATTCGATTTCGAAGCACCTATACTGATCCCCAATGTCTGCGCAATTTCATCATGACTAAAACCTTCAATAACAAAAAGATTGAAAACCGTCCTATAAACAGGGGTCAATTGTCTAATGGCTTCGATAATCTCCTGATAGGCCATTCTATCTAACCCGGTTTCCTGTGTATCACCCATATGATCATAATCACTGTCATTTTCCGGGTGTATGATATTCAATTGCACTTTTCTGAGTTGATCAATACAGGTATTAACAATGATGCGTTTGAACCAGCCTTTGAATAGTGCTTCTGTATCTCCATCACGCCGTAGATCAAACCGATCAATATTTTTAAAGAGTTTAATAAATGATTCGTGTACCATTTCTTCCGCCTCTTCCTGCTGATGGATATAGCGAAAAGCGATTTTCATGGCATAATCAAATAATCCCTCATACAACATACGTTGAGAGTTACGATCATTCTGAGAACAACCGTTGATCAGGGTTATTACAGAGGCAGTCTGGGTTGACAAAACGGGCAGTAAAAGACTTTAGCCTTTCTGTTAAACTACAATAAATGATTAGGATACGCAATCTGTGTGGTAGGGGTTGCCTCAGATGTCAGAAATATTTTAAACAACATTATCCGCCGGTTCTGCCATCCCTTACCTGTACTTTTTTCTTTCCCGAGTTCTTTTTTTCGAAGTCGAGCACTTCTTTGGGCTTGGTTTTTACCGACGAAGTATCCTTTTTTACCGACGCACTATCTGCTTTTTTGCCCCCTTTTTCAGGGTTCCCGGGTTCTTTTCCGGGTTCAACGACCTGATCAAGAAACCAGTGTTCTGTTTTGATCAGTTCACCTGTCATGGGATAAAAAAAACGCCAGCGACCATGTTTAAGTGCGTTACCACTCGTTTTAACAATCACCACTTCATTCTTATTCGGGTCGATGACATCTTGTACTTCGATGGTATCAAATTGTTTGGCCGGATTTACGGCTCTCCAGCCTTCTTCCCGCTCCAGGCCTGCAATGGTGTAGTATCGGCATAGTCCGTCTTTCAGTCCCCATTTGTAATTTTCAACGGCTAAAAGATCACCCATAAGGTTGAATTTTCGCCAAGTACCTTCTTTTTTTCCATTGATAAAGACACCTTCTTCTTCATAACCTCTCTCGCCTCTTAACGGAGGCATTTCTACCTTCCAACGCCCTTGTTTTAGTCCATTTTTGTCTGTGCAATTGATGGTATCACGTTTAGAAGTGAGCTTAAAAGTTACACACTGAGCCGTAGAAGCCAAGGAAAAGAAAATGAACAATGGCAGGGTCAGAAAACGCATATTCACTAAATTGAGCATCCCAAATTACCAACTATTTATTTTAGTATGAGAAAATTAACAACTGCTTGCTTCCTGTTATGGTCCTTAATCGGATTGTCACAGGTTAAGCCTACATCAGCTGATGAACGCATGAAAGGTGTTCAGCAAAGAAAATTGATGCAACAACAGTCGCCTATCAACAACGCCGGTTTCCGCAATATCGGACCCAGTGTTATGAGTGGCAGGGTGGTAGATATGGAAGTAAATCCGGAAGACCCCACTGAATTTTATGTAGCGTATGCATCCGGTGGTTTATGGCATACGATTAATAATGGGATCAGTTTCAATTCCATTTTTGATACTGAAGATATCATGACCATTGGTGATATAGCCATGGACTGGAAAAGCCGTACCCTTTGGGTAGGAACCGGTGAAGTCAATAGTAGCCGTTCGAGTTATGCAGGCATTGGTGTCTATAAATCTAATAACAATGGCAAGTCTTGGGAGTATCTCGGACTTCCTGAAAGCCACCACATTGGAGAGATCAAATTGCATCCTACTGATGTGAATACTGCATGGGTGGCTGTGCTTGGACACTTGTATTCTCCCAATAAAGAAAGAGGGGTATACAAAACAACCGATGGTGGCAAAAACTGGAAACAGACTTTGTATGTAGACAATAATACGGGTGCTGTTGATATCGATATCAACCCCAAGAATCCCAATGAATTGTTTGCAGCTATGTGGTATCGTACCCGTTCGGCTTACAATTTTGAAGAAGGAGGTAAAACCAGCGGCATTTACAAAAGCACAGATGGTGGAGAGAACTGGCAACTGATGTCAAAGGAAGGTTCCGGATTTCCTTTTGGAGATGGTGTGGGAAGAATTGGATTGATGGTATATCCTTCCAATCCATCTACCATTTTTGCGGTCGTAGATAATAATTTCCGTCAGCCGGCCAATGCCAGACAAAATCAAGGAGATACCAGTCGTTATGTTTTAGCCGATTTTAAAGAGCTCACAAAAGATCAATTCCTCGCATTGAATGATAACAAGCTGAATGCATTCATTCGTTCACCGAGAAATGGAATACCACAGAAATATACTGCTGCATCTCTGAAAGAAGCAGTGAACAATGGCACCCTTGCTCCAACAGCCATTTGGGATTATTTATACGATGCCAATACTGCTTTGTTTGAAACACCCATCTATGGTGCACAATTATACCGCAGCGATGATGGCGGTACTAGCTGGAAAATGACACATAAAGATGCCATTCCAAACCTTTACAGTACTTATGGATATTATTTCGGTAAAGTATGGGTGAGTCCGGTAGATGATAAAAAAATTATTCTTACCGGTGTTGGATTATTGATGAGCACAGATGGTGGTGCCACTTTCAAACAAATCGGAAAAGAAAACGTACACTCTGATCACCACTATGTATGGATCAATCCTAAACGCGATAGTCATATCATCAATGGTAATGATGGAGGTTGTAACATCACGTATGATAATGGAGAACATTGGTTCAAGGCCAATACGCCTCCCGTTGGACAATTCTACAATATTGCAGTAGATATGGCTCGTCCATACAATGTGTACGGTGGTTTGCAGGATAATGGTACTTGGTTTGGAGCCAGCACCACCAGAGAGAACTATGACTGGTATGATAGTGGTCATAATCCATATACTTCCATTGGTGGGGGTGATGGTATGCAGGTGCAAGTTGATTGGAGAGATAATAAAACAGTGTACAGTGGTTCTCAATTTGGCGCTTACAGCAGACAAACAATTGGTACAAGAGAAAGAAGAAGTGTTCGTCCGGCAAGAGACTTGGGTGAAACACCTTTGCGTTACAATTGGCAGACACCTATCTTACTCAGTCGCCATAATCAGGATGTATTCTATTATGGTAGTAACAAGTTTCACCGCAGCATGAATCGTGGTGATAGTTTAGTGACTATGAGTGCTGATTTGACCACCAATCCAAAGCAAGGTGATGTTCCATTTGGTACTTTAACCACGATGAGTGAAAGTCCTCTTCGTTTTGGTTTGATCTATGTTGGATCTGATGATGGTAATATTCAAGTGTCTAAAGACGGAGGTAATACGTGGGCGCTGATCAACAAAAAATTACCCAAAGGCTTGTATGTGAGTCGTGTTACTGCCAGCGCCTTTAGTGAGTCGCGTGTATATGTTTCATTGAATGGATATCGTAATGATCACTTCACAGCTTATGTGTATATGAGTGATGATTATGGAACTACATGGAGACCTATCATGACTGATTTACCTGCAGAGCCTGTGAATGTGGTGAAAGAAGATACGGAAGATGGAAATATCATTTACGTAGGAACCGATGGAGGTTTGTATGTAAGTGTTGATGGCGGAAAGAGTTCTATGCTGTGGAATAAAGGTATGCCTAGCAGTGTTCCTGTACATGATGTAGTAGTACATCCAAGAGATGGTGAAATTATTGTTGGTACACATGGTCGTAGCCTATATATCGCCAAACTCGATGAACTCCGTAAGCTCGCGAAGAAGAAATAATGTCTGATTTTTGAAGTTTGATTTTTTGATCTTTGATTTCTTGATTTAGTATTTACTCCAAATCAAGAAATCAAAGATCAAAAAATCAAACTTTCTTCTTCCTCAGTATCCATAAATCTTGTTTGCCTGCTTTCTTTGGATGCAGTTCTCCATCCCAATATTCCAGTATCTCAAACTTGTCTTCTAATGCTATCCTCAATTTTTCAGGCAGGTGATAGGTAGACATCATTCTATGCCCTTTTTTAGAGAAAGGCGTATGGTATATTCCTTCTGATTGGATTTGTTGTTGCTGCTGTTTGGATAGCTTTTTGATGAAATGATTTCCATGCGTGGTGATCCAAATAATACCATTGGGTTTTGTAATTCGATTCAATTCATTCATCCATTTTTGTTGATCATCACCGGCGATATGGGTGAGAACAGAAAAACCAATGATCAGATCAAAATAAGCTTCTTCAAATGGGAGTGGAGGATATGTCTCCTGAACTTTGAAATGAATACCCGGTATGTTCTTTTGATTCCATACAATGGTATCGATGTTTGGATCAGAGGCATGAATATGGGTGGATGAAGTGAATTTTTGCAGGTGTCTGGTGATTCTGCAAGGTCCACATCCCCAATCAAGTATCGTAGGTGAATTGGGTAAATACTGTTGTACAGACTCCCATATTTCATGGGTAGTCAACTCTCCGTCTTCGATAAATTTTTGATAATTCAGAAGATAGGATTCATATAATGTATAATCATCCGGGAAAGCAATGCTTGGATGCTTTCTTTGGTATTGAAAATTTGAATATCCATATTGGATTTGTTGCCAACGAAAAGCCAGTTGGTCAAATAGGCTCAGGGGTATGATCTTTTTTAACCGGTTCAACATCTGATAACAAGATAAAGTATTGAACTAAGAAATAAGTAACTTAGGATAATCTAGTAGTTTATCAAGCTGTGATCTATAAAAAAATATTTATGAAAACCATCAGTGGGGTATTGAAACTAATGTTTATTATTTCTTTTTTGTTAACAGGCTGTGCCAATCAACAGGAGCATGTAGTGGTGAGTAGTCAAGTAGTTGAAGAAGATCCCGGTGATGTCATTTATACCAACTCTACTATCATTATTCAACCTACTCTATTACAGCTAGATAGTCTTGAAAAAAAAGTAGGAACATCTAACTTTCATATCGGGCAAGGTGATTATGTGTTTTATGCAAATGCAATGACCGGATTCTTTAGCGATAAAAATGTTGTCAACTATACCTTTTCAGGAGTCAATTCGCTGCATTATAAAAATGCAGAAGGTAAGGTCATGAAGTATGATCTTGAACAGAATGGAGAGTCTTGGCAACTCTATTTCTATTCCCCGGAAAAAGGATTTCCTCGTGTTGATTTTGTAGACTACGAATCAGCGTTCACAAAGTTCTTTAATCAATAATTCATTCGCTGTTGATAGTTTATGATGCTATCATCTCATGCAAATACTGCTTACTTTCTTCTTTAAATGCTTTTCTCGGTTTCAAACCCAGTAATTGGAACATTTGATTGTCTTCGTCAAACGATGGGTTAGGAGTGGTCAATAATTTATCTCCGGCAAAAATAGAATTAGCTCCGGCCATAAAACACAGCGCCTGATCAGCAATACTCATCTCCGTTCTACCGGCACTCAAACGCACCATGGTCTTAGGCATCAGTATTCTCGCAGTGGCAATCATGCGTACCATATCCCATACATCTACTTTGGAATTATGCTCTAAAGGAGTTCCCGGAATGGCTACTAATGAATTGATAGGTACACTTTCAGGATGTTCAGGCATGGTTGCTAACGTGTGCAACATTCCTATTCTATCTTCATGTGTTTCACCCAATCCAATAATCCCACCACAACAAACGGTAACACCCGCTTTACGTACGTTTTCCAAAGTTTCTAACCTGTCTTCATAGGTACGTGTAGTGATGATTTCACCATAATGTTCTTTACTCGTATCTAAATTGTGGTTGTATGCATACAATCCGGCATCAGCCAGCTTTTGGGCCTGGTCTTCCGTCAGCATACCCAGTGTACAACATACTTCCATGCCCATTTCATTCACACCTTTCACCATATCCAATACACGGTCAAAATCACGATTATCTCTCACTTCACGCCAAGCAGCACCCATACAAAAACGAGTAGAACCTGCTTCTTTTGCTTTCTGGGCATATGCCAATACTTCATCTTTTTTCATCAGGGCTTGAACATCAATACCGGTATTGTAACGGGCAGCTTGTGGACAATAAGCGCAGTCTTCACTACAGCCCCCTGTTTTAATACTCAATAGCGTACATACCTGTACTTCCGCTGTATCATTGTACTTTCTATGTAATTCCGCTGCACGAAACACCAGTTCGAGCAAGGGCATGTTGTAGATATCGTAAATTTCTTCTTTGGTCCAGTTATGACGGATGTCGATAGACATAAAAATCGATTTAGGGTACAAATATATAGGAACAAGCAACAACAGAAGAGCTTTTCATATTACAATATCTGTGTAACTCCGTGGTTTATTGATTAGCATTTTTAACCACAGAGTGTCGCAGAGTTTGGCACAGAGTTTCACGGAGATTGGTAAAAGGGAACAAAAATCATTTACTTGCTCATTCCCTGTTTCCTATTTCTTGTTTCCTGTTTCTTATTTCTTATTCATCATTCCTCTGTTTTCCTATGTTGAATATAATTCCTCCACTTTTCAATGACTTTCTGCATATCATCCGGTAGTGGGGCTTCAAAATGCATGGGTTGTTTGGTTACGGGATGAATAAATCCAAGCGTCTGCGCATGCAAAGCACAGCGTGGACAAATATCAAAGCAGTTGTCTACAAATTGCTTGTATTTGGTGTAGATGGTACCCTTTAAAATTTTATCGCCTCCATATTCCCAATCATTAAAGAGTGTATGTCCGATATGCTTCATATGCACACGAATTTGATGTGTGCGTCCGGTTTCTAAAACACATTCTACTAATGACACATAATTGAATCGCTCGAGTACTTTGTAATGTGTGATGGCATGTTTCCCGATTTCTCCTTCCGGATAGGCATCAAACATTTTACGATGCTGACGATGACGGGCAATATGCGCTTCAATCGTTCCACTGTCTTCTTGTACATCACCCCATACCAATGCGACATATTTTCTATTCACGGTATGATTGAAAAATTGTTTGGCTAAATGAGCAGCCGCATCACCGGTTTTTGCCAATACGATCAATCCGGTAGTATTCTTATCAATTCGATGTACCAATCCAAAACGAGGGAGTGATTCTTCGTCTAGATTCGGATTCTGTTGCAGGAAATGATAGGCGACACCATTTAACATCGTACCGGTAAAATTGCCGATGCCGGGGTGTACTACCATATTTGCCGGTTTGTTGAGTACCATCACTGCATCATCCTCATACACAATATTCAAGGGAATATTTTCCGGTTTCAGTTCG
>CAYMQQ010000025.1:0-27296 GCA_964392685.1 uncultured Sediminibacterium sp.
TCATAGCACCACATGATATTTATCAAGATCGATTGAAAGAATGAGAGCAACTGTATACCCATACCATTCGGTATTCATTACTTAAAGAAAAGAAACAAGTACCCGACGGTGTACATGTTTTAATTATGGATAATATGGGAATGCTTAGCAGCTTGTACCGTTATGCCAGCATCGCTTATATTGGCGGGGGATTTGGAGATGATGGCATTCACAATGCCTTAGAAGCTGCAGTATTTAATAAGCCGTTGGTATTTGGACCTGTATATGATAAGTATACCGAAGCTATTGAACTAATTGAAAGAGAAGCTGCTTATAGTATTGAAGATGCATTAGAGTTGGAAGAACGATTAACATCTCTATTGAATGATCCAGCTTTATTGAATCATTCAGGGAAGGTAGCCGGAACCTATGTAAAAGAAAAATCGGGAGCTTGTTATAAGATCATGGATTATATTCAAGCGAATCGTCTTCTTACCAATTGATCAAACAGTTTAACCGTTTCACATCCTTCATCCCAGCCCATTTTTACTTTTAATTCGCGTTCGATCCAATATTGCGCTTCGGGATAAATTGAAAACCCGTTAATGGTTTTCATGCTTCGCTCATACATGCTTTCATCACCGCGGAAAAGTTCATTGACGAATAAATAGCGGTCATTAATACCTACTGCTTTTTTCAGATCACGAACCGGTGCTGCTTGTAATACGGTGGCTACTTCTGTTTTGTCTTCTCTTAATCTTTCATTGATCTCAGGTTGTTCAAATTTTGCAACCAGCATTTGATTCAATTCATATACTTCCTTAGTTCCATTTATAGAAGCCTGATGAACTAAAGTGGGGATTTCAACAGGTATATTCATAGCCCAATTGGTATCCGCAACTGAGGGTTCCTGATGTTCTGTAATTACTTTTTCTTGGACTGGCGATGGTACTTCAGTTGCAATCACCTTTTCTGACTCCTCCGCACATGGCTTTGTTTCAAAAGATCCAGGCATGACTACAGATACTTTACCCTTTAATGGCACAGGATTCTGCTGCAACTGGGTTTGTAACTCAGCCAGTAATAAGCGTGTATTCATTAATAAAGAAGCAGCATCCGCTCCCTGCTCCAATTGCTCTTTGAGCTTATTGATTAATGTGCCTACTCTTTCCATAACAGACATGGGGGTTTGATGGCATTAAGGCCTGCTCAAGTTACAAAACGTATTCCAAACGCCATTATTATGTCAGCCACCATTTTATTGCCAGCCGCCGCCTAAAGCCCTGTAAAGATCTACCTGTGATAAGAGTACATTCTTGTAAGTGGCTACTGATTCCAACTGTGTTTCCAGTGCTCCTTTTTGGGCAGTAATTACTTCTAAATAGGAAGCATACCCCGTAACATACAGCTCCCGCGCAGTTTTTACAGCTGATTCCAACACAGACACTTGTTTCTTTTTCAGCTCAAACAAATCTGTATTATTAGTGATGGCATTCATACAGGTTACAACTTCTTGGTATGCCCTGAATACAGATTGTTGGTAATCATACCAGGCTTCCCCCTCTGAGGCCACTGCTTCTTTTAACATTCCTTTTAGTCTGCCCCGATTCCACACCGGACCACTGATACCCCCTATCAACCCATAAGCAATAGATGCAGGCGTTAACATCATAGATGCATTGAAAGAATTGAATGCGGTGTAAGGTGTGATATTCAATGAAGGCAGAAAAGATTTTCTTGCGGCACGCACATCAAATCCTGCCGCAATCAGCTTCATCTGTGAAGCTTGGATATCCGGTCTTCTTACCAACAAGTGAGCAGGTATTCCTGTGTGAATCTCCGGTAATACCGATTCGGAAAAAATATTTTTAGACCTTTTAATCGGCTGTGGTAATCTACCTAATAAAAGATTCAGTTCATTTTCAGTTTTAATAACACCCTGCTTTAAACTCACTATATAACTTCGGGTAGTAAATAATTGTGATTCAAATTGCTGTACTGCAAGTTCCGTTGCCCTTCCACCGATCTTTTGAATTTTAACTACTTCCAATGCATCTTCTTGCAGACGTAAATTCTTATCCAAAATATCCAACTCACTGTCTAATGCCAACAACTCATAATACATTGATGCCACTTGAGCTGCTAATTGAGTAGTAAGCCATTGACGTTCTTTTTCTGAAGCGTAGGACCTTGATAAAGCCGCTTTCTTTTTATCATTCAATTTGCCCCATATATCTACTTCCCAGTTGCTTCTAAAGCCAAGAAATAGATCAGGCGTCAATACAGGTATACGTTGATCCTTATTAATATTGGGTGATAGATTGGTATCAAAATTACCCACACCATCAATGGTATATTTTCCAAACTTATTGAAGCCTGCGGATGCAACGGCATCTAATACAGGAAGCCTTGCATTATGTGCCATTTGCAACTGAGCCTGTGCCATCATGATTCTTCTTAAAGCTTTCTGTATGTCGGGATTGTTTTCAATAGCTATTTCAATTAATCCATACAAAGTAGTATCACTGAAAAATGTTTTTAGATCTAATTGTGCAAGGCTTACTGTATCCTTTTTACCAGTGAATGAAGCAGGCAGTTCCATTTCTTTAAACTGATTGGCATCTTTAGGGACTGCACAGCTTCCCAGTAAAATGATGGTCATCATCATTATGATGACCTTATTATTCAAAGTATATAGATTCATAGTTGACAAACTTTTATTGATCACTGAATTGTTCTGTATTCTCGTCTGCTATTGCGACTGATTCCGCTACTGACTTTGGTTTGGTACGTTCAGATAAAACTGCGAATAAGTAGTATAACCCCGGAATCACGAGGACCCCGAAAATGGTTCCTATCAACATACCTCCGGCGGCGGCTGTACCAATAGATCTGTTTCCCATCGCTCCTGCACCGGAAGCAATACACAATGGTATCAATCCGGCAATAAAGGCAAAAGAAGTCATTAGAATCGGACGCAGTCTGGATACTGCTCCTTCAATGGCGGCATCTGCGATACGATGCCCCTGTTTGCGTCTAAGAATTGCAAACTCAACAATCAAGATGGCATTCTTCCCTAATAATCCGATCAACATCACCAAGGCTACTTGAGCATAAATATTGTTTTCTAATCCAAATAATTTCAAACTAAAGAAAGCACCGAAAATACCTGCTGGTAATGATAAGATCACAGACAATGGCAGTAAGAAACTTTCATATTGCGCCGCTAGTAACAGGTATACGAATACTAAACAGATCCCAAAGATGAAAACAGCCTGATTACCTGAAAGAATCTGTTCTCGTGTCATGCCCGACCATTCATAACTAAACCCTTTAGGCAACAATTCACCTGCTTTTGCTTTTAATGTTTCAATGGCTTCCCCACTACTGTAACCGGCTGCTGCATCTCCCGTAATCAATGCAGAGGTATACATATTATAACGGGTGAGCTGTTCAGGGCCAAATACTCTTTCTAATCTGATGAAAGTGGAATAAGGAATCATATTTCCCTTATCATTCTTCACATATAGATTTAGCAGGTCTTCCGGTTTATTTCGATATTCGGGATATGCTTGTACCATTACTTTATACATCTGTCCAAATCGAATAAAGTTGGTAGCATAGTAACTTCCGATTAAGGTTTGCAGTGTACTCATTGCATTCTCTACTGTCACTCCTTTTTTTGCTGCCATGTCTTGATCCACATGTATAAGGTATTGCGGGAAGTCGGGATCAAAACTGGTAAAAGCCGATCCGATCTCTTTTGTTTTTTCCAGTGAGTCAATCAGATCATTAGCAACTGCAGCAGTCTGTTGAAGATTACCGGTTCCTGTTTTATCTAATATTCGCATTTCAAATCCACTCGCATTACCAAAACCGGGTACTGTAGGCGGTGGGAAGAATTCAATATCTGCATCTTTGATAAAAGCAGTTTTTTCCCTGAGTTCTTTAATCAGTTGATTAACGGATACCGGTCTCTCATTCCACGGCTTCAGATTGATCATTGCCATTCCGTATGATGCCCCGGCAACTTCTGTCACTAAACTATACCCTGCCAATGTTGAAATATTCTCAATTGCTTCAATATCTTTTATAGCTTCTTGCATTTGCTGCATCACTGTCTCCGTTCTTTCAACAGTAGACCCCGGTGGCGTTGTTACATTCACATATACCATTCCCTGATCTTCTGTTGGTATAAAGCCACCTGGTAGAATCGTTGATACCCCCCATGTTGCTACAAAAAAAGTAACCAGAAGTGCCATTGTAACCATTCGCTTAGTAACAATCGCTCCAATCAGCCGCTGATATTTTGAAGATGTCTGATCATACCTTTTATTGAACCCATCAAAGAATTTGGCTAACAGATTCTTTTTTACTCGATTCGGTTCATGTTTCAACATCAAAGCACATAAGGCGGGTGTAAGCGTAACAGCATTGATACCAGATATCACTATAGAGATAGCCAGTGTTAAAGAAAATTGACGATAAAATACACCTACAGGACCCGAAAGAAATGCTACCGGTACAAACACAGCAGACATTACCAGTGTGATTGCAACCAATGCTCCACTGATCTCTTTCATGGCAGCAATTGTAGCATTCATAGGAGTCATATGATGCTCGTTCATTTTTACATGCACGGCTTCAACCACAACAATGGCATTATCGACCACAATACCAATAGCCAGTACCAATGCAAATAATGTAAGGAGGTTAATCGAGAATCCAAGCATCTGCATAAAAGCCAGCGTACCGATCAGTGCCACGGGTACTGCTAATGCAGGAATCAAAGTAGAGCGAAAATCCTGCAGAAAAATGAATACCACAATAAATACTAAGATGAATGCTTCGACTAAGGTTTTAAGTACTTCTTTAATAGATGCATCCAAAAAGCGGGAGACATCATAAGCGAAATTGTATTTCATACCCGGAGGAAAAGAACTTTCCTGAAGTTCTGCCATCCGTTGCTTTACATTCTTAATCACATCTCTCGCATTCGATCCCGGTCTTTGTTTTAACATGATAGAAGCAGATGGCTTACCATCTGTTTCAGAGACCATACTATAAGTCATCGATCCAAATTCAACATCGGCAATATCTTTTAGTCGAAGAACAGAACCATTCTGTTCAGATCTGATGACAATATTTTCATATTCAGGAGCACTGGCTTTTTTACCGGTATAACGAAGTACATATTGCATAGATCCGGCATCCATTCCGGAACTCTCCCCGGTTTTGCCTGGTGCGGCTTCCACATTTTGATTACGAAGAATATCAACCACTTCATTAGCCGAGATATTATAAGCAAGCATTTTATCCGGTTTCAGCCAAACACGCATTGCATATTCTTTCGAACCCATGATCTCAGCAAAACCAACCCCATCAATTCTCTTGAGCTCTTGTAGAATATTAATATCTGCGAAATTGTAAATGAATTTTTCATCTGCCGTACTATCATCACTCATGATATTCAGGTACAACAACATACTATTCACTTCCTTCTCAGTAGTAACACCCGCTTTGATTACTTCCTCGGGCAGTTCATCCAATACTGTGGTAACACGGTTTTGTACATTCACTGCTGCTTGATCAGGATCAGTACCTACTTTAAATGAAACTGTAATTAATGTAATACCATTGTTACTAGATACAGACGACATATAGGTCATACCGGGAACACCATTAATGGCTCTTTCCAATGGAGTAGCTACTGCCTTTGCACATACTTCGGCGTTAGCACCAGTATATTTAGCAGTTACTGTAACAGATGGAGGAACAATATCAGGAAACTGAGTTACCGGAAGAGTAAACAAAGCCAGTAATCCCAACAACGTAATTAATAACGAAATGACAAGCGACAAGATTGGTCGCTTGATGAATATATCAAACATGGGATGGATTATTTTTTGTAAGCAATCATATTAGCAGCAGTGATCATTTTGGGTTTGATTTTAATGCCGTCGCGAATATTTTGTACACCTTCATATACAATTTTCTCTCCTGCCATTAAACCCTGTTCTGCTATATAAAAATCTGCAACGCGTTTGCTGTAAGTGAAGCCACGCATTTTTACGATATTGTCTGAACCAACCACAAAAACATAGTTCTTATCCTGTATTTCGAATACTGATTTCTGTGGTATTAACATGGCATCTTTCACTTCGCTAACCAAACGCACTTTCCCGGAAGCACCATGTCGCAATAATTTTTCAGGATTGGGGAACCTTGCTCTGAAAGCAATCGCTCCGGTATTTTCATTGATTTCTCCATCAACCGTTTCAATTCTTCCTTCCTGACGGTATTTTGTTCCATCAGCCAAGATCAATTGCACAGGAACATTTTGACGCGTATCACTCATCCCCTTTTTGATCCGCAAGTATTCACTCTCAGAAATGTGGAAGTAGGCAAATACATCATGAATATCTGAAATGGTTGTCAACAAAGCCCCCGGATCAATCATACTTCCGATCTTCAAAGGGATACGATCAATGATACCATCAAATGGTGACTTGATATTTGTTAATGATAATTTGTTTTGAGCACTTGCCTGTAACGCCAATGCTTCTTCTACTTTTGCATTAGCTGCCCTGAGTCTGGCTGACGCTAACTCATATTCTGTAGAGGATATCACTTTCTTTTCCACCAAAAGCTTTGTCCTTGACACTTCCAATTCAGCAGCTTTTGCTTCCGCTTGTGCATTGGACACATTGGCTTTTGCTCTTGCCAAATCAGTGGTATATTCTAAATCATTGATTTGAAAAAGGAGTTGTCCCTTTTTTACGCTTTGCCCTTCATCGACAAAAATTTTCTCTAAGAAACCATTGACACGTGCACGTATCTCTACATTTTTTACCGCTTGAATATCTGATACATAATCAACCAGCAGTTGTGTATCGGTTTTTGTGATTTCAAGAACAGGCAAAATCATTTCCTGCTCTTTTTGCCCTTCCTTATTTTCAGATGTACAAGAAAAGAATACTAATATGCATACGCCCATTACAGGTAAAATTGATCTCATTTCACTCGTTTAAATTGATGAATAGTACGAATCATGTGCATGCTTCACCGAATTGGAAGCAAAGAAAAAAGCCAAAAACGAGTAGAGATCAAAATGGCGTTAGCCTAAAAAGAAAGTTATGAAAGATACCGGTAATAGGTGAACTATACCGAATAGTATGGTGCTCCAAATCGACAGTAGGAACAGATACCAAGGAAATGACATCCTTTAGCTGTTCGGTAGATTTAATACGTGGAGTAGAGGTAATTTTACCATGGTTCCTAAAAACACTATAATGAACACCGGTTTCCTCATTATTGGGTATATTATCTGAAAGACCATGCACCCGTTCCAGTAAAAACTCGATGAGTGTAAATGATTCTGTCTTATTAAACTTAAGGTCTTGGGCATCGGCAGAAGTCTCTACCGTTCTCAAATGGCACCCGGGTCTCGCAGTCACTATATTGGCGAAGGAGATCAGCAGCAGCAATACAAGAAACTTTTGTAAGATCGTTTTCATGCTTAAATACCTACTTGCTTTTTCCGGGCTTAGTTTGTTTGTAAAATGCGAGGCAAAAATATGAAAATAAGTGTCGTTTAGACTAATTTGCCCGCCTTGATTCGTTATTTATATGTTTATTGAACCAAATTTAACAGGTGAACGCAGGGGTTGGATCGAAGTGATCTGCGGAAGCATGTTCAGTGGTAAGACTGAAGAATTGATCCGTCGCTTGAAAAGAGCAAAAATCGCCAACCTGAAAGTAGAAATATACAAACCCGCTATTGATGTTCGTTACGATGAAACACAAGTGGTGAGTCATGATGCCAATAGCATACAAAGTACGCCCATTGAAAATTCACAGACCATCTTATTGATGGCACAGGATGTTGATGTGGTAGGCATTGATGAAGCTCAATTTTTTGATGCCGAGATCATGCATGTATGCGAAACACTGGCATTAAGAGGTACTAGGGTGATTGTTGCCGGACTTGATATGGATTATTTAGGACGTCCCTTTGGTCAAATGCCTAATTTGCTGGCGATTGCAGATTATATTACAAAACTACACGCCATCTGTATGAAATGTGGCAATATTGCTAATGTTTCTTACAGAAAAATAGAGGGTGATGGACAGGTATTATTAGGCGAAAAAGAAACCTATGAACCGCGTTGTCGAAAATGCTTCCATGAAAAGTAGCCGTACGATATTATCATTGGTTAAAAAGGACCTGTTGCTGGAAATGCGGCAGCAGTACACATTGTATGGCATCCTGTTGTACGTGGCGTCCACCATTTTTGTTGTTTACCTCTCGATGGGACAACCCGATGATACCGTATGGAATGGACTCTTTTGGGTCATTCAATTATTCGTTTGTGTAAACGCAGTTGCCAAAAGTTTTTTACAAGAAAGTAGAGGTCGTATGTTGTACTTCTATTCAATTGCCGGGCCTATAGACTTTGTACTCTCCAAACTGATCTTCAATCTGCTGCTCATGGTATTGATGAGTTTGCTCAGTTTGGGAATCTTTGCTGTTTTATTAGGCAATCCTCTTGAAAATTTTATCACTTTTACTGCCATCGCTTGTCTAGGTGGTATGAGCCTGAGTCTTGTATTTACTTTCTTAGCTGCTATCGCAGCCAAAGCGCAACAACAAGCTGCATTGATGGCCATCATGGGATTTCCGTTGATCATACCACAACTATTATTACTCATGAAAATTGCAGGCACCGGATTTTCAGATGTAATTCAAGCCGGCTGGTGGCAAATGGTACTGATGCTGGTAGGACTAGATATCCTTGTGGTTGCACTAGCTGTGATTCTGTTTCCTTTTTTGTGGAAAGACTAGACATTTTTGATTTTTTGATCTTTGATTTCTTGATTTTTTGAATTTAAATCAAGAAATCAAAGATCAAAGATCAAAACCTCAAGTGTCTCACCGTTTGTCCTTTATTGATGAGTTGTTTGAGGGAGTCGATACCGATCTTGAGGTGTTTTTCTACGTAATCGGCTGTTACTTTTTTATCGCTGGCTTCTGTTTTCACGCCATCGGGTATCATGGGTTGATCACTGACCAATAACAATGCACCCGTTGGAATTTTATTAAAGAATCCTACCGTAAAAATGGTGGCTGTTTCCATATCAATCGCATAAGCACGTACTTTGGTGAGATAGGCTTTGAATGCATCATCATGTTCCCATACCCTTCTGTTTGTGGTGTATACAGTACCTGTCCAGTAATCTACTTTGTAATCTCTGATGGTTGTTGAAATGGCTTTTTGAAGTGCAAAAGCAGGCATTGCCGGAACTTCAGGAGGAAAGTAGTCATTGGAAGTACCTTCTCCTCGAATAGCCGCAATGGGTAAAATCAGATCCCCGAGTTTATTTCTTCTTTTTAACCCGCCGCATTTACCCAAGAAGAGTACAGCTTCAGGAGCAATAGCTGTTAAGAGATCCATGATGGTAGCTGCACCCGGACTACCCATACCAAAATTAATAATGGTGATGCCGTTGGCGGTTGCACATTGCATAGGTCTGTCTGCACCTACCACTTTTACTTTATTCCATTTCGCAAACATGGTAACATAATTGCTGAAATTAGTCAGTAATATGTATTTACCAAAGTTCTCTAATTTCTCTCCGGTATATCGTGGGAGCCAATTGTTGACGATTTCCGCTTTCGTTTTCATAACATGACTATTTTGATGACCTGCCGATTATCTTTGATCAGGTTAATTGGCTAAAATACAAAAAATCAATTCTATTTGCAAGTAGTATGATTAAAATAAGCTATCCCTCCTATCCTTTCAAAATAGAAACTAGAGAAGATAAGGAGTATATTTTTGATCCTTTGAGGAGGAAATGGGTCCGGTTAACACCGGAAGAATGGGTGCGACAAAATTTTCTTCAGTACCTGCTGCAGGTGATGCATTATCCTGCAGCATTGATAGCCATCGAGAAGGAAATACAAATGGGAGAATTAAAAAAGCGCTTTGATATTCTTGTATATAAAAATGATCATCCTTGGCTATTGATTGAATGCAAAGAAATGAATGTTCCTATCAATGAATCTGTCATGCAACAATTACTTCGTTATCAAACCACCGTTCAAGCAGATTACTTGATTGTTACCAATGGAAATGAAACACGAGGAATCGGAAAAGAAAATAATCAGTTTACTACTTTGGATACCATTCCCTCCTACGAATAAAAAATGTCGGATATCTAATGTCTGATTGAAAATAAAATTCAAATCCGACATCCGACATCCGACATCTAAAATATATCAATACTATTATGGGAAGATACCCAACTCAGCGTATGAAGTGCCTACTTTATTGATGGCACATACATATGCTGCAGTACGCATATCAGGAATTTCAGGATTATTCTTCCAAATCTCCATGATCTCACGTGTAGCAGTGATCATCGTTTCTTCCAATCCACTATGTACCAGGTCTACTTCTTCAGGTCCATGTAAAATGAAAGAACGCTCTTTCCCTGAAACCTGCTTACCCGTAAGTTCCTCAATTTGTCCGAGGATATGGTTATTCATGTTTTCAGTAAAACGTTTTTCCATACGACCATAACGAACGTGACTCAAGTTCTTTAACCACTCAAAATAAGATACGGTTACGCCACCTGCATTCAGGTACATATCAGGAACCACCAGTGTTCCTTTAGCAGCAAATATTTCATCTGCTTCCGGAGTTAATGGTCCGTTTGCGGCTTCTCCAATGATCTTTGCTTTTACACGAGGAGCATTATCGCCATTGATGACATTCTCTAAAGCAGCAGGAATTAAAATATCACATTCTAATTCCAATGCATCTGTACTCTTTGCCAAGTTGGTTGCACCCGGGAAATTTAAAATAGACCCTGTTTTCTTTCTGTGCTGGAATACTTCTTCTTCATTCAATCCATCTGCATTGAAAATTGCACCTTCATACTCCGCAATAGATACCACTTTAGAACCTGCTTCACGGAAGAATTTGGCAGAATGATATCCCACATTACCCAAACCTTGTACCACCACAGTTTTTCCTTCCACACCAATAGTCAACCCGAGTTTTTTCATCACATCAGGCATGTTACATACTTCACGGATACCATAGAAAACACCTAAACCGGTAGCTTCTTTTCGTCCGCGTACACCACCTTGTGTAACAGGTTTACCGGTAACACAGCCTGCTGCATCAATTTCACCTGGTTTCAAAGAGGCATAAGTATCTACTATCCATGCCATTTCACGTTCGCCGGTTCCGTAATCAGGAGCAGGTACGTCAATACCGGGGCCAATGAAATTTTTCTTTACCAGTTCAGCAGTGTAACGACGCGTGATTTTTTCTAATTCATATGCACTGTGGTTACGAGGGTTGATTTTAATACCTCCTTTACCACCACCAAATGGTACGTTTACAATCGCACATTTGTAAGTCATCAAAGATGCCAGTGCCATCACTTCATCCTGATTCACCTCTTCGCTGAAACGGATACCACCTTTACAAGGCGATTTATGCTGCGAATGTTGCACACGGTATGCTTCAATAACTTCAATACGGCCATCATCCATTTTTACCGGGAAACGCATACTGTAGATGCTGTTACAGGCTTTGATCTGTTCGAGCAAACCCTTCTCCCATTTGGTAAACTTGGCCGCTTTATCAAAACTTCTCTCAACACTTTGAAAGAAGCTATACGGTTTGTGATCTGACATGAGCTAATCGTTTTTGTTTTTGACTTTTATGGTTTAGCTGATAGTTGATAGACCATAGTCCATGGACCATGGTCTATGGTCTATCAACTTTTTTTCTCTAGTTTACTGATCTTTTTATCTAATGATGCTACGTAGATGAATAATCCAACGATGATTGTCAGCACTACGGCCATCACTACGTATATCTTTCCATTACTTCTCATCACATCATTTTCAACTGCAACTTCTTGTGCTGTTGCAACAACATTGAACAGCAATATGGCTGCGAATGTATAAATGGTTTTCAGTAGTTTATTCATGAATGAGTTGTTGTTCTTTTAAAATTTCATATCGAATACGTAAAGTACTGATCCAAACTCCGAGTAATGTCCAGCCAATCACTGCCGGATAAAAAACAGAACGCATATTCGCATCCATATCTTTTCCATTCAAACCCGGATTGCCTTCACTACCTTCTCCACCCGGATGCAATGATTCGGTAAGTCTGGGTAAAATCCAAAGTGTAGGAAACAACATAAAAAAAGCGAAAATATTATAGACCGCTCCAATCCTTGCTTTCTTTTCTTCTTCATTCATACTACCACGCAAAACGAAATAGGCCAGGTAGATGAGCATGGCAATAGCGGCTCCATTTTGTTTAGGATCACCACTCCAAGGACTTCCCCACTGGTAATTGGCCCAGATGGCTCCGGTGGTGAGACCTAAAAAACCAAAAATGGTACCGGTAACCGCAAAAGCAGAAGAATAAAAATCATGGACCTGATTCCTGCTGCGCAGATACTTGATAGCGTATACAACAGAAACGCCCAAGAGAATCATCATGGCAAACCACATGGGTACATGAAAAAAGAAATTGCGGATAGACTCCTGTAATCGGTCATCCAACTTGGGTATTTTCACCAGAAACCCATAGGAACAGGTGTAGAGCAAAAGAACAATAGCTAATATCTTCCACCAGACTTTTCGAATCATGATCGGGTTTTTACAGTTTTCCCTTAACACCAGTCAAACTAACAACTGTTGGCGCAAAATTAGGTGAAAGCCCTTCAATATGTCTACGGAATTAGAAAATATTATCCCCTTAAATCTCCGACAACAGTTTTTAAAGCAAGGAAAATTCTGTACCTTTGCCAACTTCATAAAAATCATGCCGTAACATGAAATTATCTCAATTTAAGTTCGATTTACCCCTTAACCTTATTGCGCAGCACCCGACCAAGAAAAGAGAAGACAGCCGATTGATGGTTGTTGATCGTAAAAGTGGTCACATGGAAAACAGACATTTCCGTGATATCTTGGAGTACTACGACGACAAAGACGTATTTGTAGTGAACAATACCAAAGTGTTCCCTGCACGTATGTATGGCCGCAAGGAAAAAACCGGCGCCAAAATCGAAGTATTCTTACTGCGTGAACTCAACAAACCCAACCGTCTTTGGGATGTTATCGTTGATCCCGCAAGAAAGATTCGTGTGGGCAACAAATTGTATTTCGGCGACAACGAAGAACTGGTTGCTGAAGTTATTGACAACACCACCAGCCGTGGACGTACCATTCGTTTTCTGTGGGATGATGATGATGAAAGCTTCAAGAAAATGTTGGAGTTTTTAGGCGAAACTCCACTCCCGAAATACATCAAGCGTAAGCCTGATGAAGAAGATAAGGAACGCTACCAAACTGTATATGCCAAGCATGAAGGCGCTGTTGCAGCCCCTACTGCAGGTTTGCATTTCAGTAAAGAACTGATCAAGCGTTGCGAAATTCTCGGAATTCGTTTTGCAGAAGTAACCTTACATACCGGATTGGGAACTTTCCGTCCAATTGAAGTAGAAGATCTCAGTAAACACAAAATGGATGCTGAATATTATGCTATTTCAGAGGAAGCATGTAAGATTGTCAACAAAGCAAAAGAAGGCGGACATCGCATCTGCTCTATTGGTACCACAACCATGCGTGCAATGGAAAGTAGTTTCACAGCACAGAAATTGTTGAAACCAAGTGAAGGCTGGACCAATCACTTCATTCACCCTCCTTACAACTTCAATGTTGCAGATAGTCTGGTGACCAATTTCCATTTACCAAAAACCAGTCTGCTGATTATGACCTGCGCTTTTGCCGGTTATGATTTGGCGATGGAAGCTTATAAAAAAGCAATAAAAGATAAGTATCGATTCTTTAGTTATGGTGATGCATTGTTAATCATCTAACATCCTATACTATCAAAGAGAAAGCCATCCGCCTTAGGCGGATGGCTTTTTTCATTTAACAACCAACAACTCCCATATACCCTAAATAAGAAGTTGTTTAACTGAATCTTGAACTCGCCTAAAACTAACAAACATTAGTTGTAACCCTTGTATAAAACTGCAACTTTTTTTCTAAAAACGCAAATAAACGCAAATAAATTTTAGAAAATGGGGATAAATCAGCAAAAAAATTCTACAATATGCTAGTTTCTGCCTCAATGAGTCGTCTAAGTTGGTCTAAATTCTTCTCCATCATCGGTCCAAGTATCTTATCATTCATAATAGAACCCAGTCTTTCCCATGGCAACCAACCAATGGATTGCTCAAATTGCCACTGTACAATGGTGACTCCCTGCTGAGGTTGGTAAATGACACGCATGGTACTGATTTGAGGCTTACCCTTTGCCGTTATCCAAGTGCTGATAACGGTGCTATCATTTTTTTCTGCAATGGTTACTTCGCTTTTACCGATCTGTGCATTGACAGAAGATTGAATATGAACGGATGGATCATTCATTCCCTCAACCCAATTTGGCCATTGGCGGATATCTTCTATTTGATTTCGTACTGAATCAATGGGGGCTTTGATGTTGACTGCTCTTGATACCAATACTTTGGAAGGAAGCATCGCTCCCATGATGGTAGCTAACAAAAACAAAATCACCAAGCTAATCAATCCTAATTTGAGCAGTTTCATATTATTCCCATTTAAAGGTCTTAAAAGCAACGGCGTACACCACAATGGTCCATGCTCCCAATATCAATAACTCTTGTCCACAAGCCGCCAACCCCGCTCCTTCAAATGCAATATTTCGCATCGCATTATTGAAATGAGTCAAGGGTAATATTTTACAAAGCGGCTGTAACCAGGAAGGAAATGCGTCAATGGAAAAAAAAGTCCCTGCTAACAAAAACTGTGGGAGTGTAATCAGATTGGCAAATGGGGGAATACTGCTTTCATTTTTTGCCAGACTGCTCACGATAAATCCAAATCCCATAAAAAGTATCAGCGCGATAAAACTCAGCAACATAATCGTCAAAAAGGTTTCCATACCGTTGACGAGTGTGAATTTAAACGCAAAATGTCCCACCCCTATAATGATCACTGCGGTCATCATTTGAAAGATAACCCTGCTCAACGCCTCACCTAATACAATATAAGGTCTTCTAATAGGCGTGGCATAAAACCGCTTCAACACCAATTGTTGACGCAAATTGAAAAACAAAAAAGCTACCCCAAATACACCGGCGCTCAATAAAGAAAAACCTAACTGTCCGGGTAAAATAAAATCAATCGTACGATAGACACGACCCGGGATCTTTTCAACTTCACTATTCACCAGCGCGATGGTGGGTGTATTCGCAAATGTTTGTTGATTGATACCGGCTATCACCGCATTTAATATAGAACGAAGTACTTGTAAGTTTTGAGGGTTTACTGCTTCCGAACTGGATAACTGAATAGTATATGGCGGATTCGCCAAACCCGACTTTTGTATATCGACGATAGCGGTCAATCGTCCTTTTTCAAGATCTTCTTTTAACTCCTGTGCCGATTTTTCAATGATGCGTATACCGGGTATCTTTTTTAATGATGGATAGATGGGATTAAGGGTGTCTGTCTGCTGTGCAAAAGCAATACTTAGTGAGACTTTTCCCCCACTGCCTACAAATCCGAAAACCAGGATGAATATCAAAGGAAATGCTATACTGAAAATAACTGCCGACGGACTTCTGAATACAGCTTTCAGACTAGCCCGGGTAATGGCTAACATCGCCTTAAATTGACTATAGTGTGCTGACATATCCTTCAATTGGCTACAAATCTATCCTTTTCTGAAACAATCCAAAAAAAGATGAAATCAAGTAAATATTAAGACAAATGTCGTATATTTGAATGACAAATGTTACGCTATGGCAAAAGCAAAAAAAGTAGTTCCACCCAACACCTCCAACCGTATCGTGGAGGAGTTTGCTATGCCGTATATTCCTTCTAGTAAACTGCCAGTTCCATTAGTGGCGGAATTTACCTACCGCAAATTCAAAAAAATTGCTGATAAAGTTCCTTTTACACAAAGTGAATGGGCTGCTATTCTACACTTATCTGAACGTACGCTACAGCGTTATGCCAAAAACAATGGCTCTTTTGAAGGTATTTATACTGACCGTATTTTGCAATTACATGAACTCATTGATATAGGTCTTTCAACTTTTACCTCTCCTGATAACTTTTATCAATGGTTAAAAAAGGATAAACTCGTGATGGGGCAAATACTCAATTTTCAATCGCTTGCTTCTTCTCGTGGTATTCAGGAAACCATTCATCAACTCGTACGTATTCAGCAAGGTATTTACGCATGATCCTCTATCGTTTTGCCCATCATTTATTTGCGGACGATTTAACCGGTACCGGAGCCAAATTGCATTGCGGGCGCTGGAACAATATTGGCACAAATGTATTGTACACCAGCGGTAGTATATCTTTAGCCTTATTAGAAATTCTGGTGAATGCAGGAAGTTTTGAAGCACTGCAGCCATTTAAATTAATCCAATTAACGCTTCCGGATACTGCCATTAAATATCAGATCAATATTAAAAATTTAAAAAAGAACTGGCACCAAGATATCGGTTATACCCAATGGATGGGTACTGAGATACTGCAAGAGAAAAAAGCATTGGTCATTGAATGTCCATCTGCCATCATTCCGCAGGAATCCAATTTTTTATTGAATCCTTTACACAAAGATTATTCTAAAATACGTATGAAGGAAGTGCGTGATTTTTATTTTGATGAGCGACTATTCCCGTTAGTGAACCGTTAGAAAATAGGGCATTCTTGTCTGCGGCTCTCCCACCATTTGTTTCACTTGCTTTAACTGCTTCAATAAATTCCATTGTTCTAAACCAATTTCTTCACTAACTAAAGATGATTTGATGGATTTTTTATAGTTACCCATGATCTGTTGAAACAAATCTTTTTTCTCAGGATATTCTCTGATACGATAGTCATCTACTTTAGCCAGATCAGCTGCATGTTCAATTGCGTCTTGCAAAGTTCCAATTTTATCTACCAACCCTATTTGTAGGGCTCTGGAACCGGTCCATACCCTTCCCTGTGCAATACTATCTACATATTCCATGCTTCTATCGCGACCTTCAGCTACCCTGCTTTTAAAAGTATGATAGATAGAATCGGTGGCTGATTGGAAAAATCTTTTTTCAGGTTCAGTAAGTGGACGATCCCCTGCTCCCATATCCGCAAAAGGCGCTGTACGTACGCGATCTGTGGTAATACCCAATTTATTTTTGAGGAAGGATTCAAAGTTGGGAACAATACTGAATACTCCAATAGAGCCTGTAATGGTTGTTTCATTAGCGAAAACAGCATTGGCATTACATGCGATGTAATAACCCCCGGAAGCCGCCACATCTCCCATACTCACTACAACAGGTTTCACTTTTTTAGCCAAAGAAATTTCACGCCAAATCACATCACTTGCCAATGCACTTCCTCCGGGTGAGTTCACTCGAAGTACGATGGCTTTTACATCTTTATCCAATCTTGCTTTGCGCAATACATTTTTGAATACATCGCTGCCTACCTGTTCTTCATCCCCTTCACCGCTAACAATATCGCCTTGTGCAAACACCACTGCTATTTTGCCGCCACTACCATAGTTATCAAGTGATGTTGCTTTTGCATATTCATTGATGGTTACAAAATTGATGGATGATTTGGGATCTTTTTTTAACCATTTGAGCATTTCTCCTTTTACTTCATCATCATATTTCAATCCATCTACCAGTTTATAATGTTGCGCATCAACTGCAGTTTGAATGGTTCCGTTGATGGCCAATTGATGCAATGTAGCAGAATCAATATTTCTGGATGCAGCCGTAGAACGCAAAAAAGAAGCATACAGATCACCCAACCACACTGCAGTCTGTAAACGATTGGCTTCTGTCATTTTGGTTTCTCTCAGTGGCTCGGTAGCACTCTTAAATTTCCCTGCATAAAATATTTGCGGTTCTATTTGCAGCTTATCCAACATCCCTTTCAGAAAAAAAAGATTGGAAGAAAAACCAGACCACTCCAATCCACCCTGCGGATGTACATACACTCTCTCAGCAGCATTCGCCACATAGTAGGCTTTTTGTGTCATGGTTTCTCCATAAGCCAATACAAACTTTCCTGATTTTTTGAAATCCAATACGGCCTTACGCAACTCTTCACTAGCCGAAAATCCATTGGCATTGTCTGCCGCTAAAATGTATAAGCCTTTGACAGATGAGTCAGATTTTGCTTCGTCCAATAATCTCACCACTTCAAAAAGTGATGGAATTTCTGCTTCTGCATTGGAGATAAAAGCTCCCAAGGGGTTTTCCTGCGCTTGTTCCCTGAAATTAACAGACAAATCAAGCACCAATACTGCTTTAGTACCTACTACCGGTACTTCAGGTGTTGCTGCACTTGAAATAAATCCAATCAATAAAAACAATCCTATCACTGTAAATACAATCAATGCCAGTAAGGATGCAAAGAATATTTTGAAAAAATTACGCATAATGCCTTTGTTTAATGACCGTCCACAGATACACTTATCGTTTCAATGAAATAATCCTGTATGACTTTGTGAATTTAAAGATATTTGGAGCTGTAAATATCTCCAATTTATGAATACAGCGTATTTGCTGACAGGCGGTAATATGGGAAACCGGTTGAATCATTTGCGGCAAGCAGCTGAATTGATTCAACAAAAATGCGGAAAAATACTTACCCAATCGTCTGTATACGAAACGGAAGCTTGGGGTAAAACAGACCAGCCGGCTTTTTTGAACCAGGCTTTACAAGTAGAAACAGACCTATCGCCGGATGCACTGATGCAAGCATTGCTGGATATTGAAACCACTATGGGACGTACCAGAACCATCAAAATGGGACCTCGGATCATTGATCTGGATATTTTATTGATTGATGACTTGATACAAACATCTGCACTACTCACCATCCCCCACCCGGCACTTACCCTGCGTAAATTTGCACTGTTACCATTGGCCGAAATTGCCCCACTACTCATGCACCCCCTTGAAAAGAAATCGATTCTGGAATTACTTGAAATTTGTCCGGATACTTTAAATGTGCAAAAAAAATAAAGGATTACGACTGTTGCGCGGTTAATTTTGGACGCTATTGCTATCGGACATGAAGTATCAATATATTACAGTTGAAGGAAATATCGGCGCAGGTAAAACAACATTGGCTCATTTATTATCCAAAAAGTTAAATGCCAGGTTGATCTTGGAGGAATTCGCCGACAATCCATTCCTACCAAAATTCTATGATAACCCTCAACAATATGCTTTTCCTTTAGAGTTGTTCTTTATGGCTGAACGATATAAGCAATTGAAGGACATGCTACACACCAAGGATATGTTTCAGCATGTAACTGTCTCTGATTATCTCTTCACCAAATGTTTGTTGTTCGCCAAAGTAAATTTACCCGAAGAAGAGTTTAGGTTGTATCAGAAATTGTTTGACATCATTCATCAGCAATTGGTATTTCCTGATATTTTGATCTATCTGCATGCACCTGTTAATAAACTACAACAGAATATCAAAAAACGAAACCGTGAATATGAGCAGTCTATTCCGGATGAATATTTATTCAATATACAAGAAACTTATACCAGCTATATCAAACAACATAATATTAAAACCATCTTTATTGATGCCAGCAACGCCGACTTTTTAGGCAATGAAAAGCACCTGGATATTGTTTTAGATGCACTGGAAAAAGATTATGATGGCGGACAACATTATTTCAGCTTACCCTGAGAAAGTATAATATCAGTACATGGATAAACCGGTATATGATCCATTCGCAGCCATGCGAATTCCTGAATACAGAAATCTGATGATGGGAAGGTTCCTTTTCATCATGGGATTGCGTATGATGGGAACTCTGGTAGGCTGGTGGATCTATGAACTCACCAATGACCCTTTTGCCATTGGACTGATTGGTCTTTCTGAGGTCATTCCTGCTGTATCACTTTCCTTGTATGCCGGACATGTGATTGATATCAGTGAAAAAAGAAAATTATTGTTGAGAGGGGTTACGCTGTATTTTGTTTGTGCCTTGTTTTTATTGTTATTGTCTACCTCCTACACAACAGCGCAGTTAAGTAAACACTGGATTGCTTTTTCAATTTATATCATCATATTTTTTACCGGTATCATTCGTGCATTTACCGGCCCTACTTTTGGAACGATGGTGGCATCCATTGTACCTAGGGAGCTACTCCAAAATGCCACTACCTGGAATCAGGGGATCTGGCTTTCCGCTTCCGTAACCGGTCATGCAACGGTAGGTTTCTTAATTGCCTTATTGGGAAATACGGGTTCGCTTGCGGTGATCTGTTCATTGGTGTCAATCGGTTTTTTATTCATGTTTCAGATCAAGCCTAAACCTTCTCTCAACGAACGTGGTGAGAAAAAAACTTTAGACAGTGTAAAAGAGGGATTGAGTTTTGTTTTTAAAACGAAAGAATTACTGGGCGCACTAAGTCTTGACCTGTTTGCTGTTTTATTTGGCGGTGCAGTAGCTATGATTCCGGTCTTTGCCAAAGACATTCTCAAAACCGGCCCCATAGGATTTGGTTGGTTGAATGCAGCATCTGATATCGGCTCCATCCTCATTGTAATTTTATTGACGCTATTCCCACTGAAAAAACAACAAGGCAAAAAATTGTTATTGGCGGTAGCAGGTTTTGGTATTTGTATCATCATATTCGCTTTCTCAAGATTATTCTGGTTGTCTTTTGCCGTACTACTTTTAAGCGGCATGCTGGACGGTATCAGTATGATCATTCGCGGAACCATTGTTCAATTGAAAACACCTGATCAAATGCGGGGAAGGGTGATGAGTGTGAACTCTATGTTCATCAATAGCAGTAATGAATTGGGACAATTTGAAAGCGGTGTTGCAGCGAAATTGCTGGGTGTTGTTCCATCTGTTGTTTTCGGTGGATGTATGACGATACTCGTGGTAGCTACTACCTGGTTCAAGGCGCCCAGTCTTCGGAAGATGGAATATTGAGGGATAGCTTATGGCTTATGGTCCATGGACCATAGTATAAAAAAAGAGGCTGGATCAGATTTTTGATCCAGCCTCCTTTTATTATTTGCATTAATCGGGTATTACCAGTTTATTGTTGTTTCGATTGATATCGGCTAATCGCATAGATGGATCAATCTCGATGGATTTAATATCCTGTATGCCTCTGCTGATCGTGAATTTGTATTCGGGGTGTGTCCAGCGCCATGGTTTTTCTACGATTCGCTCAGTTGCATCTTCTGCAGGTTTTACGCCATACATGAGATCGAGTGGAATATTATGTATTTCTTGCTTACCATCTTTATAGGTTATCAATACATCCAAAGGCATAGGCATTCTACCTATACGTTTCATGGTCAAAGTTGCCTTACCTTCTACTACATTGATATCACCAACTGCATAATCAATGGTTTTGGTAGAGTTGATAAAATATTCTTTGTACCAATCCAATTCCATTCCACTTCTTTTTTCTGCTACACGAATGAAATCATTGGGATTGGGGTGTTTGAAACGCCATTGGTAATAATAATCCAATAATATTTGGTCGCGCACTTTTGCACCTACGATATATCCCAATTGTTCCATGAATACAGCACCTTTACTGTAAGATGCTGCTCCATAAGCAAAATTGGTATTGTAATGATCGGCATGTGTACTTGCAGGTTCTTCAAATCCACTTCTTGCCAAATTGAGATAACTGCGATAAGATCCTTCGGCTGCAAAAGCTTTACCACCTCTCATTTCAGCCATGACCCTGGATGTTGCATAATCTGTAAACCCTTCATCCATCCAAGGATATAAAGCTTCATTGGAACCCATCATCATTTGATACCAACTATGCATCCACTCATGTATCGCTGTTCCGATACTCGCGTTTTTCATCAAGGTAGCCATTGGATATTCCATACCACCATCTCCACCTTGTACAAAAGTGTAAGTTTTATAAGGATAAGGACCAAAAGTTTTGGCAATGATGGGATATGCAAATACAGCAGTATCCAAAACACGCTGCCAACGAGCATCATTGAAAGCTGCTGCTGAATCCATTCCTTTATACACAACACGGATCAATGGTCCGTTAGTAACTGCTTTAGTGATCATTTTATATTTCGGATCAGCAGCCCACATAAAATCATGAACATTATAGGCTTGCCATTTCCATGTAACAGTATTTCCTGAAGGCATTACAGGTTTACTACCTGCCGTTTCATAACCTCGTCCAATTTCATTCGCATTGATTAAATCCCCACCTGCAGTAACAAAATAATTTTTATCAATAGTGATATTGACATCAAAATCTCCCCACACACCATAAAATTCACGAGCGATATAGGGATTGGCATTCCAACCTTGGTAATCATACTCTACCAACTTAGGATACCACTGACTCATACTATAGCGAACACCTTCTGCATTATCTCTTCCGCTTCTACGTATTTGCAAAGGCACTTGTGCTTCAAATTGAACATCCATTTGAATTTTGGATTTGGGCATGATGGGCTTTGCCAACACCACTTCCAGAATGGTTTCATGTTCTCTTAATTCCTGTGCTACGCCATTGATTTTGACAGATGCGACTTGTTGAAATCCGATTTGCTCAGGAGTCAATTTACTGATCCTGTCTTTTACTCTTGCATCCCAATCCAATCCATCACTTCCTCTGGAAGGTTCACGTAAAACCGTTTTACCAAGTTCACGACTGCGAACATCCATGCTGCTGTTGGGTTGGAATGCATTCCAGTACAAGTGAAAGAAAACCCTTGTTAAAGTATCCGGAGAATTATTCCAATAATCAATTTTTTCAGTTCCTGTAAACCGATTGGTATTTACATCCATGTTTACATTGATCTGATATTTGATCTTTTGTTGCCAACGATCCGATTGTGCGAGGACATTGGTTGACAGATGACAGATGAAAGTTGACAGGAAGAGAAATTTCAATAGTGATTTTTTCATGTCGTGCTAATCGTTTATAAGTGGCTAATTTCAGAAAAAAAATCGAGCAATAATGCTATTTTATGATGGAATTAAAAACATCTTGAGATTACTATCAAGAATGAAATACAGATGAAATGCCTATAAGAACATCTCTATTGGTGTTTGTCTCCTGCTACAACAATTACTATTTCTCCCTTCACCGTTTTTAGGCGAAAATGCTCTGCTACTTCTTGTAATGTACCCCGATAATTTTCTTCAAACATTTTCGTAAGTTCTCTGCTAACACTACAGTATCGATCAGCACCGAAATAACCCGCCATTTCCTCCAATGTTTTTACGAGTCGCATCGGACTTTCATAAAATACCATGGTTCGCTCCTCGGTAGCCAATTGTTTAAAAAGTGTTTGTCTCCCTTTTTTTAATGGCAAAAATCCTTCAAACACAAACCGATTAGAAGGTATCCCGCTATTCACCAATGCCGGAACAAATGCAGTGGTTCCGGGCAAACATTCTACTTTGATACCTTCCTGTACACAGGCCCTTACCAATAAAAAAGCCGGATCAGAAATTCCCGGTGTGCCTGCATCTGTGATCAATGCAAAAGTTTTTCCGGCTTTCATCTGATCTGTCAAATGAGCCACTACTTTATGTTCATTGTGTTGGTGATAGGGAGAAAGCGGTTTCTGTATCTGATAGTGATTCAAAAACTTTGAGGAGGTACGTGTATCCTCGCATAAGATCACATCCACCTGCTGTAATACTTCCAAAGAGCGAAGTGTTACATCCTTAAGGTTACCGATGGGTGTGGGGACGAGATACAGCATATATCTTTGATCTTTGATTTTTTGATCTTTGATTTTAAATCATAAATCAAAGATCAAAAAATCAAGAAATCAGCATTAGTTTATCATTTCAATCTCATAAAACTCCATCACCGGATTGGCGAGTAGTTTTTTGGAGGCGTCTTCGGCTATTTGACGGGCTTCTGCTTCAGAAGTAGCTTCAATCTGCAGCGTAATGTGTTTGCCCACTCGTACATCACTCACGGCTCCTAAACCGAGGTTTTGGAGTCCACCCAACACCGCTTTACCTTGTGGATCGAGAAGGTCTTTTAATGGCATTACTTTGATCTGCACGTTATAGGTCATGATTCTTTTTGTTTAAGGAGCAAAGATAGAACTACATAAGCAATAAAAGTGACAGGAACTGATAACCATCCCCACAAGAAAGCTGTAATTACAGCAATAACTGCCATTAGCAGAAAGGGAAATAATTTCCGGAAGCTCAACTGTGTGAATTTGAGTGCCAGCATGGGCAGTGTTGATACCATCAAATAACTCACCAAAACAATGATGGTATACCAAATCCATTTATTAAGCAATAGCGTAATCACCCATGTTTCCTGTGTATTCCAATAGATCAATGGAAAAGACGCCAGCAATAATCCCGCAGCGGGTATGGGCACCCCTTTAAACCCATGCTGTTGGGTGCTATCGATATTGAATCTTGCTAGTCTGTAAGCACCCGCGCATGGCAAGATGAATGCCGGTAATAACCAAACCATCGATGTATCCAAACCATCTGCCTCTTGTGCTACTGATAATCTGAGGAACTGCCAGGCAATCAATCCGGGAACCACTCCAAAACTTACTACATCTGCTAAAGAATCCAATTGCTTTCCCATATCTGAGGGAACTTTCAGCAAACGTGCAAAAAAACCATCACAAAAGTCAATGATCGCAGCCACTGCCAACAGTACACTTGCCCATTGCATTTGCTCAGGTATTTCTACAATGGTTTCCCCATTGGATGAATAGGCCATCGTTAAACCGGTCTGCATCACCATCACAATGGCAAGACAACCACATAACAAGTTCAAAAGGGTAAATAGGTTTGGGATTTGTTTCATGATGTTTTTTTAGCTTATGGCCTATGGATCATAGCCTATAGTAAAAAAGTTTTCATTACCAGTTTCTGATATAAGAACACTTGCTATGAACTATTTGCTATGACCTCACTTATTTTTCTTCATCAACCCCTCAATCTCTTCCACTGTGATAGGAATATTTTTCATGAGGTCGATATTGCCGTTTTTAGTGATCCAGAAATTATTCTCGATTCTTACACCCATTTGTTCTTCTTCAATATAAATACCGGGTTCAATGGTAAACACCATTCCTGCTTGAATAGGTGCTGTTCTTGTTCCTACATCATGCACATCAATACCTAGATGATGGGATATACCATGGTATAAGTATTTGCGATACGCTCTGTTCTCCGGATCTTCATTCTTCACTTCTGTTTTTCGCAATAATCCGATTTTTAAGAATTGCTGTGTGGCTTCCTCTCCTACTTTTTCGGTATAGTCTACAATAGAAATACCCGGCTTTAAAATGCTCTTTGCATAATTGTGTAAATGTAAACAAGCATTGTAAACTGTTTTTTGTCTGCGTGTGAATTTACCGTTAACCGGTACTGTTCTGGTGAGATCAGCGCAATATCCGCCATACTCAGCACCAAAATCCATCAGTACCATTTCACCATCTTTACATTCTTGGTTATTGGAAACATAGTGAAGGATTCTGGCCCTGTCGCCACTCGCAATAATACTTCCATAGGCGGGACCGGTAGCGCGTTGACTATAAAAACTGTGAAATATCTCCGCCTCGATCTCATATTCGAAAACACCGGGTTTGATAAACCCTAATAATCTACGGAAAGTGTTATCAGTGATATTGATCGCTTGTTGCAAAACTGCCACTTCCTCTTTGGTCTTGATAGCCCGTAAAGATTTCATGATCTTAGCCGTACGATGATATACATGCAATGGATAACGTTCCTTCATCTCATCTACAAAACGATAATCCCTGCTTCTGATCAATGATGCTTTACGATCGTTTTCATTGGTATCTAAATACACATGATCGGCTAAATGAACCCATGTTTGTAAAAAGGCATCGATGCTGTCAAGCCAAACAATCGTTGTGATCCCGGAAATAGCCGTGGCCTCCTGTTTGCGGAGTCTTTTGCCATCCCATTTTTCTTTCAGTTCATTGGGCCGAACCAGTACCAATACTTCTCTGTATTTCGGATCCGGACAATCGGGAAAGAGAACTACCATGGAGTCTTCTTGGGTAATGCCGCTTAGCCAATACAAATTACTGTTCTGTTTGAACTTGTGTAAGGCGTCGCCATTCATCGGCCATTCATCATTGCTGACAAAGATGGCAATGCTATTGGGTAACATGGCTTTTATAAAACGCTTACGATTGATTATGAATAGATTGGGATCCAGCGGCAAGTATTTCATCGGTGCGTATTTGAAGTTTGCAATATAAAACTTTATGGTGCAGTTGATCTCAAAACTTGCCCATATCTAGAGAGCAATTGTTAAAAAAGTATCAATATCCACGAAATATTTCTTATTTACGAACATGCTCGTATATTTACTACGAAATTATTCGTTCAATAAAAACAAACAACATGAAAACGTTTATCAACAGCAAATGGATTGGAGCAGCAATATTGGCACTTTCAGTGATTGGCTTTAGTGCCTGGAAAGTTGCGGATGAATCCATCAACCCTCCCAAACCCTTTTCCTTCACCTATACAGATGAGGATACCACCAAAAGCAAAAAGAAATTCAAAGTGCATGGAGATCATGACCGAGAATACAAAGTGGGAGATCTGGACAAAGCTTTGAAAGAACTCGACAAAGCGACCATTGAACTAGATCGTGAACTTAAAATTGATTTCACGAAAATGGAGAAGGAAATGAAGAAAGCGATGGAAGAAATCAAAAAAATTGATGTAGAAGGTATCAGAAAAGAAGTAGAAAGTGCGATGAGAGAGGTGCAATCTGCTTTACGCGAAATCAATTTTAAAGAAGTGCATAAAGAGGTAGAAAAAGAAATGGTAAAAGTAAAAGAAGAGCTTAAAAGTGAGAAGATCAAACATAATATCGACTTTGAAGGGATCAGAAAGGAAGTAGAAAAAGGAATGGCTGAAGCCAAAGAAGGTATTCGTGAAGCCAAAAAACAGATTGCCGAATTGAAAGCTTTTGTAGATGAGCTAGACAAAGATGGATTGATTGATAAAGACAAATCTTACAAGATCCAAATTAAAAACAAAAAGCTCTACATTAATGGAAAAGAACAATCAGCAGAAGTGAATAAAAAGTATAGTAAATACTTGGATAAGGAAGATTATTCGATTGAGAGAGATGAGGAGTAGTGAATGGTGAATTGTGAGGGACTATCTCATTAAGTGTGTAAACTTTTAATCGGGGTTTATAAGGTCATAGTC
>CAYMQQ010000026.1:0-6113 GCA_964392685.1 uncultured Sediminibacterium sp.
AATCTAATTCTAATTCAGTAAGACTTGGAGCTTGAAGATTTAAGATTGGATCTTGTCTTCCGAATTTCTAAAACTTAAGACATGTCTAGTATCAACCTCATCGAAGCGTTTCAGGAATTTAAAGACGCAGAAAATATTGATCGTCCCACGATGATGAAAGTGGTGGAAGATGTATTCAAAACACTTCTTCGTAAGAAATAAGGAAGTGATTAAAATTTTGACGTAATCGTAAATGCTGAGAAAGGAGATTTGGAGGTCATCCGCAGACGAATGATTGTAGAAGATGGTGAAGTAATTGATCCTTTGTCGGAAGTAGCTTACACAGATGCGGTAAAGATCGAGCCGGATTTTGAAGTGGGTGAAGAATTGTATGAGGAAGTGGATATGGTTGACTTTGGTCGTCGCGCCATTCTTGCTGCCAAGCAAACACTGGCCAGCCGTATCAGTGATCTGAAGAAAAATGTATTGATCAAAAAATATGGTGATAGAATTGGAGAAATCATCAGTGCAGAAGTATACCAGGTTTGGAAAAAAGAAGTATTACTGTTGGATGAGGAAGGCAATGAATTGATTCTTCCTAAATCTGAACAAATACCTCAGGATTATTTCAAAAAAGGAGAAAATATCCGCGCAGTAGTAGAACGTGTGGATCTGAAAAATAATACACCAGTAATCATTCTTTCAAGAACCAGTCCTACATTCCTGGCGAAATTGCTGGAGATTGAAGTACCGGAAATCTTTGACGGACTGATCGCTATCAAGAAAATTGTTCGTGATCCGGGAGAGCGTGCGAAAGTAGCGGTTGAATCTTATGACGATCGTATCGATCCGGTGGGAGCTTGTGTGGGTATGAAAGGTAGCCGTATTCATGGCATCGTTCGTGAGTTGAAGAATGAGAACATTGATGTAATCAACTTCACTAGCAATATTCAGTTGTTGATTCAACGTTCTTTAACACCTGCCAAGATCAGTTATATGGAATTGGACAACGACAAGAAGCATGCGGAAGTGTACTTGAAAGCAGATCAGGTATCGCTGGCTATTGGTCGTCGCGGTGTGAACATCAAACTGGCTTGTGAGTTGACAGGATATGAGATCGATGTGTTTAGAGAAGATGAAGAAGTAGTAGACGAATTTGATATCGACCTCGATGAATTTAGTGATGAAATTGAACCATGGGTAATTGATGAGTTCAAACGCATCGGTTGCGATACTGCCCGCAGTATCCTGAATCTGACAGCGGAAGAATTGGAAAGAAGAACCGATCTGGAAAAAGAAACCATTACCGAAGTAAGAAGAATCTTACAAGAAGAGTTCGATAGAGAAGAATAAGCAGCTATTAAGAAGCTATATTTGTCCGAGAAATAAATACTATCCGGTCAAATAGTAGCCATATAATTAGTCCATGGACAATAGTCCATAGTCCATGGGCCATTGACGATGGACTATGGACCAAAAAAATTTGAATGTCAGAACTGAAATTACCAAGACTGTTAGCAGCCGCCAAGGAGTTCAATATTGGTCAGGATACCCTGATCGACTTCCTGGTGAAGAAAGGATTTAATAAAGATGAACTGAAGCCTACCGCCAAGCTTTCAGAAGACCAGTACTATGCCCTACAGGCAGAGTTTCAAAGTGATAAAGTAGCTAAGAATAAAGCCGATCAGGTAGAGATTCCCAAAGCTGCACAGGCTGAGGCTAAGAAGAAAAAAGACGAAGAAGATCTTTCCTTCAATAAAAAAGAAGAGAAAAAACCGGCCGCCGCTCCTGCTCCCAAGGAAGAACCTAAACCGGAAGTAAAGCCGGAACCGGTGGTCGAGGCGAAACCTGTTGAGGTACAGCCTGAGCCGGTTGTTGAAAAAGTAGAAGTGATTAAGGCGGAAGCACCAGAGATCGAGTTGCCAAAAGTGGTGAACAAGATCGACCTATCTGCGATTGATTCTTCTACGCGCCCTAAAAAAGCATCTAAGAAAAAAGAAGAACCCGCAGCTCCAAAAGAGTCGGCAACGAAAGCAAAAAAAGAAGTACCCGTAGTACCGGAAGTTCCTACAGCGCCTGCCCCTCAGGTAACAGAAGAAGTAGACAATAATGCTCCTCCTGTGATCGAAAACATCAGAGCAGAAAAATTAGAAGGTCCTAAGATCCTTGGTAAAATTGAACTTCCTGTTAACAGCGATACCCGTCCAAAACCTGCGGCCAGAGATGAGAAGCGTAAACGTAAACGCATTCCTGTTGATCGCAAAGAAGGTGGAGCACCTCCACCGCAAACGGGTCCTGATGGACGTCCAATCACCGGTCCAAACCGTCCGATCGTTCCAGCCAATAATAGAAACAATCAAGGTGGCGGTGGTGGAGGCAACTTCAACCGTAACCAAGGTGGTGGAGGAAATAAAGGTGGTGGTAACCGCGACAGAAATAGAAGAGGTGGTGGTCAGGTTGAAGACAAAGAAATTGATCAGAAAGCGATTCAGGAAAAAATCCGCGAAACACAGGCCAAATTGGCCGGAACGGGTGGTCGCGGTAAGAGTCTGAAAGCGAAATATAGAAGAGCTAAGCGTGATGAAGCTGCTGAGGCGATGGGTAATGAGATGGGCGAAGACAACAAACTACAGGTAACAGAATTTGTGACCGTGAGTGAGTTGGCCAATCTGATGGATGTGAGCTTTGCAGATGTGATCGGAAAATGTATGAACCTCGGTATCATGGTTTCCATCAACCAGCGTTTGGATGCAGAAGTGATTGAATTGGTTGCCAGTGAATATGGTTTTGAAGTAGAGTTTATTGGTGTTGATGAAACAGATGAGTTTGATGATGAACAGGATGAGGATAGTGAAGAAGATCTGGTTCCAAGACCACCGATCGTTACCATCATGGGTCACGTTGACCATGGTAAGACTTCATTGCTTGACTATATCCGTAATGCCAATGTGGTAGCGGGTGAGGCAGGTGGTATCACACAGCACATCGGTGCATATGAGGTAACATTGCCGAATGGTAAAGCCATTACCTTCCTAGATACACCTGGTCACGAAGCCTTTACCGCGATGCGTGCACGTGGTGCAAAAGTGACGGATATTTCTATTATTGTGGTAGCGGCAGATGATGCTGTGATGCCACAAACAAGAGAAGCCATTAGCCACTCACAAGCGGCGAATGTACCGATGATCTTTGCGGTGAATAAGATTGATAAAGACGGAGCCAATCCGCAAAAAATATACGAGCAGTTATCACAGATGAATATTCTGGTAGAAGCTTGGGGTGGTAAATTCCAAAATCAAGAATTATCTGCCAAGCAAGGACTGAATGTGGATCTGCTCTTGGAAAAAGTATTGTTGGAAGCTGAATTGTTAGACCTGAAAGCCAATCCGGATAGAGAAGCAGCAGGTACTATTATTGAAGCTTCACTCGATAAAGGACGTGGTTATGTAGCAACCATCTTAGTACAAAACGGAACATTGCGTCAGGGTGATTTGATTGTATCCGGACAGTACTATGGTCGTGTAAAAGCGATGTTCAATGAGCGTAATCAGCGCATCGAAGAAGCACCACCTTCTACACCGGTTGTTATTTTAGGTTTGAATGGTGCGCCACAAGCGGGTGAGAAATTCAAAGTGTATGAAGATGAAGCTGAAGCAAAAGAAACAGCTACCAAACGCGCACAAATCCTGCGTGAGCAAGGTTTGCGTGCAAGAAAACATATTACACTCGATGAGATCGGACGTCGTTTGGCATTGGGTAACTTTAAAGAACTCAATATCATCATCAAAGGTGATGTGGACGGATCGGTAGAAGCCTTGAGTGATTCATTACAGAAATTGTCAACCGAAGAAATCGCTGTAAGAGTGGTACACAAAGGGGTTGGACAGATATCTGAAAGTGATGTATTGTTAGCAACGGCATCCGATGCCATCATCATTGGCTTTAACGTAAGACCTTCTATGCAAGCCAATCGATTGTCGGAAAATGAAGGTGTGGAGATCAAACTGTACTCTATCATCTATACTGCAATTGATGAGATCAAGAGTGCGATGGAAGGGATGTTGGAGCCAAAGATCCAGGAGAAAATCACTGCCAATGTGGAAGTACGTGAAGTCTATAAGTTTGATAAAGCCACTGTTGCCGGTTGCTTTGTACTCGATGGAAAGATCAGCCGTAACAGCAAGATCCGAATCATTCGTGATGGTATCGTTGAATATCCGAAGGGTGAAGGACAAAGTGCTGAATTGGGCAGCTTGAAACGATTCAAAGACGATGTGAAAGAAGTAGCATCCAATATGGAATGCGGTCTGACCATCAAAAACTTCAACGACCTGAAAGTAGGTGATATCGTGGAAGCGTTTGAAGAAGAAGAAGTGAAGAGAACACTATAAAGCTTCAGGCTACAAGCCGCAAGCTGCAAGAATGGGGAGGGAATGACTACTGTTTAAAGATGGTTTCATTCCCTTTTCTTTACATGAAATCTTGTCGCTTGTGGCTTGCCGCTTGTAGCTTTTTTTTTGTTAAAACCCTTATCCAACAAAGGAAACACGTCCTGATTAATTACATTTGAAGCAGATAATTTGATATGAAAAAGGTATTTCTGATAGTTATTTTGTTAGTGACCGGGATGATGTCGGTCAAGGCGCAGGCCAAAAAAGTGGTGGCAGATAAAATTGTGGGTCAGGTAGGCGACAGAATTATTCTGCGTTCTGATATTCTCAATGAGATCGCTGATATGAAAAGACAGTACCAGGGTCAAGAGGGTGTTGTATTCCCAACAGAATGTCAGGTGTTGGAAAGACAGTTGATTCAGAAGGCATTGATATTACAAGCCGAGAAAGATTCTTTATCTGTAACAGAAGAGGAAATTGATGCAACGATTGATAATCGTATCCGTGCTGCGATTCAGCAATATGGATCAAAAGATATACTGGAAGAGATCGCCGGTAAAACCATCTACCAGCTAAAAGAAGATTTTCGCACAAGTTTCCGTGAACAAAAACTGGCGGAACAAATGCAGAATAAGATCATTGAAACCATAAAGATCACACCAACGGAAGTAAAAGCGTATTATAATAAGATCCCGAAAGATAGTTTGCCTTTTTATGAGAGTGAAGTGGAGTTGAGTCAAATCGTTGTCATACCCAAAGCCAATCGTGATATTGAAGAATATGTCTCCAAACAAATGTATGATTACAAAAAATCAGTAGAGTCCGGTGCGCAAAAGTTTGAAGCGTTAGTTAAATTGTATTCTGAAGATCCGGGAAGTAAAGACCAGGGCGGACAATACAACCTCAACAGAAATGATCGCAACTGGGATCCGGCCTTCCTTTCTGCTTCATTTCGACTCAAGGAAAATCAAATTTCTCCGGTTGTAAAATCAAAATTCGGATTACATATCATTCAATTGATGTCGCGTTCAGGTGATGAAGCAGTGGTAAGACATATTCTCCGTATTCCTCCGGTAACGGAAGATGAGATCAAGGATGCGGTAAAAAAATTAGATTCAGTAAAAAAGCAACTCATAGCCGGTAGTCTTTCTTTTGGTGAAGCAGTGAGTAAATACAGTGAAGATGAGAATAGTAAATTCAGCGCAGGCTCGATCTCAGCTCAGGATGGCAATGTATTCTTGAGTATTGATATGTTGGATAAAGACATGGTCATTGCATTAAAAGATCTGAAGCCTGGAGAATATTCAGCACCACAAGTATATACCGATGAGCGTGGTCGCAAAGCTGTTCGTTTGATTCATTTGAAGCGTAGAACAGAACCACATCGTGAAAACCTCATGGATGATTATAACCGTATTGCACAAAGAGCACTGGAATCCAAAAAGACACAGGCTTTAGACAAATGGTTCAAAGAGCATATTCCTAATTATTATGTGTCTATCGATAAGGACTTTACCGGTTGCGAAAGTTTGAAAGAGTGGAAAGCAGCTGCGGCAAAGGCGGATAGTGATCGGAAAAACTAATATAAGAAGAGTCAAGAATGAAGGCTCAAGCAACAAGAAAGGAACAAGAACGAAGCAACAAGGAACAAGAAAGCCTCAAGCCGCAAGCTACAAGCCACAAGGATTTTTTTTCTAGACCTCACAAATAGTTTAAATAGCGCCGGACTTCAGTCCGGCGAGA
>CAYMQQ010000026.1:6213-11051 GCA_964392685.1 uncultured Sediminibacterium sp.
AGGAACAAGAACGAAGCAACATGGGACAAGAAAGCCTCAAGCCTCAAGCTACAAGGATATTTTTTCTAGACCTCACAAATAGTTTAAATAGCGCCGGACTTCAGTCCGGCGAGAAAATTCAGAAGAAGGATCAATAATAAAGCCACAGGGCACAAGAAAGGAACAAGAACGAAGCAACATGGGACAAGAAAGCCTCAAGCCTCAAGCTACAAGCCACAAGGATATTTTTTCTAGACCTCACAAATAGTTTAAATAGCGCCGGACTTTAGTCCGGCGAGAAAATTCGGAAGAAGCAACAATGCTAAAGAACGCGAATCAATCATTGATTCGCGTTCTTTTTGTATGTACATCTATTATTTTTAATTTTTAATTTTGAATTAATTATTTGTAAATCAATGTGTTATACGAAATTAGAAAAATTATTTTTGTAATTCAATGTATATACATATATTTGTGTTGTGAAACTGGAACAAGCCATACAAAGTACAAGATTTAAGAACGAAGTGCATAAGGCAGGATTGAATATACTGTATACGGCCTGGTGGCTGAAGACAGTGATGAGTAGAGAATTGAAAGAATTCGGGTTAACACATGAGCAGTATAATGTCTTGAGAATATTAAAGGGCAAACACCCGGAATTGATTTGTGTGAAAGACATTGCTTGTAGAATGATTGAGAAAAATTCTAATGTTCCAAGGATCATTGACAGATTAGAGATCAAAAAGTTGGTGAAGCGTGCTACGTCTGAGGCAGACAAAAGGGAAACAGTTATCTCGCTAACCCAAAGTGGAATTGCTGTATTGGAAGCCAGTACACAACGCATCAATGCCATTTTTGATGAGGTAATGGTGATCAATGAAGAAGAAGCTTCAGCGATTAATCAGTTACTCGAAAAAGTAAGAGAAAAAGAAAGCTAATATTTTTTTGAACAAATACGTGTACATACATGTATTCAAAAACATACATTATGAAAACAATACTTCACAAAGCAAACACAAGGGGACATGCCAGTTTTGGTTGGCTGAACAGTTACCATACATTCAGCTTTGGACATTATTATAATCCTGAACGTATTCATTTTGGCGCATTGCGTGTTTTGAATGATGATACGGTAAAAGGTGGTATGGGCTTTTCCAAACACCCGCATGATAATATGGAAATTGTTTCTATTCCATTGTCAGGTGATCTACATCACAATGACACAACAGGAAGAGACGAGATCATTCGTCAACATGATGTACAAATTATGAGTGCAGGTAGTGGTATTGCGCACAGTGAGACCAATGCCAATCATGATAAAGAAGTAAAATTTTTACAGATCTGGGTATTTCCCAAAGAAAAAAATATCGAGCCTCGCTATCAACAAAAATCTTTCAAACCTGAAGATCGTTTGAACCAAGTGTTGACGGTGGTTGCACCTGATGATGAGCAGGCAGTATGGATCAATCAGGATGCATGGTTTTCCCTTGCAAACCTGGAAGCTGGTATAGAGAAAACTTATCAGATCAAAAGAAAAGAAAATGGAGTGTATGCTTTTGTGATTAGTGGACAAGTAACCATCAACGGAGAACAGTTGGATGCAAGAGATGGACTGGGAATCTGGGAAACAGATACCATCAACATCACAGCCAACAGCAACGCTGAAATTTTATTGATTGATGTACCCATGAAAATAGAGGAGGCATAAGATGAAGAACAGAACCATTAAAAGTATTTTATACGCAACACCGATGGATATGGGTGGTATGCCCATCAGACAACCTTTCCCTTCTGCCAAAGCGGAAAGCATTGATCCATTTTTGTTGTTACATCATGCGGATATCAAAGTGCCTACCCATGTTGATACAAAACATGCAGGTGTAGGTCCGCATCCGCATCGTGGATTCTCTCCGGTGAGCTTTATTTTCAAAGGAGGGGTGCACCACCGCGATAGCAGGGGCAATGACAATGTTGTATATGCCGGTGGAACACAATGGATGAATGCAGGGATGGGAGTGATTCACAGTGAAAGACCTCCTGTTGATATTCATGAGATCGGTGGTAGACAAGAACTCATTCAGCTATGGGTGAACACGCCCGCTAAACATAAAATGGATCAGCCTTCGTATCAACCACTGACAGCAGAAGATACGCCTAAGATCACTACTGCTGATGGATTGGTACAAGTAAATGTTATTGCAGGTAAGTTGGAAAACACAGCAGGGTCTATTCATACACTATCTGATGTGAATACGTTTACTGCTAGTTTTCAAAAAAGCGGCAAATATTTCTTTCAGATTCCCGCTTCACACAATGCTTTCATCTATGTGCTTCAAGGTAAAGTACGAGTGACAGGCGATGGCGAAGTCGAAGGAAAATATGTAGCAGTCTTTCAGAATGATGGTGATGGATTTGAATTGGAAGCCTTGGAAGACAGCACCCTATTCATTGGAACCGGTGAACCGCTCAATGAACCTGTAGCTTCTCATTGTCCATTCGTCATGAACAACCAAACCGAACTCATGGAAGCCTTCCGTGATTATCAGTTGGGGAAGATGGGGGTATTAATTGAAGAATAGTCCTTCGCTATGCTCAGGATGACGACTATCTAATAAGATCAAAAAAATTCAGCGCCCTCAGTGGCAATCAAAAAAACAATCGGCAATAAGCCATCAACTATTAGCTAAATAAAAAACCAAACAAAATGTCAACGTACAAAATCGACGCAGCACACAGTGAAATCACATTCAAGGTAAAACACCTGATGATCACCAACGTAACCGGTAGCTTTACGAAATTCGATGCTACCATGGAATCTGAAGCAGCTGATTTCAGCGATGCAAAAATTTCTTTTGAAGCTGACATCGACAGCGTGAACACCAACAACGAACAGCGTGATGGTCACTTGAAAAGCGATGATTTCTTTGCAGCAGAAAAATTCCCTAAGCTGACTTTCGTTTCTAAGAGCTTAACCAAGAAAAATGATGAGGAATATACCCTTACCGGAGACCTTACTATTCGTGATGTAACAAAAACCATCGATCTTTCAGTTGAATTCGGCGGTACCATGGTAGATCCTTGGGGTCAACACAAAGCCGGATTCGAGATCAACGGTAAAATCAACCGTAAAGAATTCGGTCTGGGCTGGGGCGCAGTAACTGAGGCAGGTGGAGTTGTGGTAAGTGATGAAGTGAAATTGCACTTAGCAGTTCAGATGATTAAGCAAGCGTAGTCGTCAATTGTGAATTGTCAATGAAAGAAATATCCATTCACAATTGACAATTGACAATTCACAAAAATTACCCAGTATGACAAAAGCCAGCATTGCAACCACAAAGTATCAGGTTCGTTTGGAAAATGGAAGGCATGTATTTGGTGCGGATGAACCCGAGGCACAGGGCGGAACGGATTTAGCTCCGGCACCTGATGAGTTGCTGGAAGCAGCGCTGGCCAGTTGTACTGCCATCACCCTTCGGATGTATGCAGACCGGAAACAATGGCCGGTAGAAGCAATAGAAGTAACAGTTGGTTTGGAAAGAATCGATGGAAAAACGGTTTTCAGTCGCAACATCCAACTGAAGGGGGATCTGGATCAGGAACAAAAAGATCGATTGTTACAGATCGCCAAACTTTGTCCTGTGTCCAAAACATTAAGTGGATCCATAGAAGTGAATAGTTCTATTAATTAAAAAAACTCCGCGCCACCTCCCTTTCTCATGTTCTCTACGGTTAATTTTTACCGCAGAGAACATGAGAAATAAGAGCTACGCAGAGAAACTATCATATGAAAACAAAATTTTTCCCGGCATCAGAAAGAGGATTGAAAGATATTGGCTGGCTTATCAGTAATTTTTCTTTCAGCTTCTCTTCTTATCAGGATCCGGCTCGTAAAGGATTTGGTTTATTGCACACATTTAATGATGATGTAGTGAAAGCCGGTGGTGGGTTTGGATTACACCCTCATACCAATATGGAAATCATCAGTGTAATGCTTCAGGGAAAAATGAATCATAAAGACACCATGGGTTATGCAGAAGTGGTAGAAAAAGATTGGGTACAGATCATGAGTGCAGGCACCGGACTCAGACATGAAGAACATAATATAGGTGAAGAAGATGTACAGTTTCTGCAAATATGGATAGAACCCAAATTGCAAAATATCACACCCCGCTATCAAAAAAGATATTTTCCGGAAGCCAAAAGAAAAAATCAACTCACCACAATTGTAAGCAATGAAGAAGGTATCACCCATTGCTGGATCAACCAGAATGCAAAATTGAGTCTGGGTTATTTTGACGCGCAACAAAAAATCGATTACGCTTTTCCACCCACAAATAAATGTGTATACGTATTTGTAATGGACGGCTCACTTACGATAAACGGAACAATCCTCAACAAAAGAGACGCTCTTGGCATCTGGGACACCCACAAATTTACCTTGCATACTGAACAGGAGAGTCGCTTTATTGTTATAGAAGTGCCGATTAATCATTAGAGCGTATGGCTTATAGATCATAGCAAATAGAAAGACAATTACTATAAGCTATGAACTATAGGCAATAAGCTATCTCAAACTTGCAAAACATGAACATAGAAATTATTTCAGGAAGTCCGAGAACAAATAGTGTTACTAATAGACTGGCTTTGTTCTTACAAAAACATTTGAGTCAACATACCCCTCATCAGGTGAATATCATTGATGTGCGTGATTGGAAACTGCCTTTATTAGAGAGTGTATTTTCTTCTGTTGAGAATACTCCGGAAGAATTCAAACCATTGGCAGAAAGAATGTTTGCTGCGGATGCTTTTATTCTGGTAACACCCGAATACAATGGCAGCTATTCACCCGCTTTACAGAA
>CAYMQQ010000026.1:11151-26536 GCA_964392685.1 uncultured Sediminibacterium sp.
CTTACAATTAACTTTATAAAACGTGGCGGAGTTGTTAACTTCGCCACTTCTTTTTAAATCATAACATGAGCGACGAGATCAAACACGAATGTGGGCTTGCCTATATTCGACTCCGGAAACCTTTTTCCTATTATTTACAGAAACATGGTACGGTAACCTATGGCCTCAATAAGCTGTACCTCTTGATGGAAAAACAGCACAACCGTGGACAAGACGGTGCCGGAATCGCCGCTGTGAAACTAAATACTGAGCCCGGAAACCCCTTTTTGCATAGAATGCGCAGCAATGCGCCGCAGCCTATCGCGGATATTTTCTTTAAGATCGGACAGGAAGTGCAGGAACTGGAAAAATACCAGCCCGATATCAAACAACATCCGGGATTGATGAAAGGACACCTGCCCTTTCTCGGAGAACTCTTACTCGGACATCTTCGCTATGGTACCCAAGGAAAGAATAATGTAGAGTTCTGTCATCCTTTTATTAAAAGAGATTTGATGCCGGGTAAAAACCTGGCACTGGCAGGTAACTTTAATTTGGTGAATACCGATGAGTTATTTGACCTTATCAATATGAGTCCGGGTGACTTTCAAAAACAAAGTGACCTTGCTGCCATGATGGAAGTGATCCATCATTTTCTGGCGAAAGAAGATGAACTACACCCGAATGCAGCAGATCTGAAAAATGTATTACAAAAAGCAACACCCTTGTTTGATGGTGGTTATACCATCGGTGGATTACTAGGCAATGGTAGCAGTTTTGTAATGCGTGATGCGCATGGTATTCGTCCGGCTTATTATTATATCAATGATGAAGTGATTGTGGCAGCCAGTGAACGTGCGGCTATCAGAACAACATTCAACGTTGGTGAGAATGAAGTGATGGAACTGATGCCGGGTAAAGCCATCATTGTAGATGATGCAGGTAATTATAGCATTGAACAGATACTGGAACCCAAAGAAAGAAGAGCTTGTAGTTTTGAGCGCATCTATTTTTCACGCGGTAGTGATGAAAAGATTTATCGTGAAAGAATTGCATTGGGTCATCATTTAAGTCAGACTGTATTAGAGAGAATCAATAATGACCTGAAGAATACGATCTTCTCTTATATCCCGAACACTGCGGAAGTAGCTTTTTACGGATTGGTGAAAGGGATGGAAGAATACCTGAACAAGATCAAGGTAGAACGTATTCTCAGTTGGGGTAATGATTTTACGCCGGATAAATTGGAAGAAATGATCACGCGTAAGATCAGACAAGAGAAGATTGCAATCAAAGATGTGAAGCTTCGTACATTCATTACGGAAGATGCCAATCGCAATGAAATGGTGCAGCATGTATATGATGTAACTTATGGAACGGTTCGTCCGGGTCAAGATACATTAGTGGTAATCGATGACAGTATTGTACGTGGTACTACCTTGAAGGAAAGTATTGTACGTATGCTGGCACGATTGAAACCTAAAAAGATCATTGTGGTTTCTTCTGCACCACAGATCCGTTACCCGGATTGTTATGGTATTGATATGAGTAAGCTCGGTGATTTCATTGCTTTCCGTGCTGCGATCGCTTTGTTGAAAGAGAGAAATATGGAACATGTACTTACAGAAGTACATGAGAAGATAAAAGAACTGACCCGTACCGGACAGTTACATACAGAGAATGTGGTGCGTCAGGTATACAAACCATTTACTACTGAAGAGATCTCTGATAAAATAGCGCAATTGATTACTCCTGCAGAAATCAATATACCGGTAGAAGTGATTTATCAGACCATTGAAGACTTACATGATAGTTGTCCCACCAACACCGGCGACTGGTACTTCACCGGAAACTACCCAACACCTGGGGGAAATAAGGTGGTGAATAAGGCTTTTTTGAATTTTATTGAAGGGAAGAATGTGAGAGGGTATTAAACCCCCTACCCCCTGAAGGGGGAAAGATTTTTAAATGCCTCATTTTCGGGTGGGGCATTTTTGCTTTTAGAAAGTTTCAAAACTTTCCGAAAGTTGTTTATTACTAATCAAACATGAAAACTTGATTTTTTTCAATGTGCCTTACTTTTAAGGCTTTTTTTTCTGTGCCCTTCTGTGTTTTCAGTGGCTATTAACTATCAATATATATAGCACTTCTTTGGAGAACTTTTGAAATAGCATGCTAAGTTTTACAAATCCGCCTGGCTTTCTTCCTGTAAAATTATTTTCATATTTTTTAAATAGCCTTAGTTTGTGTCTTTAATTGAAACATTCACAAGCAAACATCTTAAATGAAATTTTTCCAAAATAAAAAAGGCAAACTCTTATTGTTTTTCTTTTTTCTGGTGCTGTCCATAATTGGTTTTATGGTAAAATTGCCATCAGTCTTCAGACATTATGATAAAGAGTTACATTCATTGTTTTACTTTTTAGCAGCCGCATTTCTCAATATATTATTCGCTAAAAAAAGATTTACAAAGCATATACTCATATTTGCTTTCCTGTATTTGCTGGGAATGTCTATAGAATATGCGCAGGAGTATTCCAATCAGTTTTTCCGTAAACGAATACATGGTCGTTATGATAAGGAAGATGTGCTGTCGAATCTCAAAGGACTAATTACATTTTCGGTTGTATGGGTTATATATGTAGGTATTGCATTTTTTATAAAAAAACCTGCTATGCAACAAGAAACCGATAAAAGTAAATAATGAGCTCAACAGTGGCCCATGATTTTGAACTTTGTTGAAGGGAAGAACATTCGGGTTACTAGTAACCCTGCCCTCTGAAGTGGGTGAGATTTTTGAACGCCTCATTTTTGGATGGGGCGTTTTGATTTTAGAAAGTTTCGGAACTTTTCAAAATGCTCATCCGTTTAAAACACATATTGTTTTTTTGATGAAGCGTTGAATTGCTTATATTTATTAGGAAGCAGCAAGTTTACAATTTAATATGCGTAACACTTTACTTATACTTTCATTGGTCTCATTCTTTAGTTGTTCACAAGACAACAATCAAGACGCAATCCAAACGAAAAATAGGTTTTCATCTTTGCTTAACAAATATAAAGACATTTCATTTGATACTTTAAAGGTGTTCTCATCTGACAATACAGAAATCGATACTTACCAATACAAAGGTGTTCAATTGGATAGTGTTGATGTACTATTGTTTCCGAAAAGTATTGCGAATCTTTATGGTTCGGGTGAAGTCTTTGCAGCCTGTTTCAAATTCTTTCTTGACTCTTCTAGCATAGCGCTAATCACCCGTGTTCCATCCACTTATCAGTCCTCATCACTTCAACTACTTATATTTGATCGAAATAGTGATAGTATCACTAATATCATTGAATTAGCGGAGATGGTTGGAGATGCAGGTGATTTGTATACCCAAAATTCTTGGGTTTATAAAACCAGCAAAGGAGAAATCCAAATATTTGGCTGGATACAAGAAAGTCATGACAACAGTGTAGAAAATGAAAATGATACGACAATTGACGTAACAAATAATTACTACTTACTCTCCATCTTGAAGAATAGAGTAGACACCATAAATCATAATAAAGAAGTTCTTGCAAAACGATTTGAATCCTTACTGAAATGAGAAGTATATTATTAATATTGACTTTCTAAAAAGCTAAAGGTTAATTTTTTTCTACTATTGAAAGGGTATTATCAAGATAACGTCTGTTGTTAAAAGGATGATATAATAATCTAAAATCCATTGGATGACTAGTAATCAAAAAATCATCGAATACATCAAAAGAACCATTGATCTAACAGATCAAGAAGCAGAAATATTTGCCGCATCTTTTCGTGAAGTGAAGATCAAAAAACGTCAGTTTATTGTTCAACCGAATTTCATTGTTAAGAATAGAAACTATGTGGTTAAAGGGGCATTCAGGGCCTATGTGGTAGATGATCACGGTCAGGATAGTACCATTGCCTTTGCTATTGAAGACTGATGGATTACAGACTATAATAGTTATATCTTACAAACACCGGCTACCATGTTTGTCATTGCATTGGAAGACAGTGTTATCCTGGAGATTTCTTATGAAAAGGAACAAATGCTGAAACAATCCAATCATAAATTCGAAACCTTCTTTCGAATCAGGGCAGAAAGAACGGCTGCTTTCATGCAACAACGTATTATTTCTAATCTTACACAAACAGCAGAGGAACGATACGATCGTTTCATGGAGAAATATCCTCAGATCGCTGAAAGGGTTCCGCAGTATGCATTGGCTTCTTATTTAGGGATAACAACAGAGTTTTTATCAAGGATCAGAAATAAGAAAGCCTCCAAGAAAAGTTGATCTAGATCAACCTGATTTCCTAAACTAGATCATTTTTAAACTTTACCGGTCGTTGCAACTTTGTTCTGTCAATCACGACAAACAATTTTAAAACTACATACCATGTCAACGACCACCACAAGAGTCTTTACGATTCCAACCAAAGCAGAAGTTTCTGAAACCAACCAATCTCTTTTTGACAACCTACAAAAAGGTCTGGGTTTTGTACCCAATCTGTATGCTTATTTCGCAAAAAGTGAAACAGCTCTGGGCGATTATCTCGCTTTACAAAACCGAAAAAGCTCATTGAGAGCCAAAGAAAGAGAAGTGATCAATCTGGTGACCAGCCAAATCAATGGTTGCCGCTATTGCCAGTCTGCGCATACTGTTATTGGTAAAATGAATGGATTTACTGATGAGCAAATTTTGGAGATCAGAAAAGGAACAGCTTCATTTGATAGCAAATTAGATGCATTGGCAAAGTTCACGGCATCTGTAGTCACTAACCGCGGTAAAGCAACAGAAGAAAGTAAGAACAATTTTTTTGCTGCAGGTTATACTGAAGCGAATTTGATAGATGTAGTCATTGTAGTAGGTGATAAGATCATCAGTAATTATATACACAACTTGACTGAATTCGAAATTGATTTCCCGATTGCGGATGCGATTTAATAAAAACAATATCATTTTTTTAAGGAAGTACAAATACCGTACTTCCTTTTTTATTTTACTAGTAGACAGATAGCTCCTCTATTCAAGTAAACCTGTTGTATCTTGTAATGACCAATCATCCAGATTTCACAGTTCTATTCCAATTGAATGGATTTATTTCCCATCGTAAAATCAGTTGTATGAAACCCATTCTTGTCATTCTATTATTGAGCCTCCATCTTTTTCTCTTTGCTCAAAAAGAGCCTATAAAGTTTGAACCGGGTAAAATATCCAATGGGGGTGTTTTTGGTTTAACGATTTCACCGGATGGTAATACAGCTTTATGGGTAGAGTCCAAGGGTGGAAGAGATACATTGGTAATCAAGGAATCTCACAAAATAAACGGAGTGTGGCAACAACCTATGATCGCTTCTTTTTCTACAACCACTGCTGCTTGGAAAGATGTTGATCCGATATTCAGTCCGGATGGGGAACAAGTGCTTTTCCAATCTACACGTACAGTTCCCGATAGACCTAACAGAACCGGTTTTGATATTTGGGCAGTGAATCGAACTGCCACAGGTTGGTCTGCTCCTTATCATTTGGGTAATACCATCAATACGGATATTTCTGAATCCTTTGCCTCCATCACAACTGCCGGACATATTTATTTCATGAAAGAAAATCAGAATAAAAAAGGCAATTCTGATATCTATGTTTCAAGGTGGGTCAATGGAGCCTATCAAACATCGGAAAATATTGGCATGCCTGTGAATACGATAGATCATCGAGAATCCAATCCATTCATTGCTGCAGATGAAAGTTTCTTACTTTATTTTTCCTCTGATCCCAAAGGGTTAGGAGAAGTGGATCTGTATATCAGTTTTAATACCCATGGCAAATGGACTACACCCAAAAACCTGGGTAGTCCCATTAATTCATCGATGGCAGAGTTTTGTCCGTTTTATCATGCCAAAGAAAAGCGTCTATATTTTGCGCGTCAGGATAGATCGGGTACTCGAATGAAAGAGGATCTTTATTACATTGAATTCGATCCTGAAAAGTTCCGTGATTGATAAGCGTCTTTCTAAGAGGCTCATTTTATAGTCATGGGTCATATTTGGGATTTTTTTACAACTTTTAAAGTCAATGAATCTACGATATACGTATCTTTGAAAAAATAACACGTATCATGACAACTAAACTCACACTTACTGTTGAAAAAGACGTGATTGAGAGGGCTAAATCTTATGCCAAAGCTTCTGGTAGGAGTTTGTCAGAGTTAATTGAACAATACCTCGATACCATCACACAGGAAAACAAGCAACAAAAAATTTCTCCTAAGTTAAAAAAGCTTGTTGGGGCGGTTAAACTCCCTAAGAGTTTTGATGAAAAGAAAGAGCTACAATCTTACTTGGAGAAAAAACACTTATGAAAAAAATTTTCATCGATACTAATATTCTGGTAGATCTAATAGCCGATCGAAAACCATTCAGTAAGTATGCTATTGAGATTTTTAACTTAGCCGAGAACAAAAAGATTCGGCTCTACACCTCTTCTCATTCTATTGCAACAACTTACTATTTATTAAAGAAGTTTATAGACGATAAATCACTTCGAGGAATACTTTTATCTTTATTTGAATTTGTAACAGTCATTCCGGTTGATGAGCAAGTATTATCAAAAGGATTAAGGTCTAAGCAAAAGGATTTTGAGGATGCCATTCAAGTGTATTGTGCAACAACCGTTGAAAAAATCGACTGTATCGTAACAAGAAATATTAAAGATTTCAAAGGAGTTGAAATACCTGTTTTGGCTCCTGATGAATTGTTTTCAAAAATCTAGTTCATCCTTATAAAAATCTTTTGAGTTTTTGAAAGTTTAGAAACTTTCAAAAAACTTTACTCATTCTCGCAAGCTTATTTTTATATTAATAAGATAGATAAACCTAAGAATTTCTTACTTATATAAACCTTCTTAAATTTATAAGTTGGCGGTAAGTATTTACAACACCCTACTGATGCAAAAGATTATTTCGATTTTCGCTTTTCTATTTCTGTTTGGTTGTATCGACACAGCTAAACAAGAGCAAACTGCAATCTTAATTGATACTGCTTATAATCATCTAGAAAATCAGGATACATTAAGAAGTAAAGAAAGAGAACTAGGGAAGAAGGTATCTTATGAGGAGGAAAAGGCAGACAGTTTAAGATTGCTGAAGGTTTTAACCAGAGCTCTCCTCTATGCAGAAAAGAACATGAACAAAAAATCATTTCTGCATGAATTTGAACTGCTGGCTGAGGATAGTTCTTATAATGTCTCAGCACAGTTAATGTTTGGGAATCTGTTTGAAAATAAAAGAATGCATCTCCTTATTCGAAGAATAATTCCCGGGGGCACTGTATTAAATATTTATCTATTACAAAACAACGGCTTTAAACCTCTTATCGAAAGAGCTCAATTAGGAATGACTTACGTTAATGATACACTTAGAGACGTTAATGGTGATAAGTATAAAGACTTTTTGGTACACTGGTATCCATCTTCAGGTTGCTGTTTGGCTGATATTTATAATGTGTATTTATATCAGACAGAAACAGGAAGTTTCACTACGGACTACAAATTTATTAATCCGACTTTTTCTCCTGACGAAAAGGTAATTCGTGGACTTGAATATGGGCATCCAGGCGAAGCAGGAATTTATAAGTATAAATGGAACGGATTACGTGTTGATACAATAGAATTTATGTACCTATCTTCCAATCAAAAGGGGAAATTTATAAAGACAAAGAGAAGTACATTCAAGCCGAACGAAAAACAAGGTACTATCATGAACTCATTGCCCAATGAATATAAGAAAATGGATAGTCTTGCGTTGAGTTGGTTTTTAGCGACCTTTTAGGATTGAGCTTTTTGAAGAGTTTCAAAACTTCCCAAAAGCTTTAGGCATTGTATAATGCTATCTCTGTGTAAACTCTTCTTCTCTTTTCCTCTTTGTAAATAAAACTATAACTATCTTAGGTCTGCTAATTTGCCGAGCCTTTTTACAAAGAGGAAAAGAGAATCAGAGGTAACGCTGAGTTATTTATCTTTACAACCTTATTCGAAGGAAATGGTGTCTTCCTAATTGAACCGCCCTAAAAAGCTGATGGCGCCTGATCATAAATGTTGAGTACATTTAAATCAGGAACCTATGTCAGTACAACAATCTCCAACACTTAACCATAACTCTTCTTATTTTCAACGACTGTTGAAGTGGATTGTCTTATGTGTCTTGATCGGTTTTTGTTCCGGCTCAGCGGCAGCTTTGTTTCTCTATACATTGGATCTGGTTACTGATTTTCGCGAAAATCATTTATGGATGGTTGCATTTTTACCCATGGCAGGATTCATAGTGGGCTGGTGTTATCATCGCTTTGGCCAACAAACAGAAGCAGGAAATAAATTATTACTGGCAACCATTCAGCAGCCCACGCAAAAAACCATTCCATGGATCATGGCGCCTTTGATTTATCTGGGAACATTGATCACACATCTATTCGGAGGCGCTGCCGGACGGGAAGGAACAGCTTTACAAATGTCGGGTGCAATGGCTGATCAGTTGAGTCGGCCTTTTCGCTTGAATCCTGAAGATCGACGTACATTACTAATAGCTTCTATTGCTGCCGGTTTCGGAGCAGTATTTGGAACACCATTGGCAGGATTCATTTTTGCATTGGAGATCAATCGAAAGCTTGCATTACGTTATACCATTCTTGTACCTGTCTTAGTAGCCTCTATACTTGCAGACCTTGTTACTAGATCATGGGGCATACCTCATACAACTTATACTATTGATCTGATACCGGCTATTTCATGGTTAAGTATTGGCTATACCATCATGGCAGGAGTAGTGTTTGGTGTTTGTGCTTTTCTGTTCGTACAAATCATGCATGTTACCACACAACAATATAAAAATCGGATTAGTTATCAACCTTTGCGTTCATTGGTTGGCGGTATTGTTGTTGTGCTATTATTCTGGTGGATCGGTAATAGCAAATACATGGGTTTGGGAATACCGGTAATTGTAGCATCTTTTAGTGAGCCCATGGAAGTGTATGATTTTGCGCTGAAAATGCTATTGACCATTCTTACCTTGTCTGCCGGATTCAAAGGTGGAGAAGTAACACCTTTATTTTTTATTGGAGCGTTGCTGGGCAATGCATTATCCATATGGATTCCCTTGCCTTTATCAATGTTAACAGGTTTAGGATTTGTAGCGGTTTTTGCAGGAGCTACGCATGCACCATTGGCATGCATGGTAATGGCAATGGAATTATTCGGAAAAGAAGTATTGCCATTCGCAGCCATCGCATGTATCATGGCTTTTTTATTATCGGGAAAGAAAAGTATTTATCAGGATCATCCCTAATAGCGATCGCTTCATATCAAGCAAATACATCAGTTTGTTATACCCGATAACAAACTGCATTGATATTCATCCCCGCACCCACCGAAGCAAACATTACGATATCTCCTGTTTGTAAGGAATGATCATCCAATATGCCCCGCTTTACCAAATCATACAGTGTAGGAATGGTGGCAACTGAACTATTACCCAATTTATGAATACTCATCGGCATCACACCGGCAGGTACTTGTTTTAATCCGTATAACTTGTAGAGTACTTTAATAAATCCTTCATCCATTTTTTCATTGGCTTGATGGAGGAAGAATTTCTTAACCTCTGTTACATGCACACCTGCTTTTTCCAAGCAATCTTTCATTGCAGCAGGTACATTTTTGATGGCATACTCATATACTTTTCTGCCCTTCATTTTGATATAACGAATACGAGGATCGGATTCAGGGAAATTGGATTTACCCATGTACAAATAATAGGCTTCATCTATACAATGACTTTGTACACTCGCTGCGAGAATGCCGCTCTCACTTTCCTTCGCTTCAATGATACAAGCACCGGCACCATCACTAAAGATCATGCTATCACGATCATAATGATCAATCACACGGCTGAGTGTTTCCGTACCAATCACCAAACATTTTTTAGCAATACCGGCTTTGATATAAGCATCGGCTTGAATCACACCTTGTATCCAACCCGGACAACCAAACAGAATATCGTAGGCAACACAGGAAGGATTTCGAATTTGTAAACCTTGTTTCACACGAGAAGCCAATGCCGGAAGAACATCAGTTTGAATGGTATGTTTTACAACGTTGCCAAAATTGTGCGCTACAATAATTTGATCGATGGTTTCAGGATCAATACCGGAATCTTCAATCGCATGTTTGGCAGCAATCAATGCCATATCAGATGCATTGAATTCTGTACCCACATATCTTCTTTCTTCAATACCGGTAATATCTCGGAATTTTTCGATGATATCATTGGGAGCAGCCACAATGCGCTCATGATCTTCTGTATAAAAATCTTGAATGGTAAAATCTCTATTGGTCTTAATGTGTGGTGGGATATAACTTCCTGTTCCGGTAATAACGGTTTTCATCTCTGGCATTTTACAAATCGAATGGTACCTGTTACAATAAACGGGTAAACCAAATCTAATCAATACCTCGCATCTCAGCAGAACTAATTTTCTGGAAGCGATTGATCGTTAGTTTTTAGGAAGATATTTTCGGAAAATAATTATAGATATTTATCTCCCTTATTTCTTTTTACTTCTGCAACGTATTCTTTGATCGACTGTTCTTTATCTTTCTTACAAATCAACAATACATCTTTTGTATCTACCACAATAAAATCATCGAGCCCTTGTAATACCAATAGTTTTTCTTTGGGTGCCGATACCATACACTTGGTTGCATCGATCACGATCACGTTTTCACTGGCCACTGCATTACCGAGATAATCTTTTTCCAGATTATCATAAGCACTGTTCCAAGTACCCAAATCACTCCAACCAAAAGAGGAAGGAATTACATACACATTATCTGCTTTTTCCATGAGGGCTACATCGATGGAAATATTGGTACAAAGCGGGTATATCCTGTCAATCGCAGCTTTTTCTTCGGGAGTATTGAAATTTTTCTTTTCGGCATCAAACAATTCAAACATCTCCGGTTGATATTGTTCAAAAGCTTTCACTACATTTTTTACCTGCCACACGAAGATGCCCGCATTCCAAAGAAAATCACCACTGCTGATAAAAGTCTTAGCGAGTTCAAGGTTTGGTTTTTCGGTGAAGGTTTTTACCTTATAAATACCTTCCGCAACTGTCATACTATCGTGCTGAATATAACCATAACCCGTGTTTGGGTGCGTAGGTGTAATACCCAGTGTTACCAATGATTTGATATGGCTAACAAAATCCAATGCTTTTAAAGTAATGCTACGGAAAGCTTCATTATCCAGAATCATGTGATCACTGGGCGCTACGATCAACGAGGCTTCAGGATCTTTCTGAGCTAATTTAAAAGAGATGTAAGCAATGCAAGGTGCTGTATTCTTGCGGCTAGGTTCGGCAAGAATATTTTCAACCGGAAGCTGTTTCAGTTGTTGATGAACAATGGAAACATATTCATCGGAAGTGACAATGAAAATATTTTCTTTGGGAATGAAAGTTGCATAACGTTCATAGGTCCATTGAAGCAATGATTTACCGGTATGCAGAATATCTAAAAACTGTTTTGGATAAGCTGTTCTGCTCATCGGCCAGAAACGACTACCAATCCCTCCGGCCATGATGGCTACATAGTGATGCTGATTCATTCACACGCTTTTTTAATCCCTGAATAAACGCTGCAATATTACAGGCTTATTTAGTAATCCAATGATTAATCTTGATTATACCTCAGTGAGATACTTATCTCTTGCTTGTATCTTGTTTCTTTTTACTTGAATCTTTAAATAATTCCTTCTCTTACCAAGTCATGTATATGCAAAATACCCAAGTAATTTCCGTTTTCTGCTACAACCAATTGACTAATATCATGATCTCTCATGATATCCAAAGCCTCTACGGCAAGCATACCGGGTTCTATACTTTTGGGATTTGCTGTTAAAATATCGGCTGCAGTAATAGCACCCAGTTCATTTGTTTTTTCTAACATTCTTCGTAAATCACCATCTGTGATGATACCTAATACTGTGTTGTTATTATTCACAACAGCAGTAACGCCTAATCTTTTTTCTGTTATTTCAACAATCACCTGTTTGAGGCTTGCATTCGATGAGACTTTGGGTTGTTCATTATTAAGATACAGATCTGCCACCCTTAGGTATAAGCGTTTACCAAGGTTTCCGCCCGGATGGTATTTGGCAAAATCATGTCCGGAGAAACCATGTAATTCCATTAAACAAACAGCTAACACATCACCCATTACCATTTGAGCAGTGGTACTGCTGGTTGGGGCGAGATTATTGGGGCAGGCTTCCTGACTCACCGTGGTATTCAGTACATGGTCAGATGACTGAGCCAGAAAACTTTGCATATTACCCACCATTCCGATCAAAGTGTTACCAAAATTCTTGATCAGTGGTACCAATACTTTGATTTCCGGACTTTCACCACTTTTACTGATCAGCATCACTACATCGTCTTGCTGAATCATACCCAGATCTCCGTGAATAGCATCCGCTGCGTGCATGAAAAGAGAAGGTGTACCTGTTGAATTAAGGGTAGCAACAATTTTTTGCGCTACAATCGCACTTTTCCCGATACCACTGATCACAATCCGTCCTTTACAGGTGGCCAAGATGCGAATTGTTTTTTCAAAAGCATCGTCAATAAATGCCGATAATCCGGCAACAGATGCCGCTTCCAGCTCAATGGTTGTAATGGCTGTTTCTAGGATCGTTTTTTTCATGCTGCACAAAGGTAAACTTTAACAGCAAAGTCTGTGTAATCATCCCATTCTTCATTAACTTCGCCGTCCTTTTGAAAAAGCAGACTGCCGGCTCAAAAGTGCACCAAAGACCGGGGTCCGCCGGAAACACTTCCTCTGCGCCAATTGGCAAATTTTAAGTGAAAATTCCGGGAAAAAGAGGTATCTTATATGACTATAACCGGCTCCGCAGGTGCGGAAAACCTATCGTAAATACATGGCAACAACTACAAAGAAAACCCCGGCAAAAAAAGCAACGGTGAAAGAGAGACCCCCCATTAAGGTCGGAAAAAGAACTGGTCCTGTAGCGTTAAAAGGAAGTCAATATGATATCCACGGCGCCCTAGAAACCTATTTTGGTTTCCGTGAATTCAAAGGAACACAGGAAAAATCGATCAGAAGTCTGTTAAGCGGGCAAGATACATTTGTCATCATGCCTACCGGTGGCGGAAAGAGTCTGTGTTATCAGCTTCCGGCCATGATTCTTGATGGCTGTGCTATTATTGTGTCTCCCCTGATTGCATTAATGAAAAATCAGGTAGACCTCGTAAGAGGATACAGTGAAAAAGACGATGTAGCCCATTTCCTGAACTCCTCACTCAATAAAGGGCAGATCAAAGCAGTGAAAGAAGACCTCGACAGTGGTAAAACCAAACTGCTGTATGTAGCTCCTGAGACTCTCACCAAACAGGAAAACCTAGAATATTTTAGTGACCTGAAAATTTCTTTTTTCGCGGTGGATGAAGCACACTGTATCTCCGAGTGGGGACATGATTTCAGACCCGAATACCGTCGCTTGCGTGAGATGATGGATATCATTAATCCGGATGTGCCCGTGATTGCATTAACGGCTACTGCTACTCCTAAAGTACAGAGTGATATCGTTAAGAACCTGGGCTTACGCGAGCCTAATATTTTGATCTCTTCTTTCAACCGTACCAATCTTTATTATGAGATCCAACCCAAGATCAAAAAAGACCAGACGGTAAAACATATTGTAAAGTTCATCAGTCAGCATAAAGGCAAAAGCGGAATCATTTATACATTGAACCGTAAAACCACAGAAGAACTGGCAGAACTATTGGTAGCCAATAATATCAAAGCGGTGGCTTATCATGCCGGACTGGATCAAAAACTGCGTGCTGAAAGACAAGACCAGTTTTTGAATGAAGATGTACAGGTGATTGTAGCGACCATCGCATTTGGAATGGGTATTGATAAACCCGATATCCGTTTTGTGATTCACTTCAATATTCCCAAATCCATTGAAAATTATTATCAAGAAACAGGGCGTGCAGGAAGAGATGGATTAGAAGGTATCTGTGTACTCTACTATTCCCATAAAGATGTAGCTAAACTTGAACACTTGATGCGTGATAAACCTTTGAGTGAAAGAGAAGTAGGCGGACAACTGATCGATGAAACGGTTGCCTATGCAGAAAGTTCTGTTTGCAGAAGAAAGATATTGTTACACTATTTCGGTGAAACCTGGGAAGAAAAGAACTGTGGTAATTGTGACAACTGCCGCAATCCGAAAGAGAAAATAGAAGTGAAGGAAGAAGTGGTGCAAGTACTGAAAACCATTCAGGCATTAGATGAAAGATTTGTGACGGATTATGTGATCAGTGTATTGGTTGGAAAACTAACGCCACAAATTGGCATGTTCAGACATGATCAGTTGGAAGTATTTGGTATTGGAAAAGATAAAGAACTGCATTTGTGGAACAGCTTGATCCGACAAATGATGTTGGAGAACCTGATCAGAAAAGATATTGAAGAGTATGGCTTACTGAAGATCACAGAAAAAGGAGAGAAGTTTTTGAAGAAGCCTGCTTCTTTCAAGATCGTACTCAATAATTTGTTTGAAGATGCCAATGCTGATGATGAAGAAGGCGAAGGTGGAACACAAACCGGGGCAGCTGCCGATGATAAGCTTTTTGAAATGCTCAAAGAGTTGCGCCAAAAAGAAGCCAAGAAAAAGAACCTGCCTCCATTCGTGATCTTCTTGGAAACTTCCTTACAGGATATGGCTACTTTGTATCCTACCACTTTGCAGGAATTGGAGAAATGTCAGGGTGTAAGTAAAGGTAAGGCGCTGAAATATGGGAAACCATTTGTAGAGATGGTAGCCAAGTATGTAGAAGAGAATGAAATTGAAAAGCCGGATGATTTTGTGATGAAGAGTGTGGCGAATAAGGCGAACAATAAAATATATATCATTCAGAATGTAGACAAGAAAATACCGCTGGAAACCATTGCGAGAAATAAGAGTCTGCGTTTGGATGAGCTACTGGAAGAAATGGAAACCATTGCAGCCAGTGGAACCAAACTGAACCTGGATTATGCCATTGATGAATGGCTGGATGAATATGATCAGGAAGAGATCATTGAATATTTCAAAAACTGTGAAACCTCCTCCCTCCAAATCGCTCAACAAGAACTCAGCGACAATGATTACACCTGGGAACAGTTGAAAATCATGCGGATTAAGTTTTTGAGTGTGTATGGGAATTAGGAAAGTGAAAGGTGAAACGTGAAAGGGGGGTTTGGGAAGCGGGATGTACCACTACATCCTGCTTTTCTATTTATACCTCCGTGCAACTCTGTGCCTAACTTC
>CAYMQQ010000027.1:0-8197 GCA_964392685.1 uncultured Sediminibacterium sp.
AATCATTCACTTGCTTTTTGATGTTTTTCAGTTTCGATTAATCATCAGCACTCATCAAAGCCTGATCAATTGAATTTACAACAAATTCCATATCCTTCTCAATCATACCACGTGTAGTAATAGCTGCTACACCAAATCGAATACCCGAAGTAACGAAGGCGCTTTTATCATCATATGGAACCATGTTTTTATTGGCAGTGATATCTGCGTGTCCCCCTACCTGTTCTGCTTTTTTACCACTGATATTTTTATTTCTCAGATCAATAAGCATCAAGTGGTTGTCTGTGCCACCACTAGTGATCTGATATCCTCTATCAACAAATGCTTTTGCCATGGCTTGTGCATTCTTTTGTACTTGTTGTTGATAGATTAAAAATTCATCTGTCAAAATTTCTCCAAACGCAATTGCTTTTGCTGCAATTACATGTTCCAATGGACCACCCTGTGTTCCGGGAAATACAGCCATATCAATGAGATTACTCATCATGCGTAAATTTCCTTTTACATCCTTAAGGCCAAATGGATTTTCAGTATCTTTTCTCATCATGATCACACCACCTCTTGGTCCACGTAGTGTTTTGTGGGTGGTAGAGGTTACGAAATGACAATGATCAAAAGGATCGGATAATAAACCTTTAGCGATCAAACCTGCCGGGTGAGCGATGTCGGCTAATACAAATGCGCCAACCTCATCAGCAACTTTACGAATACGGGCATAATCCCAATCTCTGCTATAAGCACTTGCGCCACAGATAATAAGCTTAGGTCGAACAGTTCTTGCTTTTTCTTCCAGCATTTCATAATCTACCAACCCATCTTCTCTTTTCACGCCATAAAAATGAGGCTCATACAACTTACCGCTGAAGTTAACAGCAGAACCATGTGTAAGGTGTCCGCCCATACTTAGGTCTAGTCCTAAAATTTTATCACCGGGCTGCAATATCGCCAGCATCAATGCAGCATTGGCTTGCGCACCACTGTGCGGTTGCACATTAGCGTATTCTATATTGAATATCTGTTTAAGTCTATCAATTGCCAATTGTTCTGTTTGGTCCACAATTTCACAACCACCATAATATCTTCTACCCGGATACCCCTCGGCATACTTGTTGGTCATTACATTACCCATGGCCTGCATAACTTGTAAGCTGGTAAAATTCTCTGACGCAATCAGCTCAATGCCACGACGTTGACGTTCTAATTCCTGTTTAATGAGATCGAATACGAGGGTATCTCTTTGCATGATGAAGTATTTGATGCAAATATAAGCCAAGAGGGGCATGGTACAAGCTATAAGCTGCAAGCCACAAGCCACAAGCTGCAAGTATTTATTAATATTAAATTTTGCTTGATTTTACATATAGACACTTCCCATCAAGATATACTTGTAGCTTGAAGCATGCTGCTTGCGGCTAAATTTCCACACCACTTGCCCAATGACCAGATTTTCCTATTTTCGACCTCTTGATGAGTAAGACCGCTTCCGGGTGGAGCTGTTGTTAGCATGGTGCGAATGGACTCGTCAAAAAATATCTCCCATGAAAGCAATCATACCAGTAGCGGGTGCAGGTACTAAACTCAGACCGCATACTTATACACAACCCAAGGCCTTGATTCCTATTGCCGGAAAAACTATTCTCAGTTATATCGTTGATCAACTCAGAGAAGCCGGTATCAATGAATTTATCTTTATTGTGGGTTATCTGGGTGAAAAAATTCAAGACTATGTAAAGCAGACCTATCCTGATATGACTGCTCATTTCGTTTTTCAGAATGAACGTCAAGGTACGGGACATGCTATTGAGTTGACCAGAAATATTGTAGGTCAGGATGAAGTGTTTGTTGCACTTGGCGATACCATTTGTGAGTATGATGTAAAGGAAGTGGTGAATAGTCCATATAGTATGTTGGGTATCAAAAAAGTAGATGACCCCAGAAATTTTGGTGTAGCTTCTATTGGCGATGATGGTTTTATTGAACAAGTTGTTGAGAAGCCCGCTATTCCAAAAAGTAATATGGCGCTGGTTGGTTTATATAAAATCAAAGAGACCCATTTCCTTTTTGAATGTTTACATCACCTGTTTACACAGGATATTAAAACCTATGGAGAATACAATCTGACAGATGCATTGGATTGTATGATCAAGCGTGGTGCAAAGTTTCAGTCATTCAAAGTAAAGAACTGGTTTGATTGCGGAAAGAAAGAAACTTTATTAGAAAGCAATGCCACTTTGTTGAAAAAGTTTGGTGGCAATATTGTTGATGGACATGATTTTAAAGATACGATCATCATTCCTCCCGTAAGTATTGCGCCGGGTTGTGATATCTCTAACTCCATCATTGGTCCACATGTAGCCATTGGAGCCAACACCACTATTAAACATTCTATTGTAAGAGACAGTATCATCGGATCTTACACCAGTCTCTATGAAGTAGTCCTCGACAATTCACTCATCGGCAGTGATGCATCTGTGAAAGGGTTGAGTAGGAGTTTGAATATTGGGGATAATACGGAGATAGATTTTGGATAATAGTCGATAGTCTATGGTCCATAGACCATGGTAGTTACCTTGGAGAGCGTAACTATACGGAGTATTAATACCTGTTTTTTGAATGTTTAGAACCGATATTTTCGGTTTATGGCTTTTAAGTTTGAAACATTACAAGTTTGGAATAAGTCTCTTGATCTTTCGCTGCTAGTACAAGAGATAGTAATTTCTTTTCCTCATTATGAAATATACAATCTGTCCAATCAAATCCGACGAGCGGCTGATTCAGTTGTTTTAAATATTGCTGAAGGATCAACTGGACAAAGTAATGCTGAGTTTACTAGATTTTTGCGGTATGCTTTAAGGTCCGCAGTTGAAGTTGTTGCCTGCCTGTTTATTGCTAAGAAGAAAGCGTATATTGATACTATTATTTTTGAGAAAGCATATACTGAATATGAAATACTCTGTAAGATGATTACGAAATTTGAAAAATCACTAAAATAACCATCGACTATGGACCATGGACTATGGACTAACAATCGCATCTCTTCTTTATTTGCCACCCGCTACCCCCTCATCCAAGCCGGTATGATATGGGCGAGTGGGTGGAGGTTGGCGAGTGCGGTGAGTAATGCGGGTGGACTGGGTTTATTGGGTGCGGGGAGTATGTATCCGGATGTATTGCGCGAGCATATCCGAAAATGTAAAGCAGCAACAGATCAACCCTTTGGAGTAAATGTGCCTTTGTTGTATCCTGATATTGATCAGTTGATGAATATTATTGTAGAAGAAAAAGTGCCGATAGTTTTTACCAGTGCGGGAAATCCTAAAACATGGACCGGCTTTTTGAAAGATCACGGGATCAAGGTAGCGCATGTAGTGAGTAGCAGTAAGTTTGCTAAGAAAGCCGAGGAAGCAGGTTGTGATGCTGTTGTGGCAGAAGGATTTGAAGCAGGCGGACATAACGGTCGAGAAGAAACAACAACCATGGTTTTGATACCTGCCGTACGTGCAGCTGTGAATATTCCGGTAATAGCGGCAGGAGGAATTGCTACCGGCACACAAATGCTCGCCGCAATGGTATTGGGAGCTGATGGTGTTCAAGTAGGAAGTAGGTTTGTATGTACACCGGAAGCCTCATCTCACTTAGCTTTTAAAGAAGCAATTATTAATGCGGGTGAAGGTGATACACAGTTAGCGATGAAAAAAGTAGTACCTGTTCGACTCTTAAAAAATAAATTCGCAGAAGAAATCAAAGCGGCTGAATTGCGCGGCGCTTCAGAAGAGGAACTGAAACAAATATTAGGAAGAGCGAGGGCGAAAAAAGGAATGTTTGAAGGTGATATGGAAGAAGGTGAATTAGAGATTGGACAAGTAAGTGCACTCATCCATGAAATTAAACCTGCAGCAGCGGTGGTTGAGGAAATAATGATGGAGTGTAGGTTAAAATTTGAAAATTTGAAAATTTGAAAATGAGGAAAGCGAGTATTTCATTTTCAAATTACCTCATCTTCAAATTTTCAAGTTGCATCCGCCTAGACGGATCAAATTAGCTAGTCTTTATGCAAATAAAATGAGTTGGCTTGTGATGTGCAGGTGACAACGAGATCATTGATACAAACATGTTCAGGTAAGCTGGCTGTGTAATAAGTAATGTTTGCAATATCTTCTGCTTGTAATGCTTGGTATCCATTATATACCGCATCTGCCTTGGATGCATCTCCTTTGAATCTTACAATCGAGAATTCAGTTTCAGCTGCACCCGGATGAATAGTAGTTACTTTGATATGATAAGGGAGCAGGTCAATACGCATTGCTTTGCTGATAGCATCAACAGCATGTTTACTTGCGCAGTACGCATTGCCATCTTTGTATACTTCTTTACCGGCAGTGGAACCAATATTGATGATATGCCCTTTCTTTCTACTGATCATAAAAGGTATGATGGCTTTGGTAACGTACATCAATCCTTTAACATTGGTATCCATCATGGTATCCCAATCATCTAGGTTGGCATTTTCAAAACTGTCTCTTCCCAGCGCCAGTCCGGCATTATTCACCAGAACATCTATTGCTTGCCATTCTTCCGGCAGATTACCGAGTGTATCTGTCACTGTTTTTCTGTCTTGCACATCAAAAATCAGAGGCAAAACTTGAATGGCATATTTGGTTTGTAAGTCTGTAGCAATGGTATCTAATCTTTCTTTTCTTCTACCCGTTATGATACAGTTCCATCCGGCAGCAGCAAACGTATAAGTAATGGCTTTTCCAAAACCGGATGTAGCGCCAGTAATGAGTATGATTTTTTTCATGGTGCAAAGTTAAGGTAGCAGATAGCTAATAGGTCATGGTTTATAGCAAATGGTTCATGGCGAATAGCTTATCGCAGAACATACTGATTGATTTTTGCCATACGCTATGACCTATTAGCTATTCGCGATAATCCATTTACCATGATCCATTTGCCATGCGCCACAAACTATCACCTAATCAACACAATCGTTCCCTTCTTATACACCCGATTACCCAATTGATCGGTGCCCACGGCTTCAAATACATAAGTCCCGGGTGGTTGAGGTGTGCCGTTGAAAATACCATCCCAACCTTTTCCTGTTTGACTGGTAGAGAATACCAATTGTCCCCAGCGATTATAAATTCTGAAGTATTGTAATGTTGCAATACCAACTCCTACGGGTCGTATCACATCATTTTTACCATCTCCATTGGGTGTAAAAGCGGAGGGTACAAAAAGATCAGGACCTGTTTTAAAGACACGAACAATCACATCATCTTCATCATAACAACCACCGGCACCAATCGCACGAACGATATAACGTATGGAATCGATGGTTTCAGGCAGTGTTACCGTTGGAGAAGCAATGTTAGGATTATCCAATCCCGTAGTGGGCGTCCATAGATAATTATTTCCCCCTTCTGCCAATAGTTGTACGGGTCTTCCTGCAACCACAAAAGTATCTTTACCTGCATAAGCAGTAAGCGGTTGAGTGACAAATATGGTTACGGTATCTCGAACAGGTTTATCACAACCTAGTGTATCAATTGCTGTAAGAATATATTGTGTGGTTTTGGATGGACCGGCAATGGGAAACAATGTATTGGCATTGATCAATGAAGAAGATGGTGACCAGTTAAAACCGGCACCCACTACGGCTCCTGCCAATTGCACACGATCACCAAAACAAATCGTAGTATCACTTCGTACGATTGCTTGCGGATAAGGGGCCACATTTACAAATACAGAATCTCTATCCTGACAATAACCCAAATTGGCGGTTACATAATACGTGGTATTCACCAATGGCTGTACCAAAGGATATTTTGTATTACCGGGAATAACCACTCCGGTAGAGGTAGTCCATTGATAACTCAATGCATCACTGACCGGACTCAAGGTAAACTGATCTGTACGACAGATGCTGGTATCCAGTCCGAGTTCAACATCGATAAAGTCTAATACGTTTACTGTGACGGTATCCGTATTGATACAACCATTATCATTGATTGTGATAAAATAGCGAGTGGTATCAACCGGATATACAATGGGGTTGGGTGTATTAATATTCAACATGCGGGCCAAACTAGCAGGTCTGTCCGTTGTCCATGCAACTGTACCGCTTCCAATGGTGCTTTGTAAAGTAAGGGTATCAATGCTGCATATCAATGTATCTCGAAATGCAAGATTGACAAGAGGTTTATCGCGTATAATAATGGGTTTTGTGATAGAGTCTATACAGCCTTTACTATTAGTGGTCACCAATTTCACCTGAACCGTTTGTGGAGTCGCATATTTCCAAATGGTATCTTTTCTTCTGGATGTATCGGCTGCAGTAGTAAGGTCACCAAGATCCCATCGCCAACTATTCACAACTCCGTAAGCAGTAGTAGTAGCATCAGTAAAATTAAAATTATTGAGAAAGCAAGTACCTTGTACATTAAAATCGGGAACAAAACCAGGATATACACGTACTTGAGCAGTTGTTGAATCTTCACATCCTTTGTCATTATTCACTTTTAGCTTTAAAACAAAAGTGCCTGTATCAGAATAAGTATGTGTAGGAGTTGGTGCAATTGAAGTTGGATTAGGAACAGCCTTTTCCCCAAAATCCCAAAGATATCCAATGATATTAGGGCTGGGAGACTCATTTTCGAAATTCATAGTAAACCCATTACAAGTAATATATGTAGGTTTTAGGCTAGCACCAGTCAGTGAGCAATCAGATACCCTAAGTGTAAAATCTTTTCTGTGTTGTGATATAGCTACTCCATTTCTCCATTCAGTAATGCAAACATTTATTACATAATAACCACTTGCTGGCGCTAAGCCGGAAATAATACCTGTTACAGGATTAATGGTTGCATTGGTTCCAAGCGGATTGGTTCCGGAAAAACCTGATACATATCCAACAGGATTAAAAGGTGGGGAAGAGTAATTTGGATCTAATGCACTTGCAGTATTACCTCTGTCGAATGCAGCACAAAGACTATAAGATAAAGAATCACCTTGATCGGGATCAGTAGCACTGAAATCAAGAATGAAAGGAGAATTTTGACAAACTAATGTAGTGTCTTTTAGTGCAAAAACGGGACTGGAGTTAACACCTAAAGGTAACACACCTGTTCCCGGTATATTACAGGTATAAGTTGCGCCTTCTCCCAACGTTTGAGGGGTGACCTGTACTTTTTGGATATTATTTATATCTACACTCCTGCAACAAGTTTGGTACATAACGACATATCCGCTTGCTGTATTCGGTAAATCAACCAAAACCGAGTAGTTAGCAAGAAGATATCTGACTGTTACATTCCCATTGATACAAGGATTTATATCTGTAAGGGCTAAATCTTGTTGACTGATTTGAGGAGCAGTTACTTGAGACCCATAAAGAGATGCAGGGGTAGTATTATTGTAAATGAGCAACATAACACTGCCTGGTAAAGGAGCACTGGTACCCGAGGCATAAAAATCTCTAAATAAACGTAAGGTAATTCGATATCTAGAAGTATTGGCAGCAGTAGTGCCTGGACCAATATATTCATAATACATTTCCCCGCCTGCAATATGCCCCGCATAAGTCGTGACTAGGGAAACTAATAACAATATAGTTAGTATCGCTTTTTTCATGCTTGAGAACCAAAACGCCATTCTTCCAGTTTTGTGAAATTACATACCACGCTATCAGGAAATGCAGTTTGTATCGTTTTTTAACGGGTTTACAACATCCCTAAGAGTATAATCAGGTATGAATTGCTGCTTATTCTGTCAAATAACAGGAAATTCTTTTATCTGACAATCAAAAGGGGAGATTAGTTGCCTGAAAATATAGGTGTATTTAACGGATTAATACGGCTGTGCCTTTACGAAATACCGTTTTACCATAAATGTCTTTCCCTTGTGTAACAAATACATAAGTCCCGGAACCCTGTGGAATACCATTATACCTGCCATCCCATCCAATACCCTGTTGACTGGTACTAAACAGCAGTTGTCCCCACCGATTGTAAATCCTGAAATATTGAAGCTCAGTAATACCTACCGGTATGGGTTTTAAGATATCATTTTTGCCATCCCCATTGGGTGTAAATCCACTGGGTACCAGGATATCGGGTTGACTTTTCAATACTTTCACCAGTATATCATCTTCTCCATAACAACCACCGGCATCTGTTACCCGAACACGATACAAGAT
>CAYMQQ010000027.1:8297-25887 GCA_964392685.1 uncultured Sediminibacterium sp.
TTTGTATTCAACAATGCATTGGCAGGTGACCACCGAAAATCTGTTCCCTTATAAGTTGCATTTAATTGTACGCGACTTCCATAGCATATTATGGTATCACGTGTGGTGATATTTACTTGCGGATAAGGTGCTACCCTCACTGTAATCTGGTCTGTGGCCTGGCATCTACCCAAATTACCGATCACGGTATAAGTAGTGTTAGCTGTAGGCTTTGCGATGGGATTCTTATCGTTAGCGTTATTAAGTGTTAATGAAGGTGACCAAGAAAAGGAGCTCGCTATGGTATTGGTTCGAAGTGTGATCAGATCAGTTAAGCAAATGGTTGTATCAGGTCCGGCTTGTACAGTGATATAGTCAACCACATTCACTGTTACCGTATCTGTAATTGTACAGCCATTTTCAGACATGGTAACAATGTATCGTGTAGTGTCTTTGGGAAATACAGTCGGTCGATTGGTATTGGTGCCAAGAATATTTGTATTAGGTATCCAATTGAAATTACCGGTACCTGATACAGGAATCAACAGACTGTCAACACTGCAAATAACAGTATCTCTAAAAGGGAGTTGAATGATGGGTTTGTCGCGAATGGTGATTGATTTTCTGATGCTATCTACACAGCCCTTACTGCTTTCAACAATCAATCTTACCGATGCCAGCAAACTTCCGGCATATTTATATTGCGGATTGGCCATTCTTGATGTGTCTGCCAATGTGGTATCTACTCCGAAATTCCATTTCCAGTTATTGATCACACCATACTTCGCAAAACTCGCATCTGTAAACTGATAAGGTAATTGTGCGCAAAATCCGCTGCTGTTAAAGTCGGCTTTGAATCCGGGATAGACCAATACTTCGGTACTGTCTTTGCCTTCACATCCTTCCGGACCTCTCACGGTTAAACGTGCTATATATTTTCCAGTATCAGCATAAGTGAAAACAGGTGTTGCGGAAGTAGAGGAATTATTTGGACTACCGGGCACACCAAAATCCCATAAATAGGATGTGATAGCAGATGAAGTAGAACCGTTTTCGAACTTCACGGTATTGTCATCACATTTTACAATTCTCGGTGGGAGATCGGCTTCTATCAAATCACAATCATCTACTTTTAAAATAAAATCTTTTCGATGTTCTGTAATGGGTTTTCCATTTCGCCATTCGGTAATACAAACACTCACTACGTATTGCCCCCCCGGCGGTGCGATACCTGAAATGATACCGGTTTCAGGATCAATGGTTACCTTATCGCCCAATGGTTGACCGCCATTATAAGGGAAAGCATAACTCAACGGATTCAGTGTGAGACTTTGTGGGATGGGGGCATTATTGCTGCCACTATTTCCGGCAAATCCATCACAAAAAGAATACGTCAATTTATCACCATCTGTATCTGTAGCACCAAAATCTAAGATGAATTTTTTTTCTGTGCAAACCAATGCAGTATCTCTTACACGAAATTGAGGACTGCTGTTATGTTGTCCATCCGGAAGTGAAGCAGTACCGGGTATTTTTGTGATATAGTTACTGCCGACACTCACCGGTACTGCCAGATTTGAAATGCGATCGATTCTGCAACAGCCTGTTCTGGAAAGAAGATAGCCACTTTGATTATTGGGTAAAGCAATTACATTGGAATAGATCGCCACTTCATAACACACTACCGGATCACCTACTAAACAGGGAAATAAATCTGTTCTGAGTCTAAGCTCATTAACTGAGCCAATCATTGGCAAGGAAAGGTCGGTATACAGAATATCGTTCTGATAAATTCCTACGTTCACTCTTTCATTTTCTAAACGAGGTCCCGGAGAAGAACATTCCCTGAAAAGACGTAAGGTGATCTTGTAATTACTGGTGTTGGGTGCATTACCCGAACCCAAGTATTCATAGAACAATTCTCCACCTGCCACATGTCTGGAGAGTGCGGGCAATGTGCATAGAAGAAGAAGCATTATGAAGAATGATTTCTTCATAAAAAATATTAGGATTGATGTATAAACGCATCGATATATTGATGGATCCTTTCTGTTGATTCTAACATGCCCATATGACCAATTCCATCCAGTATATGAATATACGAGTTTAGTGGAAGATGTGTTTGCTGCAATACATCGTTTAAGGGAGCCGCTACATCTTCCGTTCCGAGAACGAACAAAACAGGTAAGGGGTTGCCTTGTAAAACAGCTGTTCGGTCAGGTCTTTCCATCATAGCGTAATAATAGGCCTGTAAACTGGAAGTTGGAATAGATGCAGATTTTTCAATCAGTGCTTCAATAATTTCAGGATGATTCTTCTTGAAACTAGTACCAAAAAGATTGGGGATGGTATTTTTTAAAAAGGGAAACCCACCATACTTATCCATCATTTCAATACCTCGTAAGCGATTATTTTTTTTCTCTTCACTATCCGCAAATGCAGTAGAATGAATCAAACCAAAACCTAATAATTGTTTCGGATACTTCTCAGCATACGCTAATGTAATATAGCCACCCATACTATGCCCAAGCATGAAGCATTGATTGATTTTTTCGTTTGCTAGCATGGAGTGAACGGCATCTGCTAGGGTGTGAATGGTGAATGTCCGGAGGACTCCTTTCGGAGGTGAATGGTCAATAGGGTTTTGTTCAAGTGAGATGTGTTGGGCGCTTTTCCATTCCGATAACCCGGTGCCGGGTAAATCAGGAATAATGAGTGTACAGGTTTTCTGTAAGTGAGCTATTGATGCATCCCAGATGCTGCTGTCTTCACCAAATCCATGTAGCAATACAACAGGAATACCTGTTCCCACTACCTGATAGTGAATGGTGCCGTCAGACCAAGTACAATGTTTATGCATTTGGTTATTTTTTTCGAAGTTTATCCGTGAATTTCCATAAGATCAATAATACACTAATTACCGAAGTCAATTTGTATAGATAATCTCCCCACCGAACATAAAAAGTTTCTCCACTTACTACCGGTACTGAGTATTTAATTGTCGTTTTTTGATTCCATGGTTCACTGACTTTAATTTCACCAAGTGGATTTATGACCGCAGAGATTCCGGTGTTCGCACTTCTGGCTACCCATTTTCTTGTTTCAATAGCACGGAGTTTGGCATAATGTAAATGCTGACGGTGTCCGGGTGTATTTCCCCACCAGCCATCATTGGTCATAATGGTAAGAATATTGGCACCTTGTTTCACATATTCACCTACATATTCTCCATACACACTTTCATAGCAAATAATGGGAGCACTGCTATACGGATTTTGTGCTGTTGTAAATGCAGTGGCACTTTCAGATCTACCATACCCTCCGGTAGTACCTCCGAACTGTTCAAAAACAGGCGCCATGAAATTTAAAAAGGTAGGTAATGATTCTACACCCGGTACCAATTTACTTTTATTGTAAAATGCAATAGGTTGTCCATTGCTGATATGCACTGCCGCATTGAATGCATCATAATAAGTGCCGCTACCACTTGTTCTTGCAGTAGCTGTTTGTTTTTCGTACCCGTAGTTTTTAAAGGTTTCAATTCCCGAAACGATACTGATGGAAGGATGTTTTTTGCTAAACTCAAAAACAGGCTGATAGTAGCTGTTGTATAAAACATTGTCTTGCCATTCTGCGGCACTCATCGCTGTTTCAGGCCAGATGACCAAAGCGGTATTACTATCAATCGCTTGTTCAGTCAGTTGTAATAAAGAGCTGATCTGTTCGCTAGTAGACCCTGCATTGAATTTTCCATATGGATCTACATTGGGTTGAACAATGACCAAATTGTGTTTGATGTTTTCTTCTTGTAAAGAAGGTTTAATGAAAAGGGAGATCAATACGGGGATGATCAAAATAGTTATCGTGATGGCTAATTTTTTTTGGAATGCAGTTTTCTGTTGATAAGCCCCAATGGTTTCATACAAGAAAATATTAGCGATCAATACCCATAAAGTTCCACCTTGTACACCTGTGAATTCATACCACTGAATACTATCAGGATACATGGCAAATACATTACCTAATGATAACCAGGGCCAGCTGAGTTGCCAATTGTGATGTATGTATTCAAAACACATCCAAAAACTGATCAAAGAAATATAACCAATACGTTTTCCTTTTTTCTTCAGATGATAATAACCCCACCATGGGAAAGTCATTAACATACTATTGAACATAATGGCAGCGATGGTTCCAACATCTGTAGAGTTCCACATCCACCAAGTAGTGCCGGTATTCCAAATAAGTGTGGTAAGAAATGTCCAGCCAAAAAAACGAGCAGCTGTCATATTTCTATCTGCTACCATCAATAATGGTATCCAAGCAATGAATATCAATGGCATTAATGAAGAAGCAGGCCATGCCAAGTATAATAATAACCCTGATAAAATGACGAGATACAAAGAAGGTGTTTTCACAAAAGATATTTATTGCCCCAAGTTCGGTATAAAAAATAAAAAAGCTCCGAAATGTTCCGGAGCTTTTCGACAAATGCGATCAACTTTATTTCCTGCTATAATTCGGAGCCTCTTTTGTAATATCAATATCATGTGCATGGCTTTCTTTCATCCCTGCATTGGTGATCTTTACAAAAGTGGCTTGTTGTAAAGCTTTAATATTTTTGGCTCCACAATAACCCATCCCGGCCCTTAGTCCACCTACGTATTGATAAATAATCTCACTCAAACTTCCTTTATACGCCACACGACCTTCAATGCCTTCCGGTACAAACTTTTTAATATCATCTTCAACATCCTGAAAATAACGATCGCCGCTACCCTGACTCATAGCACCTAAACTTCCCATGCCTCTGTATTCTTTGAACTTACGTCCTTCATAGATGATGGTGTCTCCGGGACTTTCCTGTACGCCTGCAAAAACGCTACCCATCATCACCAAGTTTGCACCTGCTGCTAATGCTTTTACCATATCACCGGTATAGCGAATACCACCATCGGCAATAATAGGAGTACCTTTTGTTTTCAAAGCGTGACTGGCTTCCATAATGGCAGTCAGTTGTGGAACACCTGCACCGGCAACAATACGAGTAGTACAAATAGAACCCGGACCGATACCCACTTTCACAGCATCGGCACCAGCATCTGCCAAGGCTTTGGCTCCTGCAGCTGTGCCTACATTACCGGCTATGATCTGTAAGTTTTTGAAATTTTTTCTCAGTGCTTTTAATGCTTCAATCACACCTTTGCTATGTCCATGTGCACTATCAAGCGTTACCACATCTACACCTACTTGTTGTAAGGCAGCAGCACGATCCATCAGATCACGAGTAATGCCTAATGCAGCACCTACCAATAGTCTACCTAAGTTGTCCTTAACACCATTGGGGAAATTACTTAGTTGCATGATATCACGGTAAGTAATCAATCCAATGAGTTTGCCTTGTTTATTGACAACAGGGAGTTTTTCAATTTTATATTGACGTAAGATCTTCTCTGCTTTTTTTAGATCAGTACCTTCAGGAGCGGTGATGAGATTTTCTTTGGTCATCACTTCTTTCACCTTTCTTTTTTTATCCGTCTCAAAACGAAGGTCACGGTTGGTAAGAATACCCACGAGTTTTTGTCCGCCATCGATGATAGGAATACCGCCGATTTTATTTTCTTTCATCAATTTCAACGCATCACCAATTGTGGCATCAACTAATAAGGTAACGGGGTCAATGATCATACCACTTTCACTCCGTTTTACCTTACGCACTTGTTCGGCTTGCTTTTCAATGGTCATATTTTTGTGGAGAATGCCCAATCCGCCTTCACGTGCCAATGCAATGGCCAAACCGGCTTCTGTTACGGTATCCATCGCAGCGGATAGGATCGGAACATTCAATGTAATGGCTTTGGTAAGTTGTGAACGGATATCAACTTCGCGGGGAAGGATTTCACTGTAAGCGGGCATCAACAGAACATCATCGAAGGTAAGCCCTTCGCCAAATAACCTGGATGCAGCAGCATTGTTGCGGGGAGAAGATTTTCTTGTTGCCATGTGCAAAGATAGTTCAATGGGAATATTGGTTCCAAAAAATGATTTTGGTCCATGGTTCATAGTCCATGGTCCATGGTAATGTCAAACAGGTTCTACCATGGACTATGGACTATCGACTATGAACTCAATTCGTACCTCTTCCCCGGCAACTGAATAATAATATTCTGTAATTCGAGATTGAGAATGGCTGAGGCCATGGCTGAGCTGGGGAGTTTAGTTTTGAGGTAGAGCTCATCTACATGTATTTGATGATATTCGGTGAGTATTGATACAATGATTTGTTCTTCGCGTGAAAGTTCCGGGAATAATTTTTTTTGTAGACTTTTTTTCTTTTTGGATTCTAACCAACCCAATGCGCTGATAATTTGTTCAGGACTGGTAAAAGCTGTGGCTTTGTTTTGAGCGATCAATTGTAGGCAGCCACTGCTACGTTGATCATAAATGCGTCCCGGTACTGCAAAAACATCACGGTTATATTCAAAAGCCAGATCTGCTGTGATCATACTTCCACCTTTCACTGCAGTTTCTATGACAACAGTCGCATCTGAAATACCGGCAACGATTCTGTTGCGTTGTGGAAAATGATGTCTGTCGGGTAATGCATCAAACCAAAACTCTGTGAGTAAGCCACCTTGATCGATCATTTCTTTTGCCAACGATCGATGTACATATGGATATATCGTTTTGAATCCATGTGCCATCACACCAATGGTGGGTAATTGTTGCTGTAATGCCGCTCGATGTGCGATGGCATCAATACCATGTGCCAACCCACTTACGATCATCACATCATAAGGTTGTAATGCTTTGATCAATTGCTCGGTAACCATTCTGCCATAATCGGTTGCATTTCTGCTACCAATCACGCTGATGATTCTGGAAGGATTCAAAGGTTTATTTCCTTTGAAAAAAAGCACCAGTGGTGGATCTGAACAGTTCTTCAATCGTTGCGGATATTGCTCATCATTGATGAAAAGTAGGGTAAGTTGATGTCGCTCAATCTTCTTCAACTCCTGTTCAGAGGAATGATGATCTGAAAATTTCTTGATCTGTGCTGCTCTTACTTCTCCAATTCCTTCCACAGCAGCCAATTCTTTTTTTCTGGCTTTGAAAACAGCAGAAGCAGATCCGAAATAGTCGACCAGTTGTTTGGTGAGAATACTTCCGATATCCGGTATTTGGGTGAGTGATAATTGATAAATACTTTCTTCTGTGATCATGCCGACAATGTCAGCAAAAAAATAATGGAGAAAACAGGTATTTATACATAGGGAATTACCTAATTAGTCACTAAATTCAAATTCTAAAATTTTAGAATGCGTAGGGTTATTGCTTGGTTATTTTTCTTAATGATCTGCACCAGTGTGGATGCGCAGCGAATAGAAAAGCCATTTGTGATTGAATATAAATCGGGGTATCTGACATTAACAGATTCACTTCAGGTAAAGCTATTAACAAAGCCTAAAAAATACCATCCCTTGAAAGACTTTGAAATCATTGTTACAGGCGATATAGCATTTGTAAATTTTTTTGAATCAGCAAGAGATAGAAATACGAAAAAGCTAGGAGCAAATTTTCGAAATAATAATACCTATACTGATTTTAGTCAACAGAAAGAATATCATCAAATTCAAAGGCATGAATTAAATAATCAGAGACTTTTAGTGGAACGTAATTTCCCTGCATTGCAATTTGATATGTATCAGGATTCAATGAAAATTCTCGGATATACTTGCTATAAGGCAATGCCTGCCAAGAATAATTATCTGAATGCAGTGGTATGGTATACACCCCAAATTCCTTATCCGGTATCTAAACATGGGTTTACGGGGTTACCCGGTGCTATTTTAGCCAGTGAAAGCTTCTCACATGGTATCAGGTATGTGTCTATTGCTTCCTCTATCAGACCCGAAAGTAGAATTCCAAAGAAACCTACTAAAGGTTATCCTATTTCCGGAAAAGAGTATGTTGAAATGATGAATAAAGTGATTCCGGAAAATGTAAGAGCTGCTTTTACAAACCAGTAATGGTAAAGCTCGTTCTTCTGTTTTTAGCCCTGCCTTCTTCGGTAGTATTGTCTGCAACCGGTTGTGTATCGCCATAACCTTTGAATGATAATCTTTCTAAACTAATTCCTTTACTCACCAAATAATCAACAATAGATTTTGCACGGTTGGTAGAAAGTGTCAGGTTATCTTTTGCATTACCGATATTATCTGTATGACCACTGATCTCTACTTTCAATGTTGGATTATCATTTAATACCTGTATCAATTGTGCCAGTTCTGCTAATCCATTCTCGGGTAATGCATAACTATTGGATGTAAACAAAATAGTATTAAAGACAAAGCTCTCATTGAGTTTGACAGGTTTCAGCGCGATATCTTTTTTATATACACTATCGGCTTCTTTTTTACTCAATGCATACAATTCACTATAAAACAAATAACCTTTTCGATTCACTGTAAACGTGTAATCTTTTCCGGTAGGAAGCGTAATAAAATATTCACCCAACTCATCAGTCTGTACACGCATCAACACCACATCATTGTTGTTGTCTGTTAATTCAACAGTAGCCGGTACTCCTTTTTGTGTATTTGCATCTGTTACTTTTCCTTTTACATACAAAGTCCTGTTAGGTCTGATATTTGGTCTTAACTGAAATGCATACAGATCAAGATTACCCCTACTATCGCTTCTGTCACTTGCATAGTATGCTGTGAGTCCATCTGCTGAAACTGCAAGACTGCCTTCATTTTCAATGGTGTTGATGGGGTAGCCAAGATTTTCCGGATTGCCCCATTCTCCTTTTTCATTTTTGCGCAATACAAAAAGATCTGAGTTGCCATAACCGGGTAGTCCATCCGAAGTATAAAATAATGTTTGATTGTCTGCATGAATGAAAGGTGAAAATTCATCACCTGCAGAGTTGATAGTAGGTCCCATATTGATGGCTTTACCCCACTTGCCATTGAGTTGTCTGATGGACATGTATAAATCTCTTCCGCCATAACCACCCGGACGGTTACTACTGAAATAGAGCACTCGTTTATCGGGACTGATAGAAGGAGAGCTCTCCCAAAATTCAGTATTGATGGTTGGACCCAAGTTTTCAGGTTCGCTCCAGCCTTGTGGTGTGTATTGAGAGAGATAAATATCATACCAGCCCAAACCTCTTCCGGAGAAATCACCCGCAAACAATAACCATTCTCCATCCTGCGAAACAGTGATAGCACCTTTTCTGGGTTCTAGATTGATATCACCATCTATGAGTTGTGCTTTACCAAATTTTTTGTTGGTGATGGTGCTCTGCATAAAGTCTTCACGTTGATCACCGGTTCTTCTGGTGAATACCAATAAACTATCTGTGACCGTAACCGATGGATAATATTCAGAACGCGGGCCATTGACACTATCTCCGAGATTGATTGGTGCAAACTGGTAATCGGTTACCGGATGTTTGGATGCATAATCAATCGCAAACTGATACGATTGTTTACGATATGCAGCGCTTTTTTGTCCACGTTCACTGATATTCGGAATCGATAAGAAAATATTCACTGCTTTCAATGCATCTTCAAATCTTCCTAATCCGGCAAGATTGATGGAATAGGGGAGTGTATAGATGGAAAAGTATACAGGGTCTTTTATTTGTACTTTCTCATATAGATTTACTGAGCGTTGGTATTGTTTTAGTTCACCGAATGCTCCTGCCAATGATAAGTATGCATCTAAAAAATTAGAATCAATATTAATGCACTCTAACAAAATGGGAACTGCCTCTCGTGTAAGCCCGTCTTTTAATAATTGAATGGCATTTTCATAGCGTGCCAATGCTTTGGGCTTTACTTTATCCGCATCATACGTTTGCGCGTATAGGCCAGTAACTAATACTATACAACTTAAAAAGAGGATCGATTTTTTCACTGCTGAAAGTTCGGAAAAAAGGGAAGTGTATCTTGTTAAAATTCCAACAATCAGGGAACGTTGATGTATTTATGTGTTTGTAAACTCAATTCCCATTGAGGATGTGCTTTGATATAATCGATGATCAGGGGTAATACTTTTTCTGCTTTATCCCATTCCGGCTGCAGGTATAGTTTGCAGTTAGGGTTTACTTGTGCAGCATAGGTTTCTGCCCATTCAAAATCATGTTTGTTAAAAATCACCACTTTCAATTCGTGCGCCAATGGAATGATCTCAGGCAAAGGTGCTTTGAATTTTTTGGGTGATAAACATATCCAATCCCAGTCTCCGCTCAATGGAGAGGAGCCGGATGTTTCAATATTGGTTTCGAATCCTGCAGCTTTTAATGCATGGGTGAGTTCATGCAAATTGTGCATCAGTGGCTCACCTCCGGTGATAACAGCGAGTTTACCGGGATATTTTTTGGCTTCTGTTACAATATCGGTAACCGATTGCAGCGGATGTTTGGAAGCATCCCAACTATCTTTTACATCACACCACACACAACCCACATCACAACCACCCAAACGAATAAAGTAAGCTGCACGACCCTGATGAAAACCTTCACCTTGGAGGGTGTAGAAAGCTTCCATGACGGGTAAAGAGTTGATATGTGTTTCTTTATTGGTGATATGTTTATTTTTTGACCATAGTCCATGGACCATGGTCTATGGACTATAGACTATGGGCTCTCTGCTCGTAAGCCTGCATCGTATTCTTCAACAATCCTGCAATGGTCATCAATCCTACTCCTCCCGGAACCGGGGTAATAGCAGATGCCTTGGCAGCTACTTCTTCATAAGCAACATCTCCTTTGATCCGAAATCCTTTCTTGGCGGTACTGTCGTCTACACGGGTGATGCCTACATCAATGATTACTGCACCGGGTTTTACCATATCTGCAGTCACAAATCCGGGTCTGCCTAAAGCCGCAACGATAATATCAGCTTGCAGACAAAGTTCTTTCAGGTTCGGGGTATGTGAATGACAAATCGTAACAGTACAGTTGCCTTGTTTGAGATTGCTACTTAAAAGAATACTCATGGGTCTGCCTACAATATTGCTTCGGCCTATTACGATCGCATGTTTTCCTTTTGTTTCAATTTGATAATGTTCCAGCATCAACATGATGCCGTAGGGAGTAGCCGGTATGAAGGTAGAAAGACCCTGAACCAGTTTTCCGACATTGATGGGATGAAAACCATCTACATCTTTTAAAGGATCAATGGCTTCAATGACTTTTTGCTCACTGATTTGTTTGGGCAATGGTAACTGAACCAAAATGCCATCAATAGAAGGGTTGCTATTGAGTTCGTGTATGGTTGATAATAAGGAAGCTTCATCAATCGTATCTGCTAGTCTGATAAGGGTAGATGCAAAGCCGGTTTCTTCACAGTTTTTTACTTTACTGGCCACATAGGTTTCACTGGCTCCGTTGTTCCCCACTAAAATGGCTGCCAAATGTGGTTTTCTTTTTCCTTCAGCCACCAATTGAGTGGTTTTGATTTTGAGGGATTCCTTGACTGCGGCGGCAGCTATTTTACCATCTAATACTAACATGGCGCAAAAGTATTTAAAAGCTGGTATGTAAATTCTTTATTGATACATGTTGATTTTTTTAATGTTTAAACTTTTAATGAATCAATAGCTGTTCGTTTCTCGGAGAGGGATAGATACCGGATAAAAAAAATTGAATAAAAAGGCTATAATTTTTTAGGAAAGGAAAAAAAACGCTAAATTCATTACCAGTTATTAAACTTTTCACTCGTTTTCAGTTTTTATAGTTTATCATGCACATGAGAATGGCCGGTAGTTTTACCGGCCTTCTCCTTTTTATAAAGTGCACAACATTAATAGCTTATTTTTGCTCCCTTAAATCATTACAATGGAACAGCAACCCAATCAGTTGAATATTGAGATCAGTGAAGAAATGGCGGAAGGTGAATATGCGAATCTTGCCATCATCACACATAGTAATGCCGAGTTTGTGATAGATTTTGTAAACGTAATGCCCGGCACTCCAAAGAGCCGCGTAAAATCACGCATCATCTTTACACCCATGCATGCCAAGCGTTTCATGAAAGCGTTAGAAGAAAATATCGCTCGTTTTGAAGCCGCTAATGGTTCTATTCAGGATTTGGAGCACATCGAAATTCCCATGAATTTTGGTGGCCCAACAGCGCAGGCCTGAAGAAGGATTCAGAGTTTGCCATGATCTGCAAAGCTGTAATATCCTTCATTACTTACAATGATATGATCCAATAATCTGATATCAAGTAATAAACTCGCTTCCTTGATTTTTTTGGTGATGAGTTCATCTGCGGTACTAGGATCCAAGTTGCCGCTGGGATGATTGTGGCATATCACCATAGATACCGAATCATGCAGCAATGCTTTTTTTAAAATAATACGGATATCTACCACAGTGCCGGTGATCCCCCCTTCACTCATATGTTCGAAGGCGATCACTTTATTGCTGCGATTCAGGAAAAGTACACCAAATACTTCTTTGGGTTTATGACCCAATTTTGCTCTCAGGTAATCAGCAATATCACTGCTACTTTTGATCACTTCTTTTTTTACATGACTCAAATGTCTGCGCAAACCCAGTTCAAGTGCTGCGGTAATATGAATGGCTTTTGCGGGTCCTAAACCTTTAATCTTCAGCTTGCAAAGCGATTGAACAGAAAGTCTACCCATGCTATTGAGATCATGGTTACACTGACTCAGTAGGTCTTTTGCAAGCTCTAATGCTGATTTTCCGGGTATGCCATTGTTGATCAGAATGGCTAATAATTCAGAATCACTGAGATTTTCAGCTCCTTTATGAAGCAGTTTCTGACGTGGTTGGTCATCGGTAGCCCAATCTTTGATGGTATTTTTTTGCATTGTAAAAAAATTGAAAATTTCAAATGAAAATTTGTGAACCTAATCTCTATCTTCGCCGCTCATTCCTGCAATTATGAATCCATCTGTCAAGATTTTCTCCGGTACAGGATCTCAAGTGCTGGCAGAAAAAATAGCACAGCGTTTCGGCGCCCCTATCGGAAAAATCAATATTCAGAAATTCAGTGACGGTGAATTTCAACCCATCTTTCTGGAAAGTATTCGCGGCGATTATGTTTTCCTGGTTCAAAGCACTTATGCGCCCACCGATAACCTGATGGAATTACTCCTGATGATCGATGCTGCCAAGCGTGCCAGTGCTTATAAAATCATTGCGGTGATACCTTATTATGGTTTTGCCCGCCAAGACCGAAAGGATAAACCAAGGGTCGCAATTGGCTCCAAACTTATAGCAACTCTATTGGAAGCAGCCGGAGCGGATAGGGTGATAACCATGGATCTCCACGCCGCTCAAATTCAGGCGTTTTTTGATGTGCCGGTGGATCATTTAGATAGCTCAGCCATTTTCATTCCCTATATCGAACAACTGAAATTGCAAAACCTGACATTTGCGGCTCCCGATGTAGGAAGTACCAACCGTGTGAGAGAAATTGCGAGTTACTTCAATGCAGAAATGGTGATTTGTGATAAACATCGTAAACGTGCCAATGAAATTGCCAGCATGGTTGTGATCGGCGATGTAACAGATCGTGATATTGTATTGGTAGATGATATCTGTGATACCGGGGGTACCCTTGCTAAGGCTGCAGGATTATTAAAAGAGAAGGGGGCCAGAAGTGTACGTGCACTGATCACTCACCCCGTACTAAGCGGTAAAGCCTACGAAAATATTGAGGATAGTGTATTGGAGGAGTTAGTCGTATGTGATACCATTCCTTTAAAAAAGGATTCTCCCAAGATCAAAGTGATTTCCGTAGCAGACCTTTTCGCCATTGCCATCCGCAATGCTTATGAAAATAAAAGTATAACCAGTCTTTTTATTCATTCTCAATTGAAGGGAAGAGGCTGAGAAAGCTGCAAGCTTTACGCTACAAGCTACAAGTTTATTAAATAGCTGTAAATCAATTATTTACAGCTATTTTTATATTCTTTATCTCCTTGTAGCTTGTAGCGTGAAACTTGTAGCCAAAAATTGTCAGATTTTCCCTACTTTTGCCGTCCAAAATTTTAAACATGAAAACGATTACAATCGAAGGACAACTGAGGACCGAACATGGCAAAAAAGCCGCCCGCCAGATTCGCTCTCAGGAAAACGTGCCAGGTGTAATTTACGGGGGTGCACAGGAGATCAATTTCTTTGCTCCTGCAAAGGCTTTCAAGCCTTTGGTTTACACAAGTGAATTTCAACTGGCCGAGGTTAAAGTGGATGGTAAAACTTACAAATGCATTCTGAAAGATCTTCAGTTTGATAAAGTAGAAGACTCACTGATCCATGTTGATTTATTAGAGTTGGTTGATGACAAAAAAGTAGTTGCTACACTGCCACTCAAATTTACAGGTACTTCTGTAGGTGTGAAAGAAGGTGGTAAGCTGGTTACGAAAATGAAAGCGTTGAAAGTAAAAGCTTTCCCTAAAGATCTGAAGGAAAACATTTCAGTAGACATTACCAATCTTGAACTGAACGGTAACGTCCGCGTAGAAGATGTAAAAGCAGATAATATGGAGATTTTGAACTCTCCACGTATTCCAATCGCTTCAGTAGTAATGACTCGTCAGCTGAAACAAGAGGAAGCAACTGCTGCAAAAGAAGAGAAGAAAAAATAAGTTGAACATACTTATGAAAAGAGGCTGTATCAAACTGTTGATGCAGCCTCTTTCTTTTACCATAGTCCATAGTCCATGGACTATAAGCCATGAACCATAAGCTATCCAACAACCCCAAGCTGCTTATTTTCTCTTGAAACATCCTCTCTTTCATATCGTAGCAGGAAATGACACAAAGAAAATGGTGCCCTTGGGTTGATTTTCTTCTGCCCAAATTCTTCCCCGATTCTTCTCAACAAATTCTTTGCAGAGTTTTAAACCCAGCCCTGTTCCTTTTTCATTTAATGTGCCTCTCTTTGAAATGATATTGGCAGAAGAGAATACATGATCACGCAACAACTTATCCATTCCATCTCCCTGATCTGCTATTGAAATCATTACTTCATGGTTGCGGGTGTTATGATGAATATCAATGGTTTGTTTTTTATAACTGTATTTAATGGCATTGGATAGCAAATTCCTCAAAACCAATTGTAAATGATCAGGATCTGCCCAAATCGGTCCTCCTTCAGATTGTACATTCACCCGTATCTCTTTGTTTTCAAGCTCAGCTTCCATCATGGATAATACCAGACCCATCATATGTTTGAAATCAACTTTTTCAGGTTTTGCCTCAATACCTTCCAACTGACTATTACTCCATTTCAACAAATTGTCAAGTCCACCTTGTAATTGTTTTACTTGTATGGAAACATGCTCGGTAAGCTTATTAAATTCTTCCGGGGTTAGCAGTTGTCTGTTCACCAAGTCCAATGTATTGCGTAGTTGTGCAATAGGAGAACGTAGGTCATGGGCGATGATAGAAAAGAGTTTCTCTTTCGTGGTATTCGACTCTTCTAGTTCTGCATTTTTTTTCTCCAGCTTAAGTTGACTTTCTTGTAACTCTTTCTCATACAAAATTTGTTCATATCGATAATACAGCAATCCAAGAAAAGCCAGAATCAATGCATTGGCAATATTTATGTTTACTCGATATGAAGGAAACGCCTCATACATCCAAATACTAGTGTCTGTAATGCGTATAAATACAAAACAAAAAATAGTAATGATCGACATGATCATTATTAATAGAGGTCTTTTGAAAATAATACTGATTACGATTAAGTTGGTGATCAGAAAATATTCATTTCCATTTTGAAATTTAATAGCACTGATACAAATGCTGATAGTGGATAATATATTTAAAATTAGGCGTGCAGTTTGAATGTATGTATAATAGTTGATCAGCAGAAAAACCAAGATGCCAATGGTATTCAATAACAATAGACCCACATTCCAGTAATGGCCTTCATAAATATTGATAGGAATAAAGATGACATTACTTAATAATCCCAGTAGAACGCACAAATTGAGAACCCTTGTTTTCTTTAATTCTATTGGGTCTAATCTTGCATGAATACCGATATCTAGAAGGTTTTTTATTGCTCTTGGGATGTACATATATTGTATCAGTCAATATCGTTAATGAAAATTAAGTCATCTACTGAGAAAACTCTTGTTTATTTTTGTCTCTCTATGAATAAATTTCTGATCGTCGGGCTAGGTAATATTGGAGATGAATACAAGCATACTCGTCATAACATTGGATTTGATGTGGTGAGTGCATTTGTGTTGAAGCACGGCGCTTTTTTTAAACTAGATCGTTTAGCAGAAGTTGCTGAAGTGAAATGGAAAGGGCGGGTATTTATTTGTATCAAACCCACTACATATATGAACTTGAGTGGAAAAGCGATGAAATATTGGATGGATAAAGAAGGGGTTGATATCAGTCGCACGCTTACCATTGTTGATGATCTGGCTTTACCTTTGAGCAAATTAAGGTTACGAGGTTCAGGCTCTGATGCCGGGCATAATGGGTTAAAAGATATTCAACTGACGCTGGGTACAGACCAATACCCCAAACTTCGTTTTGGTATTGGTAATCAGTTCCCCAAAGGTCGTCAGGTTGAGTTTGTACTGGGAAAGTGGTTGCCGGATGAACAAAAAATTGTCCAGTCTAAGATTGAGAAATCGATCGAGATTATAGAGTCATTTGCTACCATTGGGTTGGAGAAAACCATGAGCCAGGTAAATAACCTCAATTTCTTATAATATTAATCTGTTTCAGACGTTATTATAGCTTTATAAGACATTATCATAACCATAATCCTGTGAAAACATCCCTCCTTTTCAGGAATAGATGTAAAAAGAAGTCTGGTTAACATGATAAACGTACGCGTATGAAAATTTTTTGTGTAGGCAGGAATTATGCAGATCATGCCAAGGAACTGGGAAATGCAGTTCCGGAAGAGCCCGTTATTTTCATGAAGCCAAAATCTGCCCTGCTTCAGCCTAATGCCCCTTTTTATTATCCTGAATTTACCAATGAGCTTCACTATGAAGCAGAGTTGGTGCTCAGGGTTTCTAAGAATGGTAAATATGTTCAAGAGCATCAGGCATCAAAATACTATGATGCTATTACGGTAGGAATCGACTTTACCGCCAGAGATATTCAGGCAGAACTGAAAAAGAAAGGACTGCCTTGGGAAAAAGCGAAAGCCTGGGATCAATCTGCCATAGTAGGAAAATGGGTGCCTATTCAGCCCGAATTCATGAGCTCACCGATTCAGTTCTCCTTGAAGAAAAATAAGGAACTGGTTCAGGATGGTAATACCGCTGACATGATCTTTTCTTGTGATTACATCATAGCACATGTTTCCCAATATTTTTCACTCAATATTGGGGATCTGATTTTTACGGGAACACCTTCAGGTGTAGGTGAATGTGTAGTTGGAGATGTATTGGAAGGGTATCTCAAAGAAGAAAAAATGTTTGAACTCGAGATCAAATAATCATCAGGAAAAGAAGATCGTCTAATTCATGTTGACTCCGGAATTATTACTGAAAGCATATCAACTCATGGTCACCGCAAAGTCCATGTGTGATACCTATGATGCGAATAGGCAGATCTGTAAATATGTACATTCCACCT
>CAYMQQ010000028.1:0-10967 GCA_964392685.1 uncultured Sediminibacterium sp.
CCACACCACCACTCAATACTTTACCACTTGCGGGAGCAACGGTATTGTGTGCGCGCGCCAAACGGGTAATGGAATCTAATAAGATGACCACATCATGTCCGCATTCCACCAAACGTTTTGCTTTTTGTAAAGCGATGGTAGACACTTTCACGTGTTTTTCAGCAGGCTCATCAAAAGTAGAAGCGATCACTTCTGCTTTTACACTGCGTTCCATATCGGTTACCTCTTCCGGACGCTCATCGATCAATACTACCATCAGGTAACATTCCGGATGGTTGGCAGCAATAGCATTGGCCACTTCTTTCAGCAACATGGTCTTACCCACTTTTGGTTGGGCAACGATCAATCCACGCTGACCTTTACCGATGGGGGTAAACAGGTCCATGATACGAGTGCTGTAATTATTCGGAGTCGTAAACAGATTCAGTTTTTCATAAGGGAACAATGGTGTGAGGTAGTCGAATGGAACGCGATCGCGTACTTCATCCGGACGTTTACCATTGATATGATCCACTTTCAATAAGGCGAAATATTTTTCTCCTTCTTTTGGTGGACGAACAGATCCCGAAACGGTATCTCCTGTTTTCAGACCAAAGAGTTTGATCTGAGAAGGAGATACATATACATCATCGGGAGAAGATAAATAGTTATAATCAGAAGAGCGAAGGAAACCATAACCGTCCGGCATCATTTCTAATACGCCCTCACCGCTGATAACGCCTTCAAATTCAATATTGAAATTAGGTTCTTTGCGCTGGTGTCTATGTTGTTGTGGAGCAGGCGCTTCTTGAGGCAATCCGCTTTCAGGAGCATTCTCAGGAGTATTCACATTGGCATTGCTACTTTCTTCGGTTTGTTCAGGAGCTGTTTCGGGATTCTCGGTAGGCTGCTTGTCGGTACGAGCTTTTTTCACCGGACCGCGTTTCGCAGCGGCTGTTGGTTTTTCAGGTGCTTCTTGCATCACTTCCGCTTCTTCAGTACCGTTGGCGGTTTTTACCGTAACGGGTTTACGGGCACGGGCGCCTTTTTTAGCCGCGCCATCTTTGGTTTCGCTGGCCTGAACCGCCTGGCTATCCAGGATCTTATAGATCAGTCCTTGTTTGTCTAATTTCTTAGCACCCGTAATCTTTAGTTGCTCGGCGATGTCGAGTAACTCGGGCAATAACATGTCATTTAATTGCAGAATATCGTACATAAAGTCTATTGTGGGGAAAAATCAAATTGTCATCATTCAAATATCCAGTCTAAGGAAAAGTAAACTCAGATCGGAAAATCTATGGGTATTAAAACTGATTGGAAAGAAGATAAACTGATGTGTCGAGAGCTAAAAGAGGACGATATCAGCTTGGTTTCCGATGCAATGTTAAGCGATTTTCTTAAAAACTAAACAAAAAATCTTACCGAAAACCGTTAAAAATCGGTGTCATATTGTGTTTTATCGACGATTCTACTGATCATACCATCTAATTCTTGTCCACTCTGTCTGAGATATTGTAAAATTTGCTCATTTTCTTCCAGGGTTTTGCCCTTCAAATCAATGAGATCGACCAATCCCATGATATTGGCAACAGGTCTTCTGATTTCGTGTGATTGAATTTTAGCGATCTCACGAAGAGAATCAGCTTGTTTCTGTATTTGTAATTCCTGCTCTTTCCGATTGGTGATATTGATAGAGGCAATAACGATACCTGTTAATTCGCCCTTCTCGTCAAACACGCCATAATAACGCCTCAGAAACCAACGGGTCTCCCCATCCGGATAAGTAAGCTGGTGTTCATGAGAAATGGTTTGCTTTTGCTCTTTTAATAGAAGTGCGTGTGCCAAGGCTCTTTCGCGTTCGTCTTTAGGATAATAGTCGGTGAGTTTTTCGCCGATGGAAAAAGCTCGTCCAAACAATTTTCTCGCATGCTCTTGTGCCCTGCGATTGGCATATCGAATGGTAAAATCATTACTCATATAAATGAGCACATTATCGGAGCTGTTGATGATGGATTGTAAAGTTTGCTCAGAAGCGGCGATTTGATCACGCTTTATTTTCAGCTCAGTAATATCTTTAGATACGCCCACTACATATTCAATGGCACTATCGGCATCCATGATAGGAAAGAGTTCACTCAGACTGGTAGTGCCGTTTTCAAAACTTTCTTCAAAACTGATATTGGAGCGCAAACGAACACATTCGATAAAGCGTTTGCGAATAGTATCTACAATATGGGCGTGAAGCATGTCCTTGAACTCCTTACCCACTACGGACTCGCGCGTAACATTGAATTTATGGAGATAGGCATCATTCACATACTCCATCACAAACTCTTCTCCCCCCGGTAACACCCGAACAATGAACACAGCATCTGTTGTGAGTTCAATCAATGACCGGAACAAGGATGGCTTCATTGTGATTGGATTTGGAAGATTGGTGATAAATATAATGGAAAAATGGTAATTGGGTAATCAGGTGATCGGGTAATCGGGTACTGGGTGCTTTTGGTTGGGATTCTTTTTCTGCATCATTAATCAGATTCATTAAAAGTCCATACACCACCCATCACCCTATATCCCGATCACCTGATCACCCGATTACCCGATTACCCGATCACCCATGTCTTCTTTTCCTTCTTATCTTTGCCGCTCAAAGCCTGAACCACAGGCGTTTCAAAAAAGCAAGCAATGTTTAACAAAAGAACTAAGATCAAAGACCTGCTGAGTAGCGGGGTGGCCGGACAAGAAACCGTTGTGATGGGTTGGGTGCGAACTTTTCGTAACAACCAGTTTATTGCATTGAATGATGGTAGTACCAATAATAATTTACAGGTAGTAACAGAATTGGGTTTGTTAGATGATGCTACTTTGAAAAGAATCACTACCGGAGCTTCTTTGAAAGTAACGGGTACGGTAGTGCCTTCATTGGGTAAGGGACAGTCGATCGAATTAAAAGCAACACAAGTAGAAATATTAGGCGATAGTGATGCAGAGAAATATCCGCTGCAGCCCAAGAAACATAGTCTTGAATTTTTGAGAGAGATCGCACACCTGCGTTTTCGTACCAATACATTTGGTGCAGTGTTTCGTATCAGACATTCGTTGGCGTTTGCGGTGCACAAGTTTTTCAATGAAAAAGGATTTGTGTATTTGCATACACCCATTATTACTGCGAGTGATGCAGAAGGTGCGGGAGAAATGTTTCGTGTAACCACACTTCCTTTTGATAACCCGCCTCGCAAAGAAGATGGGAGTATTGATTTTGCAGAAGACTTTTTTGGAAAGAGTACCAACCTGACTGTGAGCGGACAATTAGAAGGTGAGCTGGGTGCGATGGCATTTAGTGAGATTTATACTTTTGGTCCAACCTTCCGCGCAGAGAATTCAAATACGACCAGACACTTGGCAGAATTCTGGATGATTGAGCCGGAGATGGCATTCTATGATATTGAAGACAATATGAACTTAGCAGAAGAGTTCATTCAATATTTGATTCGCTATGTGATGCAACACAATGCCGATGATCTGGCGTTTTTGGATCAACGACTGGCAGAAGAAGAAAAACAAAAGCCACAGAATGAACGTCAGGAATTTGGATTGTTGGAGAAGTTGAAGTTTGTAACGGATAATAGTTTTGAAAGAATTACTTACACAGAAGCCATTCAGATATTATTGGATTCACCTGCGTACAAGAAAAAGAAATTCAAGTTTGATGTGAAGTGGGGTATTGATATGCAGAGTGAACATGAAAGGTATTTGGTAGAAAAACATTTCAAGAAACCTGTGATTGTAACAGGATATCCTGCCGCCATCAAAGCATTTTATATGCGCATGAATGATGGATGTGAACCCGGAAAAGAAACAGTAGCGGCGATGGATATTCTGGCGCCGGGTATTGGAGAGATTGTTGGCGGTTCACAAAGAGAAGAGCGTTTGGAAAAACTGGAAGCGCGTATGCAAGCCATGCATATTCCGCTGGAAGAAATGAGTTGGTATTTAGATACCCGTCGCTTCGGAACCGTACCCCACGCAGGTTTCGGTCTCGGCTTCGAACGCATGGTACAATTCGTAACCGGCATGACGAATATTCGCGATGTCATTGCCTTTGCGCGGACGCCGAAGAATTGTGAGTTTTAATTAGCTGCACGCTACACGCTACACGCCGCACGTGAAAATATCCTGCAGCGTGCAGCGTGTAGCGTGCAGCTTGAAGCTCTCCCCCCTCAACCATTTCCCCTCTCCACACGTATATACAGCATGGAAAATGAAAAGATAGTTCAGCTGAAAGAGCGGCTGGAAGAAGTTAGACCTAGTCTTGTTGATCATTCGCTGTACCATAGTCTGCAAGACCTTGAACAGCTTCGTCGGTTTACGGAGTATCATGTGTTTGCGGTATGGGATTTTATGAGTTTGTTGAAATCCTTGCAGCAACAATTGACTTGTACTGCTGCGCCATGGGTGCCGGTAGGATCTGCCAATACGCGTTATCTCATCAATGAAATTGTATTGGGTGAAGAGAGTGATATAGATGAAACGGGTAATAGGACGAGTCACTTTGAGTTGTATCTCAAAGCCATGGAACAGATGGGTGCTGATACAACGGCTATTACACAACTGTTGACTTATTTACACAATGGCGTTCCGGTGCAACAGGCGTTGCAGCAATTACAATTGCCCAGGGCTATTTGCGATTTTGTGGGATATACATTTGAAGTGATTGAAAAAGCGCCGGTGCATGTGCAGGCTGCGGTGTTTACATTCGGTCGTGAAGATTTGATGCCGGATATGTTCATGGGTTTGGTGAAGGATTTGTCTTTGCAGTATCCTACACAACTGGCGGTCTTCAAATATTACCTGGAAAGACATATTGAAGTAGATGGAGACCATCATAGTCACCTGGCGATGGAAATGGTAAGTGAGTTGTGTGGGGAAGATGCTTTGAAATGGGAGCAAGCCACAGAAGCAGCACTCACAAGCTTGAAATATCGGAAACGATTATGGGATGCGGTGTATGCAACGGTAAGTTAACTTAAACCGATAAAAGGCTGATTTCACTAAAAAATCCATGAATCCATGTGGATTATATGTGAAAACCCCCTATTTTTGCCCTCCTCCGCCAAAGGCTACGGCGGGCAAGCTTTCAAAAGCTTGTTTTTTTAAAATACGAAGTATTTCAGTGTGCTTTGCGCACCGAAGCTTCAGCGAAGGTGCGGTAGCTCAGTCGGTAGAGCAAAGGACTGAAAATCCTTGTGTCGCCGGTTCGATCCCGGCCCACACCACAAATCCCTCATGATTTAATCATGGGGGATTTTCGTTTTTATGATCTCCATCGCACCCATCCTAAGGACAATCAGCCTAAATCCCATTTTAAAGCAGATGGTTTATTTATAAACAAACTTGAATTTGCCACTATTGTTTTCCCAATAAATAATTCTTCCAGAAGTTCCTTTTAAGTCACCAAATAGACCATCACCAACAACATCTAAATCACCGTCTTTGTCAATATCAAAAATTCGAATCCACTTTATCCACGCACCATTACCGGACCCCTCTACTACATCAAAATACTCTTTGGTTTTTTCTTTAAAGGAATTGTTTTCATTGATATATAATCTCAATCCCCAACCATTGTAATTTTTCAAATTGCTCATGGTTAACACGTCTATGTTTCCATCGAAATTGAAATCTAGAAATGCAATGTCCATTATTTCTAAATTATCATCTACTGCAAAGTCTTGAGCATTTTTTCTATCAAATACCCCGTTTGAAAAAGGAATGAGTCTAAGCGTCTTTGATGAACCCAGAAATAGATCCAGCTTGTTGTCTTTGTTCATGTCAAATAATTCTACCGTATAATAATTATCATTGCCCGGAGAGAAATTTTGAAAGATTTGGTTGGTCAGTTGATAATTTCTATTCCCCTTATTCATATAATAAGTAGGATGTGTGGGGATCACCGCGCTTCCTCCCGAATAGCCAATGATGTCTATCATGCCATCATTATTGATATCTCCTGTTGCACCTCCATGAAAATAACCAATGTCTTGTGTGAGGTATTGATACTTTAGATCTTTTGGATAGAAAATACCAAGTGAGTCTCCGGGAAAAGGCATTCCATCATATCCTGATGAAAACAAAACAATATCTTTTTTACTATCATTGTCCATATCGGCGATCACGCATTTTCTCACTTGTGTCAACCCTGATTGTAAATTATAGCTATTAGGATTCAAAGCATATTCGCTAAAGAGATGTAGACCTTTGGCGTTTGTAGGCCACGGGTTCTTCCAATAATATGCCCATAGATCTTTATTACCATCTCCCGTAAAATCATAATAGAGATATGTTCCCAGATCATTCCAGTAGTAATTTTTTGATGCATTCCAAGTACTTGTTGTTCCTGTATTGTATGGCATCAATGATCCATTCGGTAACAATTCAAATCCCCAATACAATGACTGTTGAACCGAAAAGAGTTCTGTCATGCCTATTGTTGTATTATACCAAGAAGTGGTTTTGTTGATAGCGGAGAATGAGTCTAATGTATTGACCGGATAAACCCTTGGTCCTTGCACTTGAGGAATAACAGGCGTAGTGGTTGTTGTGGGATTTACTTGTACTGTTTTTTTGCAAGCAAAAGCGAATACTACTGCGCAAAGTAAAAAAAAGTTTCTCATGGGTTTTGTTACTAAAGGGTAGAGCAATATTAAGCGTACTTACTTGTTATCTTACGAGTTAAAAGTCGGAAGAATAAATCTAAGTAACACAAAAGGTTTAAGAACTATACATTTCTTCAGTAAGAGAAAAAGCGAAAGACGATAATTAGCTCCTCTAATTCTTACTGTCACCTTTTTTAGAAAATCAGGTAAAGCTATTCAGCGTAAATTTTTTTACTCTTATTTATTTTAATGTATTCGATATTGATGAATAACACGATTTCGTATAAGATTTTCATCACAAGATGTAAGAATATAGGATATGTTTCAAATTCAAAGTAGTCAGTAATACCTTGCACGAATTAATTATAATATCCTTAAGTGAAAGCATTAAGATCTGCTAACCATTACCATTACAAGACTCGAAAGTTAAGTGAAATATCAGCCTTGCTTTAAATATGGAAGTAATGTATGGTAGGGTAAGTAGAAAGTACAAGAAGGGTACATTATTGCAAAAAATTTAGTTAAGATAAAATCCTTTATGATTATGAAAAGAATTCTCTTTGTTATTTATTTCATTATGATCGTTTTTGGTGCTTATTCACAAAAAATGTCTACAGAAGAAGTAAGCCCCGAATATAAAATAATGCTGTCTTTATTTGAAACCACAATTGGTCAACCTGCTTCTGGTAAAACATATCTCTTCCCTAGCTCGCGCGCTTTACAATTACGGATGAATGAAGATGATTATCAGATTCTGATTAATTCTAAGGATAAAAAAAAACTAGAACAATTCTTTCTGTTACATTCTTTGACTACTTCTATAGATGTAGAAGATTTGAATAGTAGACCCAAAGAAGGAGCGTTTTTATTGTTTAATACTTCCGCAGGTTCCTCAGTCTTTTTAACAAGAAGCCTTGGTCAACTGATGTTTACTGATAAAAAAACATTCGAAACACCTGTTGTAAAGACTTTCAAATATAATGGCATAAACATTTTTTTTATTGAGGGTCCTCTTTTTTAATACATGTAAGTAATAATGGTTTATGAAAAAAATAATAAGCATAACTTTTTTTTTCTTTCTTCTTGGAGGTCAGCTATTGGCACAGTGCCCGTCCAACTTGTCTTTTGACGCATATAACTTTTCTTTCTGGTCATACAACAGTGGTACTTATAGTGGGGGAATCGCCACCTATTCAACATTCAATAACCCTTCTCCTGCAAAACTGGTAACAATTAGGTCGGCAAATGATAATGGTAACACTGTTGGCTTTTTGGTTAATAAAGCTAGGCAAGATGGTCAGTTTGATTATGATGAACTAATCCCCACATTAAAAAAAGTACCTCAAATAGGAGGCTATACTTATGATTATTCATTTCGATTGGGCAACCGACAAACCGGTAGAATTGCTGACCAGATTAGTTATACACTAACTGTTCCTCAAGGTGTAACTACATACAATATTACTTACGCATATGCACTAGTACTTCAAAATCCTGGTCACAGTGCTTCTGATCAGCCTAAATTTGTTGCAACAGTTCGTGATCTTTCTCAACCTACAGCTAGTCAAAAAATTAATTGTGCATCGCGTGAGTTTTATGTAGGTGATGGGCAGAATTATGGTTTGTATAATAACATAAACTACATCGACTGGCAAGAAGTTTCCTTTGATCTTTCTCAATATGCCGGTAAGCAAATTTCAATTAGTTTTGAAGTATACGATTGTACACTAGGCGGTCATTTCGGATATGCTTATTTAGCACTAAGAAATGATGGTTGTGGGTCAGGGGTCATTTCTGGAAATGATATTGTTTGTAACAGTTCTTCTTCCTTGGTTTATTCAACACCCGCAGTTTCCGGAGCAACATATACATGGACTTTGCCAAATGGGTGGACTGGAACATCTACTTCTAACTCTATAACAGTTAACCCAAATGGTAACCAAGGCGGTAGAATAACAGTTACACCTTCTCAATCGTGTGGAAATATTGTAACGAGGTCATTACAAGTACAAACAGTGAGTGTTGTACCAGAAACACCAGGAGCTATTACAGGCCCAACTACCGTATGTGCAAACTCACAAAATATCACATACTCTGTTCCTGCCGTTGCAGGTGCTAGTAGTTATGATTGGACCTATCCTTCTAATTGGACTGTTTTATCAGGAAACAATACTAACTCAATTAGTTTCGCAGCAAATAGTAATAGCGGTAATATAACAGTAAAAGCAAGAAATCTTTGTGGTCTAAGTTCCACATCCTCCTCTGTTGTCAATATATCAAATGATCCTGTTAGTGTTGCAGGTACCATTAGTGGTGCAGTTAATACTGCCGCGTGTGCGCAAAATAGAACCCTGACCCTTAGCGGCAACACGGGATCTATCCTTTCTTGGCAATCCTCTACTGATGGCGGTATCAATTGGTCAGGAATAAGCGGATCATCTTCTCAAAGCAGTATTGTTGTAAACCCTTTAGTATCATCTCTTTATAGAGCTGTAGTAAAAAATGGTGTATGTGCAGAGGCAATTGCTTCTCCGGCTTTAATAGCAGTTAATTCAAGTCAAAATATTACTGTACAACCTTCTGATGTAAACATATGTTCTGGTGCTGCAACTTATACCGTAATTGCCAACGGAGATGGTTTAACGTATCGATGGCAAGTTTCTTCTGATGGGAGTTCATGGACTGATCTAACAAATGCAAATGGGTATACTAATGTAACTACGCAAACGCTTACAATTAATCAGAGTAATACTGCTGGTTATAGTGGTCAGCAATACCGAGTCTTGGTGAAAAGTACTTGTGATCAGGTTGGTACTTATTCAAGAGCGGCATCCTTATTGGTTTCAAACACCAATCCATCTATAACAGTACAACCTGTAAGCCAAACTTTTTGTAGAGGAGCTGCAGCTACAATTGACTTTACGTCAACAGGTCCAAGTTTAGTATACCAGTGGTTTAGTAATACTACCGCATCTAATACAGGAGGTACCTCCATTAATGGTGCTACAGCTTCTGTTTATTCAGTACCAACAAATAGTGCAGGAACTTTTTATTATTATGCCAGAATCACTTCTTGTAATGGTTCAGGTTCAATTGTATATACAAACCCGGCTACGATAAACGTATTAGCGCCGACTACTGTATCTAATAATATTGTTGCATCTCCTTCTCCTAATAATATCTGTGCAGGTACAAATATTACATTTACGGCTAATGTTATAAATGGCGGATCAAGCCCTGTATTAACATGGTATAAAAATGGACAAGTTATTAATGGAGTAGCTACAACCACTTACCAAACATCTAATCTTGCAAATGGTGATATTATTTATGCTACTGCTAATTCAAATCAGGCTTGTGCTATAGGCAATCCGGCCTCGTCTAACTCGATAACCGCAAGTGTTATTGCAAGTCCTTCATTAGCCTATTCGGCTTCGGTTATTTCTCTAACAAAGAATGTTACTATGACAACACTAAGTCCAACCGCAAGTGGTGTCATTAGTTACAGCATCAACCCAGGATTACCTGTAGGGTTGTCTTTTAATACTGGAACAGGTGTAGTTAGCGGTACGCCATCTGTAGTCAATGTTGCAACCAGTTATACGATTACAGGAACATCAGCAGCAGGCTGCGCTACAACTACTAGTTTTAGTCTGGAAGTGGTAAATCCTGTACCACTAAACCTTGCTTATAATCCTTCATCACAAACTGTACGTCGTAATACAGCCATTACTAACATGCTCCCTACAGCTACTGGAGGTCCTATTGATATTTATACCATTAGTCCGTCATTGCCAGCAGGCTTAACAATTAATCCTACAACAGGTATTATCAGTGGTACATTAACGGCACAGGTAACAGGCTCTGTAACATATACTATTACGGGTTCTAATTCTGGAGGTAGTGCAACAGCAAACGTTGTATTGATATTTAACAGTGCTCCTACTAATATTACTTTGAGTAACACTCTTTTAGCCGAGAACAATACAGTAAATGCTACTATAGGCACTTTAAGTAGTAGTGATCCTGATGCTGGTGATACACATACTTATACATTGGTATCTGGTAATGGAGATACTGATAATGCTGCATTCAATATAAGTGTTAATAATTTACGCGGCAATGCGGGATTCGATTTTGAAACAAAAAATAGTTATAGCATTCGTATTAGAACTACTGATGCCGGTGGATTGAGTTATGAAAAAGTATTTACCATTACCATTAGTGATGTAGATGAAGATAGTGATGGAGATGGTGTAATGGATAGTCAGGAGATACTGGATGGTACGAATCCATTAGATAGTTGTTCATTCAAGCTGAGTAGTCAGA
>CAYMQQ010000028.1:11067-23640 GCA_964392685.1 uncultured Sediminibacterium sp.
CAGTAACACCAAGTACGGCATGGCAATCGGCAGATTGTGATAATGATGGATTAACGAATCAACGAGAGAAAGATTTGGGTACCGATCCATTAAAAGGTGATAGTGATGGAGATGGTGTATTGGATGGTAAAGAAGTGAGTGATGGTACGAATCCATTAGATAGTTGTTCATTCAAGCTGAGTAGTCAGACAGTAACACCAAGTACGGCATGGCAATCGGCAGATTGTGATAATGATGGATTAACAAATCAACAGGAAAAAACATTGGGTACCGATCCGCTGAAAGGAGATAGTGATGGCGATGGTGTATTGGATGGTAAAGAAGTGAGTGATGGCACAAGTCCATTAGATAGTTGTTCATTCAAGCTGAGCAGTCAGACAGTAACGCCAAGTACTGCATGGCAATCTGGGGATTGTGATAATGATGGATTAACAAATCAACAGGAAAAAACATTTGGTACCGATCCATTAGTTGAAGACTCAGATGGAGATGGGGTACTGGATAGTAAAGAAGTGAGTGATGGTACGAATCCATTAGATAGTTGTTCATTCAAACTGAGCAGTCAGACAGTAACACCAAGTGCTGCATGGCAATCTTCGGATTGTGACAATGATGGATTAACAAATCAGCAGGAAAAAACATTGGGCACCGATCCTTTGAAAGGAGATAGCGATGGTGATGGCGTGCCAGACGGTAAAGAAGTGAGTGATAAAACAGACCCTAAAAATAGTTGTTCATTGAAGCTGGAGAGCCAGACAGTAACTCCGTCTGCAGCTTGGTTAAATGCGGACTGTAATGGCGATGGTATTAAAAACGGGCAGAATCTGGTTGTCATTATGTATGGTACCAAACTAGAGTTATTGGCTGACGGTACTTTTAAAATGCAATACATCACATCGGTGCGTAACCTTCGTCCGGAAACAATTACGCTCAATACTGTTCAGCAAAATCTCAGTACGGTATTCACGATGCCGATGACTTATCGTATAACAGGTGTACGATCAACTGGTCGACTAAATACAGTAGCAGGTTATGATGGACGTACACAGATAAACCTGATCAGTAATACCAGTACTCTAGCCGGCTATGCGAAAGATTCGGTTGTGGTAGACCTTATTGTTACACCCAATGGTTTCTCGGGAATCGTAAATGCACAGGCAGTATTAACTGGAACGGGAGCCTTCTCGCTACCTATCAATACTATTTCAACAGATACCACGGCATCGAATGGGACTATTCTATTGAATGGCTTACCTGCTCGTACGAACATTCCAAAAGTAGGCTATATCATACCTGATGGATTTTCTCCTAACCGAGATGGTATGAATGATGTTTTTGTGGTCATACGTCCATACCAGACAACTATTTCCATTGAAGTATTTAATCGATGGGGAAATGTCGTCTATAGAAACAGTAACTACAATAATGAGTGGGATGGCAGGGCTATGTCGCAATATGGTGGTGGTGATTTACCTCCGGGTACGTACTACTATATTATCAATGCGAAAGAATCAAACGGACAAGTAAAACAATTCAAAGGGTTTATTACACTTAAACGATAAAAGAATTCAGTGTTTATGCATTTCTATAAAAAAAGATTTCTGATGATACTGTTAAGCAGTATTGCAATTTTTATGCAAAGTGAAATACATGCGCAAACAGAGCCTATGTATTCTCAGTACATGTTTAATATGTTGAACGTAAATCCTGCTTATGCAGGTTCAAGAGGGACGACTACGGCTTCTGCATTGTTCAGAAAACAATGGATCGACATGCCGGGTGCACCACAAACAACAGTCATCTCTATTGATGGTGCTACTCGTGAGGGTCGTATTGGTTGGGGTCTTCAATTACTGGATGATAAATTGGGTGTTGAGAGAACTACAGGATTGATGGCGAGTTATGCTTTTCGAATTCCTGTAAGCGATAACGGAGTGTTATCATTAGGATTGCGCGGTGGTTTATTGAATTATCGTGCCAACTTCACAGAGGTAAATACATTTTCGCCCAACGATCCAACATTTAACCAAAATGTAAATGGTCTTCTTCCGGCTGCAGGAGCAGGTATACATTACACTACTGACCGTTTTTATTTAGGTCTTTCTATTCCTTCCTTGCTGGAAACAAAACTAAATGCACAAAAGCAGGCAGATGTACAATCCGGTAAGTTGAAAAACCTGCATTTCTTTTATACAATGGGTATGGTGATGGACCTGAGTGATCAGGTAAAGTTAAAGCCATCAATGCTGGTAAAAAAAGTAAATGGCGCACCTGTTCAATTTGACCTTAACGCTAATGTTTGGCTTATGGATAAACTTGCATTTGGTGCTTCTTATCGTACTAAAGATGCAATAGTCGGTTTGGTAGAATGGCAGATCAACGAGCAGTTGCGTTTTGGATATAGTTATGATCATACTATTTCAAATCTGAAATCTTTTACACAGGCAACGCATGAAATGATGCTTCGCTTTGAGATTGGTTCATCAAGATCTTCATTTGTTTCACCACGTTATTTTTAATACATGTATTATTTGTTACTTCCTTTTTTGTTATTAATATCAGCCATGTCATTTGCAGGCAATGAACCTGTGAATAAAACATATGAGCAATTGCGTAAGCAGGGCGATAAGCTGTATGCGGCAAAAAAATATTATGACGCATTACCGTTCTATCAAAAATATCAGACCCGTTATCAGGATGATGTATTGAATTGGAGTATCTCAGATTGTTTTTGGAATATAGGTCTGTATGATAGTTCGTTGATCTATTTGGAGAAGCTGGAAAAGAAAAATGCACAGATGACAGAAAGGATAGCTGAAATCTATGCACGTAAAGGTAATTACGCATCAGCCATACAACAATATCAAACATTACTATCTGTAGGTAATGCCGATAATAAAAAGGCTTACAATACAAGAAAGAAGGGTTTTGAACAAAAGGACATGTTTATGAGAGACTCTTTAGATTGGCATCTGGAATATCTCTCCATCAATACTGCCGCTCGAGAATTTGCTCCTTTTGTACTACAGGGTCAATTGTATTTTGTATCAAATAGAAATCCGGGATTCATAATACCCAAAACAAACGCTTGGGATGGAATGCCCTATGACGATGTTTATGTAGGAGGAAGTTTGTCATATTTACAAACAATGCAACCTGTAGTTGCCAAGAATGATTATAATGTTCGGGTCAGCAGGTTTTTATCAGACCTTACGCCTGCAACCAGTAATGATAACAATACGCTGATGCCATCTAAATCGGGACCGGCGATGGGACCGTCTTCCGGCTCTTTAGCACGATTGTTGGGTAATGTGGTATTCAAAGGTCATACAGGTCCGGTGAGCATGACTGCAGATGGCAGGCATATTTTCTTTACCCGAACCAGTGTTCATAAAAGTCAGGGTGTATACTTACTTGAGTTATGCAAAACCACTAAAACTACATCAGGTTGGTCTAAACCACAAGTGCTGTCAGTGAATACAAAAGAATCATCTTCATTCCATCCTTTTTATGTTGATTCAGAAAAAGCCCTGTTGTTTTGTAGCGACAGAGCCGGCGGTAAAGGCGGCGCAGATATTTATCGTGCAAATATGAAAGAGGATGGAAGTTTTGAAGAACCCGTGAACTTAGGAGATCGAATTAATAGTATGGGAGATGAGGGATTTCCATTGGTATACAATGGCAGATTGTATTTTTCTTCAAATGGTTGGCCGGGTTTAGGAGGCGTTGATATGTATGAAAGCACATGGAAACAATCCAATAATCAACCCAAAAACTTAGGCTATCCTATGAATACATCGGCGGATGATTATTCGATCAGTTTTGCAACGAATGAATCAGGGTTCATTGCGAGCAATCGTTATGGAAATGATGATATACTACGCTTTAATTATGCTTACAAAACAGTCACAATAAAGAGTGCAGTGACCAATGCAAGTAACGGTCTTCGTCAGGAGGGCATCTTGGTTACCTTGGAACAACAAGACGAACATGGTAACTGGAAAACAATCGCATCTCAGACCACAGATCACAAAGGCGTTTATTCATTTCAAGTAAGACCTAATCAAACAAACTATCGAATCAAATTATCCGGAAAAGATTTTCAAGAGCAAATACAGTTGTTTGATAGTAAGGGTGTGACTGCTTGGAAAGAGCTGGACCCAGTAAGCTTACGTGTGACCGCCGAATCAAATACGACTCCCCCAAGTTTAACTACGAATAAAGGAAATAGTGCGGCTATGTTGACTCATGATAATGCCGCTTCGAAGACGATATCAAATACAAATGACTTGTCAACAAATGGATATCGTTTATACCATTATTTTGATGGCCAGGGATACATTCCAGAAAGCCATACGGTATTACTACAAGTCATAAACCTGATGCGTCAACAAAAAGAGTTGAATGTAGAAATTATTTCAGCAGCTGATTGTATTGGAAGCAGCGCTTACAACATAGCACTGTCGCAAAAAAGAGCTGAATACGTTGCTTCTCTTTTTCCAAAAGAAATGAGATCTCGTATCAAATTAATTGGTATAGGTAATACAAAACCTGAAGAGCCTTGTATACAAGGAGATCAAGCCACACCTGAGGCGCAGCAAAAGAATAGATATACTCTGTTGCGTGTGTATCAGTAATGATACGTATAGATGTTAAAGTTTTTTTTCTTGAATGCGATCAAAGCAAAAACCCATTCCCCCCATGGGTTTTTGCTTTTTTATTTCAATTGAACCCGTTTAAACACGATCTCTTTATAACCCTTTCGTTCATACAGAATGCCAATGGAATTTTTATTGATGTAAACCAGATCCGAATAAGCAGTGTAGTCATTCTTTGTCTGGTCGGGTGCAGCATCAAGGAGTTGTTGATAGGGCCATGTTTTTCCTTCATCCCAACTAATCCGCAAAGTGAGAGAGTCTCTTCGGGTAGTGCTGGCAGTATTGCAAAACGCGAGCATGGCTTTTCCTTTCCGATAACCGATGGTAAGTAAGGGTGCCTGATTTACCGGGTCGGGTAATCGTGTATCGAAATAACTAGTATCCCAGGTTTGTCCACCATTGTTGCTGATGGAAACAATGCGTGCGCGGATATCTCCTTTCTGATTGCGACTGTTCATCATCAATCTGCCATTGCTTATTTCTGTTGCAATAGATTCATTGCTTCCTTTGATGGCGAGTGATGAGGCAAGCTGAAAAGTTTTACCATGATCATCTGTATAAAAACCATGCGCTGTATAATCTTCGAATTGATGCTGTGGCTCACCGGCTGAGTGATTGGCTGCAATAAAAATACGACCACGATAGGGGCCTTGCTGAAATTGCATGGCATGTCCGGGTGTATTCGCATAACTTCTCCAGTCCTCCCGAAATTGATAATTCGAATTTTTATTGGGCTGAAGTGGACGATGAACTTGCGTAGTAATATTTACCGGATCGCTCCAGTGTAATCCGTTGTCTATAGAAGTAATGTACCAAACCTCTCTCAATCCATTTCCTTTTCTCACTTCATATTCATGATGATCACCGGTGTTGTAGAAAAGAAAAATGCGTCCATTGGGATAAGATGGGTCTGTTCTGTCTACTACCGGTGCCGGATTTCCCGTTTGTAAGTTGCCCATCTCCGCCACTACTTGTAATGGTAGCCAGGTTTTGCCATTGTCTTTACTTCTGCGTAATACGATCTTGATATTTCCAAAGTCGCCCGAGCTATTAACCCTGCCTTCACAAAAAGCCAATAGTGATTGATCGGGTGCGCGAATGATAGCGGGAATACGGTAAGTGTGAAAACCTGCTTCTCCCGACTTAAAAACAACCGAAACACTATCAGAAGCCATTAATGGTGTACAATAATGGTAAAAAAAGAAGATTAAAAGCCATCGCATAAGGAAAGATATATCATCTCTTCAAATTAGAAATTTCTTGCTTATACACGATCCAAAAACGATGAATGTAATTTTCCTACACATTAGAATTATTTTATTTAATTGTTATATTTATGCAACGTTTTTAACAAACCGGTTGCCTTCCATAAAAGGGCCAAACTTAGCCTATGAGAAAATTGCTCGCAATATTTGTGTGCGTATCAATTACGTATGTCTTGACCGCTCAAGACACGGCTGCTATTTACCTGAAACTTCAGGAGATTGCCGTTATTGATCAAAAAGTCATGATGCCGATGCGTGATGGCATCCGATTAGCGACTGATATCTATCGTCCGAAAGGCGACAAAAAAGTTCCGATCGTTTTTTCCAAAACCCCTTATCAGTTCAACACTTGGGTAGATGGTAAAATGACTACCCGCACCCTTGAAGAAGCCTATAATGCGGTTTCAAGAGGCTATGCCTATGTGGTTCAAAATGAAAGAGGTCGTTATTTCTCCGAAGGCGAATGGGATATCCTGGGTGCACCCATTACCGATGGCTATGATGCGTTTACTTGGATGGCTGCACAACCCTGGAGTAATGGTAAAATTGGTGTGATTGGTTGCTCTTCTACGGCAGAGTGGCAAATGGCGGTTGCTTCACAAAACCATCCTGCATTAGCTGCCATGGTAGCACAGGGTTATGGTGCAGGTATTGGTCGCGTGGGTAAATTTATGGAACAAGGTAACTGGTATCGGGGCGGGGCCGGACAAATGCTCTTCACCGCTTGGCTCTATGGTACGCAGAATGATAAATTCAAACCTACATTCCCCAAGACCGTACAACAAAAAGACTTACAGCGTTTGCAACGCTTTTATGATATGTCTACGGAAATGCCAAGGGTTGATTGGTCGGTAGGATTGCGTCATCTGCCATTACAAGACATCATTAAAAATGTAAAGGGACAAGAAGGTGTGTATGAAGATATGATTCGTCGCAAGCCCAATGATCCAAAATGGTTCAAAGGTGGATTGTATCATGATGATATGCCATTGAATACACCGGCTTACTGGTTTGTTTCCTGGTATGATGTGTCTTCTGCACCCAATATTGCACTCTTCAATCATGTTCGCAACAGCGCGAAAGACAAAGCCATTGCCGATAATCAGTATCTCGTGATTGCGCCGGTATTACACTGCTCTTATAAAAGAGCTACGGAGAATACGGTGGTAGGAGAAAGAAGTGTGGGTGATGCGAGATTGAATTATGATGAATTGACCTGGGGATGGTTTGATATGTTATTGAAGGGAGAGCAAAATGATTTCAAACAAAAAAATCCACGTGTACGCTACTATACCATGGGTAGCAACAAATGGCAGCAATCAGAAACTTTCCCACCTGCAGGAGCTGAAATGCAGTCATTCTATTTAAGCAGTGCTGGCAAAGCCAATACCAGAAATGGTGATGGACAATTGTTGGCAGCGCCACCCAAAGAAAACAAACCCGATGCATTTCAATATGACCCCATGAATCCGGTACCATCGTATGGCGGCAATGTTTGTTGTACAGGAAATGCTGTTCAAGGAGGTTCTTTTGATCAATCAACAATGGAATTGAGAGATGATATCTTAGTGTACACTTCTGATGAATTAAAAGAGGGTGTAGAAATAACCGGCTTTATTGAATCAACGTTGTATGTATCTTCTTCGGGTCCGGATACGGATATCACCATTAAGTTGATTGATGTATATCCTGATGGTAAAGCGTATAATCTTGATGAAACCATTCAGCGCTTGCGCTACAGAGAAGGATATGATAAAGAGGTATTCATGGAGAAAGGAAAAGTATACAAGGTAGATCTCACGCCGATGGTAACAAGTAATTACTTCGCACCGGGGCATCGCATTCGTATTGAAGTATCGAGCAGCAATTTTCCTCGCTTCGACAGAAACATGAATACGGGCGGTAATAATTATGATGAAACAACGGGTATTAAAGTGGAGAATAAAATTCATCACTCCACGCAATATCCATCGGTGATCAAGTTGCCGATGATTAAAAAATAGTCTCGATATCCATTTCAAATAACCATTTCAAAAACCCAATTATTCACAAACAAAATGCTGAGTATGCAGAAACGTTATCTACTGAAAACGCTGCTTCTATTGTTCTTCTTTATGAAGATGATAGATGCAGGTGCTCAGGGCTTCACAGCCTCGGGTACAGTTAAAGAAAGCGTAACAGGGAATCCACTTGCAGGAGTATCTGTTACCATCAAAGGCACCAAACAGGTGACCACTACCGACGCGAGCGGTAATTTTTCTATTAAACCCACCGGTAGAACTGCGGTGTTGGTACTAAACTATGTTGGTTATTAAACAGCAGAAGTAAGTGTATCGGCAGACAGACCTACTGTGAGTATCATGATGGAAGAAGAGATCAATCCACTGAAAGAAGTGGTAATTACGGGTCTGGCTTCTTCGATCAAACGATCCAACCTTGCCAATGCAGTAACTACGGTTTCTGCGCGTGACCTCACCGGTACTACACAGATTCAAACCACAGATGGTGCGTTGTACGGAAAAGTTCCGGGTGCTACCATTCGTATGAACTCAGGTGCTCCCGGTGGTGGTATCAACATTCAATTACGTGGTCTATCAAGTCTTACTCAGGCTTCTGCGCCACTGATTGTATTGGATGGTGTGTACATCAGCAATGACTTTCAGCGTACCGGTCGTGCATCAGTAACCGGTGCAGGTGCTGCGAATCAGGATGATGGTGCCAACCGTTTGGCTGATATCAACCCGGCTGATATCGAAAGTATTGAAGTATTGAAAGGTCCATCAGCTGCCGCCATGTACGGTACTCGTGCGAATGCCGGTGTATTGGTCATCAATACTAAAAAAGGTGCTGCCGGAAAAACAACCATCAGCTTTGCACAAGACATCGGTTTTGCAACACCATTGAAGTTGATGGGTGTTGACAACTGGAGTGAAGCAAAGATCAACTCTTTCTTCCCCATTGCCAGAAGACCGATTGAATTAACACGTTACCAGAATGCAGTAGCTACCGGTACTTTCATTGACTATGAAGATTATTTCTACGGAAATACAGCTACCCTGCTGAATAGCCGTTTGAGTCTTCGTGGTGGTGATGAAAAAACCAAGTTCTTCATTTCAGGTTCTATGACAGATGAAGGTGGTACGGTGAGAAGAACGGGTTTTGAGCGTCAGTCTATTCGTGCCAATATTGATCACAAGCTGACCAAAGACATCACACTGACTGTTAACTCAAACTACAGCCGCAGTAATACCGATCGTGGTTTTACCGGTAATCAGAATAACTCGGGTGCTAGTATTGGTTATAATATTTCTTATGTTCCTAACTACTTTGATCTGAGACCTGTGAATGGTATCTATCCTGCAAATCCATATTTCGCAGAAAATCCGGTTCATGTAACCGATAAGGGTATCAACAATTCATTGGTGAATCGTTTCATTCAATCATTTGGTTTAGACATCAACCTGCTTCGCACAGAAAAATCACAGTTGAAATTCAAAGCCAATGGTGGTTTGGATTTCTTCCAGAATTCTACCAAAGTGTATTTGCCGGATGATTTACAGTTCCAGCGTGCACAAGCCAATCCGGGTGATGTGCTTGTAGGTAGACAACAAACCATGAATACCAATTTCCAGGCTGCGATGGTGTACAATTGGGAATTGAAAAAAGTGAGCATGACTACACAAGCGGGTATGGTTCGTTTGGATTTCAAAAATGATGGAATCTTTAACCGTGGTCGTGGTTTGGCTCCGGGACAATCCAATATCAAACAAGCTACTGTTCAAGAAGTAGAAGCACAGTTTGAGAATTCTCAAAGAGACGTGGGTATCTTCTTACAACAGGAAGCAAATTTTGAAGACAAGATCATTGGTACAGTGGGTATCCGTTGGGATAAGTCCAATACCAATGGTGATCCGAATAAATATTATGCATTCCCGAAAGCATCATTGGCGGTGAACCTGACCAATTTTGATTTCTGGAAATCACGCACCATTACACAGTTGAAACCACGTATAGCTTATGGTCAAACAGCAGGTCCTGTACCTTTTGGTGCCACTTTTACTTCTCTGGGTGGTGTGAACATTGGTGGTTTATTGGGTTCAACAGTTGCTGTGAATGTGGGTAACCTCAACATCAGACCTGAGAGAGCAGAAGAAATTGAATTTGGTTTGGATGCGGGCTTCTTCAATAACAAAATTTTGTTTGAAGGAACTTACTATATCAAAACTACCAAAGACAATTTGCAGCCTTTGAATCTTTCTCCTTCAACAGGTGTAGCAACTACACTGAGTAATGAAGCAGAGATGAGAAACAAGGGTATTGAGTTGGCTTTATCAGGTACGGTGATCCAAAAAGAAAAGATCAGGTGGTCAACCCGTTTGATGTGGTGGAAGAATGATGTAGTGTTAACCAGACTGGGTATTCCTTCTTATACAGCAGGTGCTTTCGGTACAGCACTGGGTACTTTCCTGTATCAGCAAGGTGTTGCACCTACTACCATCGTAGGTACTCCGGCGGTTTCTCCGGGTGTATTTACAGTGTGGGGTAATGCGCAGCCTGACTGGACTTCATCATGGTCTAACAACATTACTTTCCTGAAGAATTTTGATCTGAATTTCTTGATGGAATATCGTAGCGGTGGTGATAATATCAACCTGACTTCATTCCTGACTGATGGTGGTGGTACTACCAGAGGTTGGTTTGATGATGATAATAAAGATGGTATTCCTAATGGACGTCAGCGTCCACCTGCACCGTATAACAATGCGGGTCGTTGGGTACAGGATGCTACCTTCCTGAAAGTACGTGAGATCGGTTTATACTATACTGTTCCAAAAGAATTCTTAAGCCGCACATTTGGAAGAGTGATTCAGCGTGCTAAGGTTGGTTTCTCAGGAAACAATGTCTTCCTGGCAACAAAATATGTTGGTTATGATCCTGAAACATCCACATTTGGTGCACAAGCTGTTGCCAATAACGTGGATGTGGCTCCATACCCAACAGCCAGAAGATTATTCTTTCACTTACAAATTGACTTCTAAATTATTATCACATGAAAAAGCTTCAAATACTATTAATAGCGGGTGCTGCAGCATTTCACTTTGCATGTAACCCACTGGAAGTAAAAGAGCTGGTTGACCCGAATAACCCAAGTGAGGCGAGCGTGTTGAATAACGCTACTCGTCGCCAGGTGCAGTTTTTGGTAACTGGTCTCGAACAAAGACATAAAGGATATGTCACCAATATTTGTCAGGCATGGAATACTTTCGGAAGAGAAGTATGGTACCTGAATGGTTCCGATCCTCGTTTTCAAACCGACTGGTTAGGTCAGGCAGGTCGTGTACCTGATGCTGCTTACTTCGGATTCGGTGCAACAGGTGGTGGATCTTATGCAACACCCTATCAGTGTATCAAACAAGGATATGTATTGATTGATGCTGCGAATAATTCAGGTGAATTAAATGCACAGGAAAAAAGAGCGGTAGCCGGTTTTGCAAAAACCATCATGGCTTATCAGTTCATGATTCCTGCCAACTGGCAGTATGAAAATGGTATCCGTACCGATGTAAAAGACCCTTTGAAGCCCGGTGGTTTCAGATCTTATACTGCTGCGATGGGATTTGTTGATTCCTTGCTTACTGCCGGATATGATGATCTGAATAACGGTGGTACTGCTTTCCCATTCACTTTAACAGCAGGATTTACAGGTTTCAATAACATCGATGGCTTGAAAAGACTCAACAGAGCTATTGCTGCTCGATGTGCCGTTTATCGTAAAGATTGGCAAGGTGCTTTAACTGCATTGAACCTTTCTTTTATGAACTTAACAGGTGCATTGGGTGCGGGCCCTGCACATACTTTTGGTGCACCACCGGATGGTTTCAATCCAATGTTCTATGTGTTGGATGCAAACGTGAATACCATCATCGTAGTACATCCTTCTGTTTTGGCTGATGCAACACCCGGCGATGCACGGGTTGCTGCAAAATTCCATCAGCGTGCTACACCGGTAACTGTAACAACAGATGCAATGCCATTGGTTGGAACACATCAGGATAAGAGATGGGCTAGCAATACATCACCTATGCCATTTATTAAAAATGAAGAATTGATCTTGATCAAAGCAGAAGCACATGCACAGCTGAATCAAACTACTGATGCAGTGAATGCGATCAATATCATTCGTAATGCAGCCAATATTGGTAATTATGGTGGTGCTACTACACAGGCAGCATTGATCAATGAAATATTGTATCAGCGTCGTTATTCGCTGTGGGCTGAACCATGGGGTCACCGCTGGATCGATGCACGCAGATATGACAGACTGAATACCATCCCTACATCATTTGATCAGGGAACGATCTTCAAACAATTCCCTCGCCCACAATCAGAGATCAACTGGGATCTGTATACGGGGGGATAGGATTAGTCCATAGTCCATGGTCCATAGTCCATGGTAAAACAAAGAGGCAGTATCAGACTTTTGATACTGCCTCTTTGTTTTTAACCATTCGCCATGGACCATGGACTATGGACTCAATCTCAGGATCTTCTTCTTTTTACTTATAAGGCCTCCTCCTCCTTACCATGGACTAACCCTCAGTATCACGCGAAAGCAAAAAATTTTTTGTGATAAAAAAAACGCATATATT
>CAYMQQ010000028.1:23740-25870 GCA_964392685.1 uncultured Sediminibacterium sp.
CCTCAGTATCACGCGAAAGCAAAAAATTTTTTGTGATAAAAAAAACGCATATATTAGTATTCCCCCTACGAAAAGTTCAGTGCTAAAGATTCTTTCAATGTGAGAATGAATCTGGCAAAAGCAGCAGTTGAATCATCGGTATTCAGAACTTTTTCATAAAACATAAAGACAGATTTTATAAACCCAAACTAACACCCACTTCTACCATGGATGCACAAAAAGTAGACATGTTTATCATGTCCAATTCCAAATTCTTTGAAAGTCACCAGATTCATTTTATTCGTGAAAAATTGTTGGCAGCGGATGATGCCCAATGGCCGATGCTCTCTACCATTCAGTTCAAAGATCCTACTACCAGTTTGATCGTTTCTATTCTGGCAGGTTCACTGGGTATTGATCGTTTTATCATTGGTGATACCGGTTTAGGTATCGGAAAATTAATTACTTGCGGTGGTCTGGGTATCTGGGCCATTATTGACTGGTTCCTGATTCAAGGTGCCACTCGTGAAAAGAATATGATGAAGATTCAACAATTCTTATAAGATGCCTTTACAGCGAAACAGATGCTATCTTTTCGCTGCCGGCTTATTGCTATTGGGTTATGGATGGATCCTGTACCTGAAAATCTCGCATAACAACAAAGCCCTATCTTCAGTAGGACTCTGTATTTTCAAACAAACCACAGGTATTCCCTGCCCTTCCTGTGGCAGTAGCCGGTCAGTATTGGCAATCACCCGCGGACAATTCACAGCGGCGTTTTTGTGGAATCCATTGGGGTATATGATTGCTGCAGTATTGCTCATATTGCCTTTTGTGATCTTGTATGATCTGGCATATCAACAAAAGGTACTCATCCATATTTATGAGCGAATAGAAAACTTGTTCCGTAAAAGGGTGATACTGTTTTCAGCTATTACATTGATTATTGCTAACTGGATCTGGAATATTTATAAGGCTGTATGATACAAACAAAGGCATTTGCTTACGAACCGGGTGAACATGAATCAGAGAAAGCTTCAAATAGCTATCTGATGTCGCTCATCGCCGTAATGGTGGGTTTGCCCCTACCCATTATTAATCTGATCGCTACTTTCATTTTTTATCTGGGAAATAGAAAGGGCACTTATTTTGTTCGATGGCATTGCACACAGGCACTACTGTCTCAGTTCTCTTTATTATTCATCAATAGTTTTGGTTTTTGGTGGACTGTCTCTGTTTTTTTTACAGAAGAACAAATCAGCAATCGCTATATCGCCTATATGCTGGCAGCTATTCTTTTTAATCTCGCTGAATTGATAGCCACTATTTACACAGCCATTCAAACACGAAAGGGTAAACATATTGAATGGTGGTTGTATGCCGATATCACAAGCCTTGTATGTAAACCGTAATCTTCAACTATGCCAAAAATTGTATTGAAAATATTGTTACTGGTTGTGCTATTTCTGGGAACCTGGTTCGTACTGGAACAGGTGAACTGGATGAAAATATTTAAGGTAAAAAAATTGACCGATGAAACAGAGCAGAGACTTGGGCAATTGTTTTTGAAAATTTTTACGGAAAGAGAAACCATGATAGTAGACAGATCGGTTATTTCCGTGGTCAATGATATTCAACAAAAAATTTGTACTGCTAATGATATTAATCCATCCGATATTATAGTACATGTGGTTGAAAAGAATGAAGTGAATGCGTTTGCTATTCCCGGCGGACATATCATTGTATATTCCGGTTTGCTGAAAGAAGCTAAAAATGCATCCGCATTCTCAGGTGTGTTGGCGCATGAAATGGCACACCAAGAGTTGAATCATGTAATGAAAAAACTGGTAAAAGAAGTTGGCCTTTCCGTGTTATTGTCTCTCGCTACAGGATCGGGTGGCTCGGAACTGGCTACACAAGTAGCACAGATATTATCATCATCAGCATTTGACAGGAAACTGGAAAAGGAAGCAGATATGAAGGCGGTACAATATTTGGAGAAAGCCAAAATTAACGCAGCAGATCTGGCAGATTTCTTATACGGTGTTGCCGAAAAGGAATCCGAAATAACCGCCTATCTGATATGGGCTTCCACACATCCCGACTCCAAACAGAGAGCCCAATACATTCTGGATAAAATCAAAACATCAA
>CAYMQQ010000029.1:0-25822 GCA_964392685.1 uncultured Sediminibacterium sp.
CCTTCAACGTAGGGGTTGTGAGTTACAATACTTTTGCAACGCTGGATGATATGGTACGTGACAATATTCGTTCCGTTCAAAGGATCAATGCAGAGAAACCTGTTGAAAAAGACCCTAAGAAAAAAGCAGCAGTAGAAGCCAAAGCAAAAGCTGAAACTGAACCTTATCTAAAAGCCAATGCAGCATTAGAACCCTCTATTACCCAACAAGTAGATCAGGCTATAGAATGGTTACAGAAAGCTTACACTATCTTAAAAGATAAAAGTAGCAGAACCAATAACGAAAAAAGTGTCATCAATCGTACGGTTGACTGGTTAGCTAATTTGTACGCTTATAAGCGCGATAGAGCCAGAGGTAAAGACAACGCAGCATTTGATGCTTTTGAAGCTAAATACAAAGAGTTTGATGCATTACACAACAAGTACTAAAGTGTAACGTCCAACAAATATTGAAAAGCCCTGTTAAACCATTAACAGGGCTTTTTATTTGCGGTATAGAACCATTATATTTATTAGTACGTAAATCCAAACATATGAAATCATCCATCACCATTTCATTTTTGGCACTGTTGAGTTGGCTGAGTGCTTGTCAAAGTTCATCCAGTAAAAACACAGAAGTACCTCTTGCAGGTGAACCTACCCTGAAAACTACTGTGATTGTGAATAACAGAGAGATCATTTGGGGAATGGATTTTCTGCCCAATGGTGATCTCTTGTTTACAGAAAAAAAAGGAACCATCGCAAGATACAGCACCAATGGCACCATACAGGAAATCTCCGGTGTACCTGCCGGTATCCTTAGCAATGGACAAGGTGGTTTATTGGATATCAAAGTCCACCCAAACTTTGCAACCAATGGATGGATCTATATTTCCTACGCAGCTTCAGAATCAGGCGTGAATGGTGCGCTTTTAAAGCTTACACGATTTAAACTCAATGGTAATACCATCACGAATACAGAAACTATTTTTCAAACCAAGACACCCAATACCTGGTACGGACATTATGGTAGTCGAATCATATTTGACAAAGCCGGATTGCTCTATCTGAGTATAGGTGAGGGTGGCTCTACGAGTTATGGCGGTGTAGGTAGCGGAAACATGAATGCGCAGGATACCAAAAGCGATTGGGGCAAAGTACATCGAATGACTGACGACGGAAAAGTACCGTCCGATAATCCTGTACTTCCAGGAAATACAACAGCAACGACAGTGTTCTCTTACGGACATCGCAATCCACAGGGTATGACATACGATCCTGTCAATAACCGCATTTGGGAAAATGAACACGGGCCAATGGGTGGCGATGAGATCAATCTGGTTGAAAAAGGAAAAAACTACGGATGGCCCTTGGTGAGTTATGGAAAAAATTACGATGGGGTAGCTGTCTCATCCAATCCCACTTCCAATGGTATTACAGATCCTTTGAAATATTGGGTTCCTTCTATTGCTCCTAGTGGAATGGCAGTGATCACCAGCGATAAATTCAAATCCTGGAAAGGAAATGTATTGACCGGCTCTCTCAAATTCAATTATGTGAGCAGGGCTGTATTGCAAGGCACCACGATCACCAAAGATGAAAAAATACTCGAAGGCATCGGTAGAGTACGTAATGTTAAACAAGGTCCGGATGGAGCTATTTATGTAGCTGTTGAAGGACCTGGGAGAATTATTCGAGTAACCGGGGAATAAGTTTGATCTTTGAATTCTTGATCTGTGATTTCTTGATTTTTGATTTGACAGATTTGGATTTAAATCAAGAAATCAAAGATCAAAAAATCACAGATAAGCCATTCGTCAACACCCTACTCTCCAAACGGTAAAAACTTCTCATCCTGAATTTCCTTGAGAACGGGAGCGTGGTGGTTGAGTGTTTGTCCGTTTATAACGATTTCATATTTCAGGAGATATGCTTGCATCATGTGGGTAGCGGTGAATTGATCCATCACTCGTTCATGACAACGTTTACGATCATATTGAGAGATGTTTTGCAATGCTTGTACCAGTTCTTTTTTACTGGCAGATAAATAACCAACATCCTTTGTAACAATTTCAGACAAAGAACCATAAGGTGTGCCGAAAACCGGACAACCAAAATATAAACTTTCAGTAATCGCCAATCCAAAAGGCTCATGCCAACGAACGGGAAATAACATGGCTGCAGATTGTCGAAGGATCTGATTTTTTTCTTCTCCACCCTTCATACCATGAAAATGAACATGGGTATCGAATGTGAGACGAATACCTTGGTTGAAATTGAACCGATGTCCACCGATGACCTGTAATGGCCATTTGGCTTTTCTGGATATATCAATAGCACCTTGTACATTTTTAACACGCCAAGCAGCATCACCTAAGAAATGAATATAGGAGCGAGGACTCGCAAGAGCAGGATCACCATAATCATCCGGATCAATACCATTGTAAACAAATGACTCACTGCAAAAACGTTCTGCATGGTTGCGGGAGACAAAAACAGTGTTGACAGGCAAAGGAACTTGTTCATTCATGTTTCCATGCATGGTCATGAGATGGGGAAGAAGTGGCGTTTCATTAACCGTATGATTCAAGTGAATGATATCAATGCCTTTGTCTTTGGGTACTTGCTGATTGAAAGGCTGTGCAGGATCAAATGGATACACTTCTGCAAACGGACAACTGGAGCCTGGCGCTACCAGATAAGAAACTTGGTGTCCGGCTTTTACCAATGCTTTACCCAACCACCAGATCACGCGTTCAGTACCGCCATATTTCAAAGCGGGTATGGCGGTGTTGTTGACAATGAGGATATGCATAGGATGTAAAAATACGGAAGGGATGGGAGATGTCTGATGTCTGATGTGAAAAGTGAAAGGTGAAAGGATTTTTTTGGAGTGATTTTTTTACCACGGAGGTAACACAGAGTACGGCGCAGAGTTGCACGGAGGTGTTGGGAATATTAAAACTCTGTGCGACTCTGTGGTTTTGGTCTTAGTAATCTTTAAAATAGATGATAAAAAAAGTCACTAATAGAAATAGGAGTGATAGGATAGGGATCAACACGCTTTTAAAGGATCTTCTAAACATACGGTATACAATAATGATAGGAAGTACAATACCCAAGGCAAGGGTAGGTAAAGCCAACAGTTCGTACAATGCACCGGTAACCATGTAGTCATACACATTATTGATGGATAAACTGACCATCCAAAAAATGAAGACAAAACAAGACAGCAATAAAACGATAAGGTCTGTATTCCAAACTCTTTTTTTCATAACGTAGTATCGTTTATAAAGTTATAGAAAAGACTATCTTTAATAGATCAGAAATCATTTTTAGATGAAATACTTGCCGGGTGTTTGTCTGTTTATTCTTTTCAGTTGTCATCAAACAAACCATGATCCCAAATCCATTGAAAGCATTTCTGAAACCAATAATAGAAAAGTTGCCGACAATACTCAATACTATGCAACCGGCGATCATGTAACCATCCACTTATGGTATGGAGATTCCATGGTATATACAAAAGCGGAATTCAATAACATCATTGATGAATATCCTGAATTGGTGAGTAAGGATACTTACCATCCGGATATCACTTTTCAAGGCTTAAGAAAAAAAGACATCCGTTTTTCAAGTGAAGTGGGACAAGATGAATACTATGGTCTGTATGCTTATTTCTTGAAGCAGAAAAACGGTGATGCTGTGTATTCCAAGAGAAGAAGAACCTTGTTATTGATCTATGAAAAAATAAATGAGCTGTTTAAGAACATCCAAGATGGCGGCACTTATTTTGGTCATCAGGTATCAAGAATGGAAGCATATGTGGAGTATGATATTTATCAACACAAGTGGAACAAGAAAGAACAATATCAGGATGAAAAGAAAATTGCCAAGCAAAAAGCGTTGTTCATACAATCCCTGCGACAAATCATCATTGATGCGAATCTTGAGCGCAATGATATTCCCCAAGAATACATGATCAAGCGAATGAACAATTTGAATAAGATGGTGGATGATATTGCTAGTCATATCACCGACTTATTCTATTTAAGAAAAGCGCAAAGCTTTTTGCATACGCACTATAGTTATATGTATTAAGACATAAGTATTTCGCTGTGTGCGATTTAACATAAAAGTTAGTTATAGGATTAGCCCATTTCCTTTGCATTTCGTGGTTGGGCTGAAATTATTGGATTATGCGCTATGCCAATTTCAGCCCAACCACGAAATGCACGCAAAAGGGTATGGGCGTTTACTATAACTCAATATTATGTTACTTGCGTGGGTTGTGTGGTGCGGAAATTTTAAGTTAGCGCAGCGGTAAATTTCCAGCACGGATGGCAGAACAGGGAAGAAAAAAGAAGCCGAGCCGTGCGGATGCCTTTTTCGCATGATTTACTCAATATTAGCAGGATTTATAACCATTTTTACGATGCACTATGGTTTCACGAGAAATTATATTGCAGTTCAAAATGAGCGTAAAAGATTGGGTTTAAATAATCCTATATCATTCATGAAGTTTCCTAAGTCCACCCATTGCATATCCGATTGTCGCACCTGCCAATGTGCCTGTAACATCGTTGCTAATAAAACAGAAGTAACGGAATATCCCTATAGTGATTAAAACTATAACGGTTAGTATTATATCCTTACTATATTTTTTTTGAAGAAATCCTCGCATTGACTTTTCATTTTCAAGCCAATTATTGCATTTTTCTGTACAGTTCTGCATATCCAAATATAAATATTTCTTAAAGAAGCGCAGGGGAAGCCAAGTCTTTTTTCTTCCCTGTTCCGTGCGGCATTTAACATAATATTAATTATAGGAATTAGAATAGTCGCTGAACAGGTATCAAATAAGATGCTCAAATGAAGACTAACTACTTGATTGACTGATATTTATGCTGTAACTCTGCGATCGTATCCTGATCCTCATTGGCCGATTTTGCTATTTCAATGGCTTTCTGCAGACTTTCTTTAGCAGATTGATTTTGTTGCTGTATCAATTGTACATCCGCCAACACTTCGTGTAATAAATAAGTATCAGTTTTATCCAAGCTCACCAATTGGTCCATCCAGTTCCTGGCTCGTTGGATCATCATTTTATTGCTCGGATATCGCTTACAAAGATCCTCCACCCAGTTCATTACTTCATAAATACTCAATACATGATACCACTGGTTCACCAATCTATCTGCTGTTGCAATTTGTTTTTCCCAGCTTGTTTCTTCTTTTTGGATGGCTATAAAGCTGTCTAGCATAGTATAATAGATGGTCAAAGCTTTTGCTTGAGGATGTTTATCAGCAATCGAACGCACATATTCACCCGCCATTTTATACTCCTTAGATGACATATTCCCTGACCAATATCGGTTCAGGGTGTGATAAATAACTTGATCCACATACAGCTTCCCATATTTTTGAACATAGGTCTGCTCATGCGCTAATAAATATTGAAATGCCGGTGATAAAGGATTGCGTACATAGTTATCCAATAAATTCCACCAACCTGCCTCTGTTTTCAATGAATCGGGTGTTTGATTGAAAACTACTGTTAACACACTGTCTGTATGACAATTATAATTCTGTGTACAAGATGGCGGATACTTACTCTTTTTACAATAACGTGCTACTTCACGTAAACTTGCGGTGCTTGACAATAGTTTTTGATGTAATAAAGAAACAGATAAACCCATTTTACTTTCCTGCATAAATACAGCCAGCTCTTCTTTATCCATAAACCCATTGGATTCATCAAGAATATTTCCTGCGCTGTCTACAATGAGTAAGGTTGGAAAACGATTGACCTCAAATTGTTTTTGAATGGCTCTTGCAAAAGGTTTTTCATCCACACAATCTACTTTTACCGGAATACTTGATTCCTCCACCAGCTTGATGATGTCAGGCTGATTGAATACCGTTCGCTCCATGATCTTACAAGGCGCGCAATATGGGTGTGTAAAATAAAACAGCACATTTCGTTTTTGTGCACGTGCAGCTTCCATCACAGTGGAATAATCGGCTTCTCTAAAATGAATAGACAGATCAGATTGCGTATTGCCGTGTAAACCTACCATGACCTGTACGAATAAGATCAAAAGCCATTTTCTCATGTCATCTTCGTTTAAATGGATGTTAAGTTACGTTGAAAAATTATTGCTAATTTGTTAAGAAAGTATATAAACGATCCTCCTATTCACTCCTTACATACTACTATAACCCTTTATCTTCTCCAATCACCATTCGTCCCTACACACATATTTATGCGGTTGAGTACATGGGTTTTGTGGAACAGTTTTACACTGTAAATCGCAAACTCAACCACCATATGAAAAGGTATTTTACATTCCTGATGCTTTTGATCACAACATCTGCATTCGCACAACAAACCGGTAATATCACCGGTACTTTATCCGGCAATGGTCGCTCTATTGAGAGCGCTTCTGTTACCTTATTGAGACAAAAAGATTCCAGTCTGGTAAAAGTAGCTGTCTCTGATAAAAATGGCATTTTCAGTTTTGAAAAGATCGCTTTTGGTAATTACTTCTTAAGTGTGAGCAGTGTTGGATATGAACGTTTTTACTCCAATCCCATCACATTATCTGCAGATAACAGCGCTGTGAACATGGGTATTCAATCTTTAAAAGCACAAGACAATTCGCTGGGTGAAGTTACTGTAACGAGTAAAAAGCCTTTTCTGGAAATGAAAGCCGATAAAATGGTGGTGAATGTAGATGCTTCCCCTTCCAATGCCGGTAATACTGCTTTGGAAGTATTGGAAAAATCTCCGGGTGTATCGGTAGATAGAGATGGAAATATCAGTCTGAAAGGCAAACAAGGTGTGATTGTTCTATTGGATGGTCGTCAAACATTCATGAGCAGTGAAGACTTGGCCAATATGTTGCGTGGTATGAATGCGAATCAATTGGATCAGATTGAGATCATGACCAATCCACCTGCTCGTTTTGATGCATCAGGGAATTCCGGTGTGATCAATATTCGCACTAAAAAGATCAAAACCAAAGGTTTCAATGGTAACGTGAACACGAGTTATGCTCAAGGGGTGTATCCAAAAGCAAGTGTGGGCACCAATCTAAATTATCGTATCAACAAACTGAATCTGTTTGGTAATTACAATTACAGTTACAGAGAAGCATTTCAGCAATTTAGTATTCTAAGAAACTTTATCAATCCATCTACCAAAAATATCACCGGTACTTTTGACCAACGTGCTTATATGCCGGATAGTCGCAATTCACATTCAGGAAAACTGGGCTTGGATTATACTTTCTCCAAAAGAACTTCTGCTGCATTGACTTTGAATGGTTTTGGAACCAAGATGGAATTCAATAACAACAGTGTAAGTAAACTGACAGATGCAACAGGTAGTTTACAATCTACGATCTATGGTGGCACCAATATGACACCCAATGTTACCAACTACAGCGGCAACCTGAATTTCCGTCATCAGTTTGATTCTGTCGGCAGGGAATTGAGTTTTGATGCAGATTATATCCAATACAAAGACAAACACCGCCAGCGTTTCATCAACAGCATTTTTGATGCGAATAATAATCTGGTGGGTAAAGCAGATAGTCTGGTAGGTTATCTCCCATCCGGATTTGATGTATATGCCGGTAAATTGGATTATGCGCAACCCTTGAAAAACAAAGGCAGATTTGAAGCAGGTGCAAAACTGAGTTTTGTAAACAGTGATAACAATATTCGCTTCGACAGCATCATCAATGGTAATCGTGTTCCGGATCTCACACGTTCCAACTATTTTATCTATAAGGAGAATGTGTATGCAGCGTATGTAAACCTGAATACTCCTTTAAGTGCAAAACTATCGATGCAGGCCGGACTTCGTTACGAGTACACCGATGCAAGGGGCGATCAGGTGACCAGCAATATTCAATTTAAAAATACCTACGGACAGCTCTTCCCTACCCTATACTTCAGTTATAACCTGAATGAAAAACACATGTTAGGGGCGAATTTCGGTCGAAGGATCATGCGTCCACAGTATAGAAACCTGAATCCATTTGTATTCATTGTAGACAGGTATACTTATCAAAAAGGAAATCCGAATCTGCAGCCGCAATTCAGCAACAATATCGAGTTAACGCACACATATGCGGGTGCATTGACCACCACATTGAATTATTCACATACCAGTGGTGTGATTTCAGAAGTCATTGAGCAGAATGAAGCCACCAAAGAAACATTTTTGATCAGGAAAAATATTGCTACCAGGAAACAATACGGTATCACATTCAATTATAATAAGCCGGTGACAAAATGGTTAACCGTGAGTGTGAATGCCAATTTGTTTAATAACCAGTTCAAAGGCATCGTGAATGACTCCCTGATCGATATCAGTGTGAATTCAGGAAATTTCAGCGGAACATTACAAAGTAAATTGGGTAAAGGATGGGATGCTGAGATCAATGGTTTTTATAATACCAAAGGTGTAGATGGTGTGATGATCTATAAAGGAATGGGCATGTTTACTGTTGCGGTATCTAAATCTGTTATGAACAACAAGGGTCGTATCAGCTTAAACTATCGTGATCCTTTTAAATTAATGCGTTTCAGTGGTACAACCAAGTATGCCACGGTTGATGCCACCATTAACAGCAGATGGGAAAACAGTATCCTAAACCTGAGTTTCAATTACCGTTTTGGTAAAAGTTTCAAAACCAACAAACGCAGCACCGGAAGCGCAACAGAAGAGCAAAGTAGAATTGGGGGATAGTAGAGTGTGAATTGTGAATTGTCAATTGTGAATAGTGAAAAATAGTACGCACCTATTCACAATTGACAATTCACAATTCACGAATCCGACATTTCTCCCTATCTTTCTATCATGAAATCTTACGACAATTTAGTAGATGCATTGGCTGATTTAAAACAGCAAGGGTATACTACCGATTTCAATCTTGCTTTTGATCAGATCAAATGTGCCAGTACAGGTGTTTGTTTATTACCCGCACAATTTGATATTGTAGCACATCATCGATTTGAGGGCGATACAGACCCGGGTAATTCCAGTGTTTTATATGTTGTTGAATCTCATGACGGTAGTATGAAGGGTATTCTCATTAGCGCATATGGCATGTACAGCGATAGCTTAAGTGATGAAATGATTCGGAAATTAGGAGTGAACGAGAAGTAAACAACGGTTAAGTTTTCAAAAAAAAAGCGATCCTCTTGAAAGAGAACCGCAATTTGGAATAACCAAATAACCAGACCAATGAAAAGACTTAGTAAATCCTGAATTTAATCGGCAGACTAAAATAACTTTTTACATTCATGCCTCTGATCTGTCCGGGATTCCAGACTGGCATTTTAGCAACAACATTGGTTGCAGCCTCATCCAATCCATAACCAGCAAGATCACCTTTGATAATTGGGGTATAAATAACACCACGCTCATCAACGGCAAAACCTACTACAACTTCTCCTTCTACCCCATTTTCTAAGGCAGCTTCAGGATAAATAATATTTTCTTGTATAAATTTTGCTAAGGCTTTTTCTCCACCCGGGTAAGAAGGTTTTACTTCTGTACGGTAGTAAATACCTTGACGATCTTTTTCCATCATCATCTGCGCATATTCATCTTCCCATCTACGATCACGCTCTACAATAACTTCCCAGCGACCATTCTTTTTCGCCGGATTTGCTACTGCTTTTCCAAGTATTATGGTTGGTTTGGCTTTCACTTCTGCGCTAGCTCTTTGAACAGAATCGGCCCTTAGTGAGTCTTTCCGAAGTGCTTCCTCGGCTGAATCAGCAGATGAAGAACAAGCGCTAAAACTAAAAGCTGCTACCATTGCGGTAAACAGCAATAAAGAAGTGGTAACGGTAACAGTGTGTTTGACTTTGTTTTGATATATCATAATAACAATACATGAATGAATCCGGCATAAAACCAGTTCTTCTGTATCCCACAAAGGTCAGTCATCATACTTTGTTTTATTTACACTTCGTTGTTTTGTTGTTACATGTTTGTAGTGGGAGAATAGGTTATGGGTAATAGGTACTAGAAATTTTTCTTTCAGAAAAATTTTTGGTGATAAAAAATGAATAACCAATAAAACAGTCCTCAGCACCTATTACCCTGATCACCCGATTACCCAATAACCCAGCCCCATCCAACTTCCCACATCTATTCTTACATTCGAGCAATCAAAACAGGAACATATGCTGCATCGTCGACATTTTCTTCAATTAGGGTCATTGGGATTATCGGCTCTTACCTTTTCTTCTTTTCGTGGAAAAATGACTGCTCAAAAACCATTGGTATTGTCTACCTGGGATGCCGGTATCGCTGCCAACAATGCCGCCTGGCAAATTTTACGCAATGGCGGACGAGCATTGGATGCCGTTGAACAAGGGGTTCGGGTTACAGAAGCTTCCTTGAACTGTTGTGTGGGATTGGGAGCGAATCCGGATAGAGATGGCTATGTGACTTTAGACGCCTGTATCATGGATGAGCATTTCAATTGTGGTAGTGTATTGTTCTTAGAAAAAATAAAACATCCCATCTCAGTAGCCAGACGTGTGATGGAAAAAACACCACATGTGATGCTGGCAGGTTCTGGCGCACAACAATTTGCAGTAGCAGAAGGATTTCCATTGGAGTCGGGTGAATTGTCTGACGACGCCAAAAAAGCCTATCAAAACTGGTTGAAGAAAAGTGAGTACAAGCCCGTGATCAATATTGAAAACTCAAAGCGGCAAGAAGCTTTTGTTCCTACGAAATTAGAAAATGGTGATTGGAACCATGATACCATCGGTATGATTGCATTGGATGCAAATGGCAATTTAAGTGGAAGCTGTACCACCAGCGGCATGGGTTTTAAAATGCGTGGTCGTATCGGAGACTCTCCAATAATTGGTGCGGGATTGTTTGTTGATAATGAAGTAGGCGCTGCAGTGGCTACCGGACAAGGAGAAGACATCATTCGTATTTGTGGGGCACATACCATTGTGGAATTGATGCGACAAGGCATGGATCCTGAAACGGCTTGTAAAAAAGCTATGGAAAGATTATTGAAAGTAAAAGGGATCGATAAAGCAAAAGCTATTCAGGCAGGTTTTATTGCCATCAGTAAATCGGGGGAATACGGAGGATATGCTTTACAAAAAGGATTCAACTTTGCTGTTTGTCACGCCGATGATAAAAATTTTTTAGTAGACGCCAAACCATTGATCTGATTTATGTCATTACCATTAGAAATCTGTGTATTCAATACCGCCACAGCCATTGAAGCTGCGAATGCCGGTGCTGATAGAATCGAGTTATGTGAGAACTATGCGAATGGTGGCACTACCCCATCGTATGGCTATTTAAAAACAACCCGTGAAAAAGTATCCATTCCTATTTTCCCAATGATTCGTCCACGTGGTGGTGATTATTACCACAGTGAAGAAGAACTGGAAATCATTCGGAAAGATATTCTGCTTTGTAAAGAATTGGGATTTGAAGGAGTGGTATTTGGACTCTTGAAAAAAGACGGAACCATTGATGCAGATAATATTGCACGTTTAACAGAACTGGCATATCCATTGGATGTCACATTTCATCGTGCTTTTGATCGTTGTAAAGATCCTTTACAAGCATTGGAAACCATTATAGAATGTGGTTGTACAAGAATACTCACCAGTGGACAACAACCCAAAGCTCCTGATGGTAAAGAGCTGATTAAGCAGTTGGTAGAACAGGCTGATGGAAGAATTATTATCATGCCGGGTAGTGGTATCAACAGCAACAATATTGCAGACATGAAAGCCTATACCGGTGCTCTCGAATTTCATACTTCTGCACGCATATTGATTCCTTCATTGAGTGAATACATGAATCCTGCTATGCCGGAAGATTTCAGTAGGGATTTTACGAATGCTGATGAAATTAGAAGAATAAAAAACTTACTATAAGACGGAAGTTAAGGAACACGGATTTTCATGATTGTCATGATCTATCATGATAAATCATAAAAAATCATGATAATCCGCGTTCCATCCATCTCCACTCCGTGTAAAACTCTGTGTAACTCAGTGGTTATTTTTACCTCAGAGATACACAGAGTAACGGCACAGAGGTTCACGGAGTTTTTTTATATCAGACATCCGACATCAGACATTAAACATCAAACATCAATACAACATTCTCACCTTAATTGTCTCTTTCACTTCCTTCAACAACTCTACTGCTCTTTTAGAAAGTTTCTTGTCAACATCTAACACCACATATCCGATCTCTTCATTGGTTTTAAGGTATTGTCCAACAATGTTGATATTGTTTTTAGATAAAGCAGTATTGATAGCACTCAATACCCCCGGCACATTTTTATGTATATGTAAAATTCGATGTGCCCCATCTACCGGTGGTAGTCCAATAGCAGGAACCGTATGCGATCCATTGGTGATACCACGTTCTAGATACTGGAATAATTTGACGCTCACATCTTCTCCAATATTTTGCTGCGCTTCTTCAGTTGAACCACCGATATGCGGAGTAAGGATTACATTGGGCAATCCTTGTAAAGGTGTGTCGAAATGATCTCCGTTCTTTTCAGGTTCCCAAGGATATACATCAATCCCCGCACCACTAATAACACCTTCTTTGATGGCTTCACTCAATGCTTTGAGGTCTACAACTTCTCCCCTTGCATAGTTCAAAAGGATAGATCCTTTTTTAAAGAGCTTGATATTATTTCTGTTGATGAGATTTTTTGTTTGTGGTGTTTCGGGAACATGTAAGGAAACAATATCACTATTGATCAATACTTCTTTCATGTTCTTGGCAGCGATGGCATTTCCCAATGGTAATTTGGTTTCGGTATCATAGAATAATACTTTCATGCCCAGTGCCTCACAAAGTACACTCACTTGTGATCCAATATTGCCATAACCAATAATACCCATGGTTTTACCACGCAGTTCATAACTACCTTTGGCATCTTTCATCCAGATACCTTTATGTGCGGCTATGTTTTTATCTACTATTTTTCTGATCAACATCACAGAGATACCGATCACCAATTCAGCCACACTTCTGGTATTACTATAAGGCGCATTGAATACCACCACACCTTTTTTAGTAGCAGCTTTTAAATCAACCTGATTTACCCCAATACAAAAACATCCGATGGCTTGTAATTTTTTAGCAGCGTCTAAAACCTTGGGAGTGATCTGTGTTTTGGAACGTATGCCTAATAAATGCACATCTTTTATTTCTTTCATCAATTCTTCTTCACTCAATGCACCCGATATTTTTTTGACGTTTGCATAGCCTTGCTGTTTAAAATATTGAACAGCTTTCTCACTGATGTTTTCCAGAAATAAAATATTGATCCGCTCTTTGGGATAACTGGTCTTGCTCATGGAACGAAAATAATGTTTTTATTTTCTGGATAATCTTTCCGGTTTTAACCATTTCACTAACACATTGTTGTTTATTTTCGCCGCGAAGAAAAACTAACAGATGATCGTAAGAGTCTTTGGTATCGCTATTTTGATGGGGTTGTTCCAGGCCTGTAGTGCACAACCTGCAGAGAAGGATTCTGCTGCGGAGGCAAATGCATATACTGCTATACCTTCTTCAACAAAAGCACTGTATGCCGCTGAAATTGAAAAACAGTATCAACAGTTATTGGGCAATCGTGGTTTTAATGGAAGCATACTGGTTGCTAAAAATGGGGAGATTTTATTTGAAGATTATAAAGGATATAGCAATTTCAAAACCAAAGCTCTCATTACACCCAATACCCCTTTTCATTTGGCATCGGTATCCAAGACTTTTACAGGCATGGCCATTCTCAAACTCAGAGAGCAAGGCAAGCTGGAACTGGATGATACGGTCGATGAATTCTTTCCCGGATTTCCCTATCAAAATATCACGGTACAACAACTACTCAATCATCGCAGTGGATTGAATAATTATGTCTATTTTATGGTAGACAGAAGAGTAGAAACTTATCGTGTAAAGAATAAAAAAGGACGTTGGGTAAGACGAACACGTACCATTAAGATGCCGGCCCTGAAACCGGGACTACTCACAAATCAGGATGTGTTGGATTATATGATGAAACATCGTCCCGCCCCACTCTTTGCACCCGACCGAGCTTTTAGGTATAGTAATACAAATTATGCGCTACTGGCTTTGATCATTGAAAAAGTATCGGGACAATCTTATCCAACCTATATGAAGGATAGCTTATTCATACCGCTGGGTATGAATGACTCCTATGTGTTCAGTGTGGCAGATACCGGAAATTATATTCCTTCCTATCGATATAATAATGTACCCTATGGCATTGAGAAGTTAGATTGCATTTATGGAGATAAGAATGTGTATTCAACCGTACGAGATTTATTATTGTGGGATAGAGCGCTTCATGAAGGAACTTATGTGAGTAAAGCCTCACAAGAACTTGCTTATCAACCCTATAGTTTCGAAAATAAATCATTTCATAACTATGGATTGGGCTGGCGTTTATTGAATTCTCCCACAGAAGAAATTGTATACCACAATGGATGGTGGCATGGCAATAATACGGTGTTCACCAGATACATTAAAGATTCTGCTACTATTATTGTGCTCGGGAATCGTTACAACCGTAATATTTATAAGGCAAAAGCACTTTCTTCCGCCTTTACGGGAAGAACTGACAGTACTGAATTAGAGGAATAAGTTTTTTCAATAGGATATATTCTCAACACAAAGCAGCCTAACCGTTGTTTTTAGCCTTTTCCCCCTATTTTTGCAGACTTTCAATTAACATAAACTTACCAGACACACTGTATTATGGACAAAATCTTGTTTTATGCCGTTCCGGCGATGGGAGTTGTAGGTCTCCTCTACACATTATTGAAGTTTAATTGGGTATCCAAGCAGGACGCGGGTAATGACCGTATGAAAGAAATCAGCAATTATATTGCTGAAGGTGCGATGGCTTTTCTTAGAGCTGAATGGAAAATACTGACTTATTTCGTTGTAATCGTAGCCTTGTTATTGGGTGTGATGGCGAGCAGTAATCCACATTCACATTGGTCCATTTCTTTGGCTTTTGTGCTGGGTGCTGTATGTAGTGCTGTTGCCGGCTATATTGGTATGAAAGTGGCTACCAAGGCCAATGTTCGTACTGCTCAGGCAGCAAGAACCAGCTTGTCAAAAGCCCTGAATGTATCATTTACCGGTGGTGCAGTAATGGGATTGGGTGTTGCCGGTTTAGCCGTATTAGGTTTGGGCGGTGTTTACCTGATCTTGAAGCAGGTATTTGCTCCCGAAGCAGCAGCGAATTCCGCTGAAATGCTTCAGACCATTGAAGTATTAACAGGTTTCTCTCTCGGTGCTGAATCTATTGCCTTGTTTGCGCGTGTAGGTGGTGGCATCTATACCAAAGCTGCCGATGTAGGTGCTGATTTAGTAGGTAAAGTAGAAGCCGGTATTCCGGAAGATGATCCACGTAACCCCGCAACGATCGCCGATAACGTAGGTGATAACGTAGGTGATGTAGCAGGTATGGGTGCAGATTTATTCGGTTCTTATGTAGCTACTGTATTGGCAACCATGGTATTGGGACAAGAAACGGTTTCAATAGACAATTTTGGTGGTTATGCTCCAATCCTATTACCGATGTTGATTGCAGGTGTAGGTATTTTATTCTCAATCGTAGGTACTTGGTTTGTTCGTGTTAGCGATGCAGCCGGTATCAATACTGCCAATGTTCAGAAAGCCCTCAATATGGGTAACTGGGGTTCTATTATTTTAACTGCCGCTGCTTGTGCAGGTCTGGTATATTATATATTACCTGAAACCATGACCCTTCGTGGTCTTGAGTTTACCCGCGATGGTGTATTAGGCGCTATTGTGGTAGGTTTGGCCGTAGGTACTTTGATGAGCATCATTACTGAGTATTACACCGCAATGGGTAAGCGTCCGGTAATGTCGATCATTCGTCAGTCTTCTACGGGACATGCTACCAACGTCATTGGAGGTTTGGCAGTGGGCATGGAATCTACGTTCTTACCGATCCTGGTATTGGCAGGTGGTATCTGGGGTTCTTATGAGTGTGCAGGATTATATGGTGTGGCGATTGCTGCTGCCGGTATGATGGCCACTACTGCCATGCAATTAGCAATTGATGCATTTGGTCCGATTGCAGATAATGCAGGTGGTATTGCTGAAATGAGTGAACTGCCAAAAGAAGTACGTGAAAAAACAGATGTGTTGGATGCTGTTGGTAATACCACTGCTGCTACCGGTAAAGGTTTTGCGATTGCTTCTGCAGCATTGACTGCATTGGCATTGTTCGCAGCCTTTGTGGGTGTTGCGGGTATTAATGGTATTGATATTTATAAGGCGAAAGTATTAGCCTCTTTATTCGTAGGTGCAATGATTCCTTTCATCTTCTCTTCATTAGCGATTCGTGCGGTTGGACAAGCTGCTATGTCGATGGTAGAAGAAGTACGTCGTCAGTTCCGTACTATTCCGGGTATCATGGAAGGAACCGGAAAGCCTGAGTATGATAAATGCGTAGCGATTTCTACTGAAGCATCCATCAAAAAAATGATGTTGCCTGGTGCCATTGCCATCGTATCTCCTTTGATCATTGGTTTCTTATTGGGTGCTGAAGCATTGGGTGGATTCCTTGCAGGTGCTACTGTGAGTGGCGTATTGATGGGTATGTTCCAGAACAATGCCGGCGGTGCTTGGGATAATGCCAAGAAATCATTTGAAAAAGGTGTTGAGATCAACGGTGAGATGTTCTACAAAAAATCTGAACCACATAAAGCATCTGTAACAGGTGATACCGTAGGGGATCCTTTTAAAGATACTTCCGGTCCATCTATGAATATCCTGATCAAATTGATGTCGATTGTTTCATTAGTGATCGCTCCTACCCTTGCTCAATTGCATGGTGCGGATGTAGACAAGCAGATCGTAGAGAAAAGAATTGAGATCAAAGCGACTGATGGAGATAATAAAGTGAATGTAAGTGTGAATGCAGAAGACATGAAGATGGATGAGATGATCAATGAACTCAAGAAAGCCGGATTGATCACAGGTGATAACGTTTCTCTGGAGATCAAAGACGGAAAAGTGATTATCAATGGAAAAGAATTATCTGAAGATGTAGCCAAACAATTCTCCATGTATCTGGAAGAGAAAGATGTTGTGAATATTAAGGTGGATTTGAAAGAGGAGAAGAAATAGAAGAAAAGAATTCTAATAAAAAAAGACCCGTTGAAACGGGTCTTTTTTTTATTTATGAGATGTGATGTGCTTGCGTTCCCACAAATTGAATAAAGGTAAATCGAAGAAAATACCCGTATAAAATCTAGTTGCGTTATATTGTTTATCATTTACTATTCCAGCTTCTTCAAATTTTCTGAGTTGCGGTGTATATTGAACACCCCAATTCCAGACCAACGGAGTTGATTTAATAGCCAAGCTCATGTGAAAGCCTGGACTGATGAACTGACTCCACTTTAAGTCTTGCCCCAAAGGTTTGTCGGAAGAATTAAAGAGTCTGTATGAAACAATTGCACCTAAATCAATAATACTCGCGGTAAAAGTCAGCGTAGATTTCGTTCTGAGTTGCGACCTCCGTCCATCTTTACTAAAACGAATTCGATCAGGATTTTGTACGAACTCATCAGATAAGGTAGTCGAATGAATTCTTTTTCGCAGTACGGTACTGTATGAAATTCCGATCGGCACTGATAAACCCCATACACCGCCTGTCTTTACATTTTTAATTGCGGGGTTACCGGAAAGATCATTGGGTTGGGGTAAAGCATTTTCATACCCTATATAAGCACCGGCAAAAGCATTGATATCGAGAGATGCCCAATTATTTCTTTTGCGCTTATAAGATCCTACCGGCAAGGCATAGGACTCTACCACTTTAGCTAATTGCTTTTCATCTTTGGCAACAGCTACATCGTTCAAAAATCCACTCAACTTTCTGACCAATTGTAAGGCATGACGATCTTTTTCAAAATAAACTGATGCAAATACACTCTTCTGTTGGAATTTGAGTGTTTTTTCATTTATATCAAACTCAAAACACCATCTGTCTGCAAGTTGATTTAACGCATTATACAAAACCGTATCAATACCATTTGGAACCTTCACATTTACGAGCTTGGCTTCTATTTCTTTTAAAAGTGGAATATCTTTTATTTTATCAGGTATTTTATTCAAATCAATCTGATACATCTGATTAGACTGACTAGTGTAAATCAGTTTTTCAACAATACCAATCGTATTTAATACCGCCCCTGAAAAATTCTTTTTAGATAAAAGATTATACACTTCAAATAAGTCTTCAACATGAGAAAAAGCTGTCTTTGCTTTTAGCAAATTTTCATTAAGATAATCTTTGGCATTATCATTCGTTAAGACTTTTAATAATGAGCCGAAAGTTCTCCATATATTGTACGCATTAAAAAACACATCATCATTTTCTCCGGCTTTTTTTTGTGCTTCCACAAATTGAATATTGGCTATTTCTATTTGTCGAATCATTGCTTGTACATTACCCAATAAATACCTAACATTCTCGGCAGTTAGAGTCGCATCTAAAGTCAGAGAATCATTCATTTTTTTGAATATTTTTCCGATTATTCCGTTATACTTAAGGTCAATCAGACTAATCATGATCTCCATTTCTCGACCCGTCATATTGATCATATCCTCATACATAAGTGGCCGAAACGCTGCTGATGTATCTGGAATAAACAGTTCATTATTGACAGCATATAAAAAACGAATAAGGTCATTAAATTCAAATGCATCAATGGTGATAGGACGTTTAGTAGTATTTACATTCTGTGATAAATAAAGCGACCTGATAATATCCTTGTAGGAATATCTGTTTAATACCAGTTCTGCCATTTCACAAGCCCCTCTAAAGTATTGTTCATAATCGCTATACCCGGACCATGTTTTTCTTATCCAATCACTTTGCAAAATATTATTTGGCATCTGCATAAAATCCTTCGATAACGAGTACCTCCATTGAGTTCCCAGGTTGGGAATTTCATAGTTTTCATTACTCTGGAGCAACTTAATTGTAGTAGGAAAAAAAGTTTTGATTAACTCAAATCTTTCTGCGTTTCGTGTGATCGTTTCAAAAAACCACATTACAGACTCTTGCTTGATTCTTTTTGCGAGATAAATCGCTACAGCCTCAATGGCATCTGTTTGTGATGGCAACTTAAATCCTTTGTACTGTTGTGCATCCCATAAATAAAGCTTGGATTGAAATTGATAGTCCTCATCATGGCTTAACTGATAAAAGGCATTAGAGTATGTTTTGGCTGAAGCAATACCTGAATAAGTTAAATCTCCACCATTGAGCCCAATGATAAAAACTGAAAGCTTATCTACATTTGCTTCAAAAAAATTTTCAATTTCTATTTTTAAAGATTCTACTGTACTTTTTTTAAGTTTTAAACGGATATTATTCTCCGCTTGCTTTTTCTGCAATTCAATCATTTTTTCTTCCGCCGTATTTAAACTCTTTCGCCTATTCGACAATGTATCTTTCAGTACCTTTTGTTTTTTAAAAAGTCCATTACGATCAGTGAAAGTGGTATCATTCAACTGTTGAATAACGTATAAGGAATCAAGTTCGAATTGTTTTATACTGTTTTTTTCAGTTGTAATCCGAGCTTGGATGTTTGGTAGTTGTGTCACTATATCATTAGCTTGCTCAGTATACTCGTTTTCAAGCTGTTTTAATTCTTCTAATGCCGTTCTGTACTTTTTATTGAATGATTCAACTTTATTTCTCAGGTTGATATCCGTAATACTCATTAAGGATGGATGCCGTTCAGTAAGTGTGATATTGAAAAAAGTATCAATAGAAGCTAGATCACGGATCAATTTGTTTGAGATTGTAAAAAGAGTAGGATATTTTTTTAAAATAGAATTCAGTGCGGCAGGAGCATCAGTACTATCCTGAAGATTGGCATACCAAATCAGGCTGCCTAATATCTTTTCTTTTTCTTCTTTTTTGGGTGAATAAATTCCTTTATCGACCTTATACAGCCACCCACTAATTTCATATGCATTTCTTAAATGAAAACTTTTTTGCTGAGCAAAGACCGTATTAATCATTAAGAGACCACATAGCAATATAAAATAACGTTGAATGAGGTGCATACTCTTTGAGTTAAATAACAATTATGATTAGCTGACTTGAATGAGAATTACATCTGAAGTATATTCAATTCACGGGGGGATTAATAAATTTAAAATTCCATTTTGATTTTTTCAAGAAAAACATATTAATTTTCTTCTTATTTAAATAATTACACAGTAATCGTGAAAAATACTATTAGCTTCCTGATATGCTTGGTCATCATTCATATAGGATGTAACAACAGTACTGAACAATCTAAAACAGCTGCATCAACCACTGTGGTGATACCTGCTGATTCTATTGGAGAACTACGGTCTACTATTCGCAAAGAAGCTGTTGCATCTCACCAGCAAAAAGTACCGGATGAATTCAACGACTGGAAATTTGCAGTATACCTTTATGAAACAGAACACCGCTTTCATTACACCGTTAGAATGCAATACAAAGAATTACGTATCACCGACTCCATCAACATCCCCAATTTGGGAAAGGAGCCCATCGTAGAAATCAAAAAAGACAGTCAACCCTACTCCTGTACCATTGGTTTTTTAGATAAAAAAGGCGTTTTCAAGCCGTATTACAGAGCCAGTATCCAAAAAGAACAACTACGCTTTAAAAAGATTGCGGCGTATGGGGTTGGGGTTACATTGGTCAATAGACCATAGTCCATGGACCATGGTCTATTGACTATGGACTATGGACTCTTAACATAACTTTTCTTGCTCATTTACGACTAACCTCGTAAATTGCTTACGAATTAAATCGTAAAGCATGGCTAAGCACATTAAGCCCACAGAAAGTGAGCTGGAAATACTTCGGGTTTTATGGGACAAAGGAACTGCTACTGTTCGTGAAGTACATGAAATATTGAGTGAGCACAAGGATGCGGGTTATACCACTACCCTTAAACTCATGCAGATCATGTTTGAAAAGGGTATTGTAAAAAGAGACGACAGTAGTAAAACACATATCTACCGCGCCAATATCAGTCGAGAAAGCACACAGCAACAGATCGTTGGTAAAATGATCAGCTCATTGTTTGGAGGATCTTCCAGTCAACTGGTGATGCAGGCATTGGGTAACCAAACACCGAATAAAGAAGAATTGGAAGAGATCCAAAAGCTATTGGATAACTTGAAAAAGCAATAAAATGCTCCCCGTTTTTCAATCAATTTTTCTACAATCTCTGGGTTATGCCATTGCGAATAGTTTATGGCAGATGGCGATTTTGTGGCTATTGTATCTACTGATTACATCACTCGCCAAGCCTAGGGCTTCTGTAAAATATAGTCTGGCCGTTATTTTACAAAGCATTGGTTTTATCTGGTTCATCATCACTTTATTCTTTTATTACAGTGCCTATCAACAATGGACACCCATTGTTGACGGAACGGCATCCGGAACCATCACTACCGTTGTACCACCCGGAACCGGTTTTCGATCCACTATTCTAAAATTGATGATATGGGCAGAACAAGTATTGCCATATTTATCCGCAGCCTATTTAATCTTGATGATCTTCTTATCTGTCAAATGGGTCATCGGCTATCGATATACACTACAAATAAGAAAAGATGGACTGGTGAAAATGCCTGCTAACTGGCGGGTCTTTGTACAAGATACTGCCCTACAATTAGGTATTACAAGAGAAGTGCGCATATTTTTATCAGAGAAAATAGCGTCTCCTCTTACCATTGGTTTTTTAAAACCATTGATACTGGTACCGGTAGCAAGTATCAACCATTTAACAGTAGCACAACTGGAAGCCATTTTATTACACGAGCTGGCACATATCAAACGATATGATTATCTCGTCAATATTTTGTTATCTGTTGCAGAGATCAGTTTGTTCTTTAATCCTTTTACCAGATTATTCTCGGCTCATATCCGTAAAGAAAGAGAGAATAGTTGCGATGATTGGGTATTACAATTTCAATACAGTGCTTCTACTTATGCTGAAGCCTTATTGAGAATGGCGCAATTGCAAGCCGCACCTGCATTGGTTATGGCTGCAGCAGGCTCACACCAACATGAATTATTGAACAGGGTAAAACGAATGATCGGTGCCCATGAAAACAGATTTACGTACAAGAAACAGCTCTTATCATTTTTACTGGTAACCGGTATCTTAAGTTCAGTTGCCTGGTTTCATCCTACGCAGTCGAAAAAGACCACTGCAGAGACCTTACCAAAAGTTGCAGATACAACCATCATGAATCGGATAAGAGAAGTGCAACCCGTTGCCATAGAACCTATGGCCGTGAAAGTGACCAATCCCCTATTCAATCCCGCTTTCTTTTTATCCAATTCTTTGAAAAAGGAAATGAGTGAAAACCTAGAGCTGGCGTCAAGAGAAATAGAAGCATCATTAAATAGCAAAGAAGTAAGAGAAGTCATTCAACAAATACCCGCAACATTACAAGGTGCTTTTCAAAAAATACAAACAGAAAAAAATTGGGAATTGTCTGACTGGAAAGACGAACTGGTTAAAATAGAAAAAGCAGAGCAGGAAATGAAGCAGGCGTATAAAACACTAGACACCAGCACCATGCCCGTTTATGTACGCAAACCTTTTAAAGAGGAATATGAAAAGGACATGCAGCGAATGGAAAAAGATTTGCAGGAAGCTAAATTGACCATCGCAAAGGAGATGAAAGCGAGTTTATTGAGTAAAACAGAACAGGAAAAAATCAGTAAAGAAGTTGAAATTGCGATAAAAGCTTTTGAATATTTAAATCTACAGAAAATCATTCCGTCCAGTCTGGAATCATTGGAAAAAATGATAGCTGCTTTTGAAAAGCTGGATAAAAAACTAAAAACTGTTCAGCCGCCATCACCGGAAAAACCCCAAATCAAAAAATCGGTCGTTGAAGAAAAAAGAAAAGAAAAAGAGAGTAGTGAGCAGGAGACAAAGATCATCATAAAAGATCCGTCTGAAATCTTGGCGATACTGGATCGTTTGATGATCTCGGAGATAAAAAATGATCAGTTGGCCTACCCTGCTGCTTTCAGTGAGTATGACTCTGTATGGGTAAAGAAAAGAATGTTAATAGACCGGTATCAACAACAATTACTTCAACAATGGGTGCAAGACAATAATGTTACCATAAAAATTTTGAAGAAAGCCAGACTCTAATCTTACCAGAGATTACGCGGACACCAATCTCCATATTTATTTCCCAATTGAAACCCTATCAATATTTCATGCGTTCCTTTACTCACGGTATTGAGTCTTGAGGTTTGCAGGTCATAAGAATATCCAATATTGATATTGTGACTAACATTCAATCCCACCATTCCGGCAAATCCATCTTGATAACGATAAGAACCTCCTACCCATAAAAGATCCTGGTACATAAACTTGGCGTTCAGATCAAAACCAATGGGTAAAGGAGAAACATAACGGATAAGTGTGGAAGGCAATAAGCTGACATCTTGTGATAACTGCATTCGATAACCGGCACTAAAAAATAAATGTGGTACGAGTTTCCCTTTTTCTACATACACAGTATTATTCGAGAATGCTACATTTTGCGGAACAATTTGTTGTGCAGATACCCCTATGAAATAATCTTTTGCGTACAACCATAATCCTGCACTGATATCTGGTCTTATTTGATTTATCAATCCACTGCCCGCAACAGCAGGATCTACAGTTGTAGAACCAAAATTGAGTTTAGAAGCATCTAAACTCATATTACTGATCCCTGCTGAAACACCTGCTGATAAACTCGTAGTAGGAGAAATACCCAAGTGATAAGAATAAGTACCAAAAGCGGCAAAGCGATTCAAAGGTCCGGTCTTATCATTCAACATCGTAAATCCAATTCCATGATGCGGCTCGGCAGACTGATAACTTTGCCAATAAGCTTGTCCGCGTGGATTCTCTCCTCTGGCGCGCATACTGGTAGCAGTTTCCCATCCAAAATCATTTTTCTTCAAAGGTCCATGCATGGTGATATAAGTAGTTACCGGTGCATCCTGTACACCAACCCACTGCATACGGTGAGAAGCTTTTACATCCCAATAATTTTCAATGCCGGCAACAGCCGGGTTGATGATATAATTATTCATGATGTACTGGGTATAGTAAGGCCGTTGTTGCGCATTTGCAGCAACAGTCAAACAAACCCCTATGATCCATCCATATATTTTCAATCTATTCATGCTATCGGATAATCGTTATGGAACCGGTATACATCGGTTTACCATTTTTAGGATTAATGATATAATAGTACGTTCCAATGGGTAATACCTGACCGTTTGACCTACCGTCCCAAGCTCTGTTATATCCAAAAGAACGAAAAACAATTTGTCCATACCTGTTAAATACATCAACGGTTGCACCCGGATAGCTTTCAAGATACTTAATATCCCAGGTATCGTTGATGCCATCACCATTGGGTGAAAATGCATTGGGTATTTCCGGCGATTTTAACACTTTGATAAAAATCGTATCACTCACCGAACATCCCCCCTCACCTGTTACCGTAAATGTATATCGAATATCATCTACCGGTTTGGAGACAGGAGAATATACGGTATCGCTGCTCAAAAAGGATGGCGGGGTCCATAAATAACTGAGATCATTTCCATATACGAAAGCCGGATTCAATTTGATTTGACCACCTTCCAATACCGTTACTCTTTGCGTTCCCATGTTTAATACCGGAAGCGGATAAATGGTTAAAGTAACCGTTGCCGTATCACTACCACAACCGGCAGCACTATACACATGTAAATTGGTATTGAATGAACCCGAGTCTTTATAAGCTCGTACCGGATTCTGAATAGATGAAGTATTGCCTTTCCCCAAATCCCACACCCATCTGGTGGGTAATACTGCCGATCTCATGGCACTTTGATCGATGAATGATACCGGTTCATCAAAACATACATCCGCAGCCGATACGGTGAATGCAGCTAATGGATTCGGATGTACTGTAATGGTTTTTGTCACTTCACTCACACAAGTATTACCACCCGAATAAGACACCATACGTATATTGAAATTTTGTCCGGCAGCATTCGACACCGCATACTTATAATTGTATGCTTTATTCATAGCCGGTGTTTCATCCATTTGAAATACAGCAGGACTATTCACCCGATCCCAATAAATTTCTGATTTGGTAACAGCACCGAAATCAACTGTAGACTTATTTAAAATTACCACCGGGGTTTTAGCGCAGAGTACAGTATTCATTTGTACTTCAAAATCGGCTTTTGGTACGGAACCGTTGACAGTAAAATTTTGAGAGATGGTGTTGACACATCCATCTTTGGAAGTCACCCTCAGTGATACCGCATAATTATCGGATTTATTGTATTTCACCTGTGGATTCTTGAGTGTACTGCTGGTAATATTCGGCGCTGGACTTACCGCAGGTGTTCCTGCATTGAAATTCCATAGATAAGTGAACTGAGCTTCAGAGCCATCGGAAATTTTACTGGTATCTGTAAACTGTGCGCTGGCATCGTTCAAACAGACTTCAGGTAAAATGAATCCCGGTTGAGGTAATGGATGAACAAAGGGAAGTGTGGCAGGAATAAAGACATCACTTTTACAACCGGATGATGTTTCTACTTGCAAACTAACAGTCTTACCACCGGTGGTAGTATATTTTGTGGTTTGTTGTGCATTGGTGGTGGCTACAATGTTTCCCTTTCCATCAC
>CAYMQQ010000030.1:0-25038 GCA_964392685.1 uncultured Sediminibacterium sp.
TAGCGCATCTGGTTTGGGACCAGGGGGTCGCAGGTTCGAATCCTGTCTTCCCGACGAAAAACCTCAACAACAATGTTGGGGTTTTTTATTGGGGGTATCAGATGGCAGATCACAGATTTATCTTAAAGGTGAAACGTGGTTTAACCTCAAAGCAGTTTCACACAATGTCTCCCAATATCACTGTATGTGAAAGAGTGGGGACGTTGTGCAACTCGGAAATTAAAAGTAAGTTTAGCTATATAGAGTTTCTTTTATTTTGGACCAACTATGTAGAAGAAATCTCCTTTTTGTATATTTGGCTACATGACTCAAGATATTCGCTGGATACAACGTTTCGATAATTTCGAAAAAGCCTTTTTAAGGCTTAAGGAAGCCATGGATGCCTCGGAACTTACCGAACTTGAGCGAAATGGACTTGTTCAAAGATTTGAATTTACACTTGACCTTTCATGGAAGGTGATGAAAGACTTTCTTGAAGAGAAGGGCTTTGCATTCAAACCCTCTCCTAAAGATACCATCCGGTTGGCACAGCAAAATGGTTTTATTAATTATGCCCAGGCATTAATTGATGGCTTCGACATCAGAAATGAATTATCGCATGATTACAGTGGAGAAAAATTTGAGAAGTCTGAGGAAATATTAAGGGAAAGTATTTATCCAGCTTTACAGAAGCTCTACTCCTTCTTTCTTGAAAATAAGTAATGCTTATGCTTGCTACCACTGCTACGGATAAGTTCGGACTTACTAAAAGAGACATTGAGTGCTTATATTCAATATTAAGTAAGTATCCAGCTATTGAGTTAGTATATGTTTTTGGAAGCAGGGCAAAAGGAAATTTCAAACCTGGGAGCGATATAGACCTTGCCATCATGAACGCAGGCATTACAGATGAAACAATCAGATCGTTGAAAGTAGATTTTGAGGAAAGCACACTGCCTTATATGGTAGATGTTATTAACTACTCACATCTTAAAAGCCAACAATTAAAAGAACATATTGATAGAGTTGGAGTTCCATTTTTTGTAAAAACAAGATAAAACGTATTAATATTAACATTGCCTGAAGTGTCGAACTTAAAATGTTTTGGGCCCACTTCGAGAAAAGGTATACTAATTATTTCAATTGTTCTACTCAGCATTTATTGAAAAAACATTCATGGATCGGTATGAACAAATCTTAGTTAAGCTGATTTCGCGAAGAAACGGCGGAATAACAACTGACTAACTGACGGAACTTAAAGAGGTCAATCTTGGTAGAGTAAAATTAAGTTGAACCTAATGAAGTCATTCTCAAACTTAATTCAACTACTTTATCGACATCTGCTGCATTAAATTGAGTTCTACTGATTCATAAAATCGTTTGATCTCTTCTTGTTCTTGCGTATTACCTCTTTGCATGATTCTTTCTATGACAGCTTTTTTCTGTGCTATCCAATCGATGTTTTCCAAACGTGTATCCCAAAACAAACTTTTACGGAATTTGCTGAGGTCGGGTTGAAATTTTTTATGTAATGTTTCTTTTTCTTTTTTAATATCATGAAATACCTGTAAGGTCATCAAAAAGCCTTCTGACAATCCTAGTGCCTGTTCGAGTTTTAGGGATAAAGATGTATTCATAGCTCTGCGGCCTTTCATGATAGCATTGAGTGTTTGAGGATATTCCCCGATCGAAAGTGCCATTTGTCCGGGTCTGATCTTACGTTTTTGTAATTCACTTGTTAGATAAGCCCCCGGATGTAACCCCTTTAATAATTCCATTGTTTCCATATATTAAATCTAATCAATAATGTGTAAACAAAAATGTTTATTTTCTATATAACGCTCAGACATTTAGCGAATAATTATAAATTTTAATAATTTGTTTATTTTAGTACAAATGTTGTCAGTACTGTGGTACTGATTCTGGGTGAGGGCGGTTTATACCGCCCTTTTGTTGTCTATTGATCAGTAAATATGATTTTTTTACATAATAGCTATTCCAACTCTTTACTATCTTTATAAGACCTAGAATTGCCCACAGGACTGAGCGTATTTTCTCACTCAATCGCTTTGTCCTTGACCGCTATTATTGTAGAAGACGAAATTCAGAGTCAGGCTCATCTTCAAGCCTTGTTGACGAGCTTTTGTCCGGAAGTTCGATTATTGGCAGTAGCAAGTACAGTAAAAGAAGGTATCCAACTCTTTCAACTTCATCGGCCTGATTTATTGTTTTTGGATATTGAATTGGGCACAGCATCTGGCTTTGATATACTTACTCAAATTGCACCCGCTTCCTACCGTGTTATTTTTACTACAGCCTTTGACCAATATGGAGTTCGGGCCATTAAATTTTCTGCTTTGGATTATTTACTCAAACCCATTCAGTCGAATGAATTAAGACAAGCAGTTGAAAAAGCTTTACTGCATCATTTCTCTTCTACTTCTTCTCAGTGTATTCAGCACTTTTTGGATCAGCTACATCAACAAAAAGGACAAGAAAAAACCCTTGCGATAGCACAAGGACGCGAACATATATTCATACAGGTATCGGATATTAAGTTCTGTGAAGCTTCTAATAACTATACTACACTGCATTTGCAACAAGGGAATAAGTTGGTCTCATCCAAAGGAATATTTTATTATGATGAGTTATTGTCTCCCATCAAGTTTTTTCGTGTTCATCAATCTTATCTTGTCAATCTCCGATATGTTCGCAGTCTTCATACCGAACAATATTTGCTCTTACAGGATGCTACCAGGATACCCGTTGCACGTTTGAAAATGCCGTTGGTTCGTCAGGCTTTGCTTGATCAGGATCGTTAGCGAAACCAATGGGTGTACACTAATTGTGTAATGGCTATTCCTTCTGTGATTTCCAAACGGAAAATAATGGGTGTTTGGGGGTGCAGTCTTTTAAAATGATCCAATCTTTGTTGGATAAACCCAAGGCCGAATCCCCCGGCAGTTTTTTCGGATCGGTAATCGGGGAAAGCCGGATTCGTAATGATACATACCAAGTTGTTTTCCTTTTTTGTGAGGCTGATATCTATTTTCTTTTGATCTACTGCATTTGCCATACCATGCTTGATGGCATTTTCTACTAGTGGTTGCAGTAACATCGGCGGAACTTCTATATTGTTGAGAGCGAGTTCAGGTGATACCTGTATTTGAAAGTCGAAACCGAAACGTAATTGTTCAATATGAATATATTGTTCTAATAGTTCGATCTCTTCATGAAGACTGATGAAAAGCTTATCAGCATTAGTAAGTGTGGCACGCATGATCGCAGAAAAATTATTCAAATACTCATTCGCCAATTGGGTTTGTCCGGTAGTAATCAATCCTTCGATGGAACTCAATGCGTTAAAAATGAAATGTGGATTGAGTTGAGATTGAATGGTTCTTAGTTGCTCTTCAATTCTTTCTCTTTGTTCTGTGGAAGTTTTTAATCGATTTCTATAATACAATCTGATTGCAATGATGATCAGGGCCATTGCCAGCAATACTGCGGCTTTTTTGGCCACTAATGTCTGGTACCAAAATGGTTGTATCCGTATGGTATAAACAGTACTTTCTTGCTGATCGATAAATTTCAATTCAAGTCGATAGTTATTGTTAGGAACCAAATTGGGTAATGCAAAGAATAGGTTGGATCTTTTCCATGGTCCTGCGATACTTTGATCGGAGAGTCGGTAAGCGATCATAGAATCTTTTAAGAGAGGGTAGGTGTTGAGTTTGAATTCCGGAACAGAACCCGGTGGAAATTCCATGATTTGAGAGGGGAGTTTTTTGAAAAGGGTCATGGATTTCTTTTCGAGACTCATTTGCTTAGAACGCGTATGCATGATGCTGCTATCAAAATATTGGGTCAATCGATATCCTTCAATAGAGGGTGTGCTATTCGATCCTTTAAAACAATATTGAATCGCTGCATTTCTATGGGTTTGCAGAGAGAGTGTCCATTCATCTCCCTGCCGTAAAAAAGTATCTATGAGGTTTGTCGTTAGTTGGCTGTAAGGAACTTTTTTGTTAGCGATTGTTTTTTGATTGGCTACTATAATAATATGAATGGTTGCTTCATCGCTTATTTTTTGAGGCTTGCCAAGTTGTATCATATGATCGAAGTCTGCCCATTGTTTTCTTGACATCAGTCCAACAGAAATTTTACCGGGTAAAAAATAACCGGTGAATTTCCCCTCATACTTGAGTGCAGAAGAAGTTGTCTGGATCACTATTGGAATGTCATGTAAAACACCTATGACTTGCGGTTGATCCATAGACTGGCACCAACTAGTTCCTGTACAGATGGAGATCATGAATAAGAACAAGACTTTTTTCATGTTGCTTAAAATTACAATTCCCTATTGTTTCTACCATATTCACAAAATCAACTACCGGATTCACAATCGCAAGAAATACTGCGGATCTAAAAAGACAGTTTTGGTTCAAAATAAATCCCATGGCATCTAAAATCTTCTTTTTGATCTTAACCCTAGTATTCTTGGGTTGTCAAAAATCCAATCAGGATTATGTCCATTTAATCCAACAAGAAAAAAAGATAGTAGCTTCCAAAGAAGCGGCTTTTGAACGAGTAACACAATACCTTGCCAAACAGTTTCCGGAAGAAGCATTGCTTCAGATCAATCATGTTTCTTTTGTGCATGGTTCACATAAAATAGTTGCGCTGATATTCTATCAAACCCAAACGGGGGAACACAATTTAGTGATAGAGCAGGAGCTGGGTGAAAACGAAAATGTGATGGGTGAAAAGTTGTCTACTTGTTATGGAGATGATTGTACTTGTAAAGTAAGGGTAATGGTGGATAACAATGGTAATGTTGAAATGGGTTGTAATTGCAGCAGTTGTTATATGGTCACTACTGAAGTATAGTGATGTATTTATTACCCGGCTCGCAACTTTCCCTTCAGGTAACGAAGGAAGAACAAATTCCTTTGTCTCTTTCTTCGCACTTGATACAGGGTTTTAAATCGAGTTTCATGCAGGGTAAGGACTATGTACATCTTTGTCAACACTATGAACATGACGAAGTTGATATTTATCATTACACTGTACAAACCGGTTCTTCGGCTGTTTTGTTTGCTGAAGCTGCCTTCAAAAAATGGGTGTTGGTTTTTGTTAAAGCAGGGGAACTGTGTTTGAATTATTATGGTGATACGCGCATTGCATTGTCTCAATATGGAGTTATATTTTTTCCTACCCAACCGGGTTTTCAAGTGCAAGTATCGTTGGATTCAGGTAATCATGAATGGATCTGTTGTTGTTTTACCACTCTTTTTTCTGCTTATCTTTTTCGATTATATCCTCTCTTAATGTCTTCAGAAAAGCCGTACCCGATCGTCATTCATTCTATTGATCATACCTTTCAACAAGAGTGGCAACGTTTATTACCCTTAGAGATAGAGAGTGATTTGTATCCCGCTTTTGTTGCTGCACAAATTAGACTCTTATTGCATCAATGTACACAAACCTATCGTCATCGCTTAGTAAAAGATGTTTTAATGACCCGGCATCCCGGCATTGATTTGAACATCATTAGAAAAGCATATCAAGTGAGGGATATCATTCATGCTCATCCTGATCGAGTTTTAAGTTTGTCGTATTTGTGTAAAGCGACCACCTGGAATTTACAAGGGTTGAAATCCGGTTTTGCTCAAGTATTTGGTGTGAGTCCACATAGGTACATCATTCGTTTTCGAATGAGACTGGCCGCTGAATTGTTAGAACGCAGACCGGACCTGAGTATTCAGGCGATTGCCTTGAGTTGTGGTTATCGAAGACCTCATCATTTTATTGAACAGTTTAAAATTTTGTATGGAAAAACGCCCGGAGCTTTTCGAAGAGATGAATTGAAATGATGATAATGCGCTAGAAATATTTTGGTTACTTCTCCGAAGGGTTTTATTAATTAGATCATAACACTTATAGTGATGATCATAGATTATAAAGGTTTCTCAGGAAGAAAATCTCTGGGTGAGCACTTGAAAATTTTTGCTAAGGAATTGATATGTTTCAGATTGTATTTATCTCTTCTTTTCGGACTCTCCACATGACCAATAAAACTATCACTCATGTTCAATTTCTGCGATAGCGTAATTTGTGTCATACCATGCGCAATGCGGAGGTCTTTCACTTTTTGTATGATGAAGCGGTCTATTTTGCTGGTTTCTGTCACAAACAGCAAGTGAGATAAAATGTTCAAAAAAATCAAAGGGATATGTCCCTTTATATTGCTTTTTCAGTATATTTACATGGAATAATTAAATTGCGAAACTTCTAACATATTTGAAGCATTCGCTTTGAGTCTTGTCACAGAAACCTAGGAAATTTCATCGACACAAGACAATAAGTGGAATGCCCACGTTACGGCGTGGGCTCTCTTATTCGTGTCTGGGTCTCCTAGGACCTCTGTGGCGGTAAGTTGAGTTCCACGCTATTTTTTTGGAACACGCTTACAAAGACTCCGTACCCTTTCAACCACGGAGTATGAAAAACCGCCATAACCCGATTTTTTACAGCCCTTCACCCAGATGGGCCCTGCATCTGCTACTCACGCAGTTTGCAAAAAAACCTAAGAATCCCATATAGGCCCATGGGATCACGGGCGGTCCCCCATACCGCCCTTTTCTGCTTTTATTTTCTCACCCAAAATCACAATCTATGCGTTGCTATATACGTGTACAGGCATTGCTTTGCCTTTACCTATTACCCATTTTCTCTTTCACTCAAACCATACTTTACCGGGGAGAAGTGCTGGATGCTACTACCCAACAACCTATTGTATCAGCCACTGTTCAATTAAAAAAGACAGGAAGATCTTTGTTTACCGATAGTGACGGTTTTTTTCAACTTAACCAATATTTTACCGGAGATACCCTTTTGATCAGTGCCGAAGGTTATGGTAATATACGTGTTCCCTTTAACCCAAATATTACCCGGTTCTTCCTGATTTCAAACAAAGGTGAGTCATCGGTAACTGTATATACAGGATACCAAAGCATTCCTAAGGAACGTTCGACCGGGTCATTTACTCTTGTGGATCAACAATTGATTAACAGAAGGATCTCTACCAATATTTTAGAAAGGCTGGATGGTGTAGCACCGGGTATTCTTTTTAATAAAAATCTAGGAGAGGAACCCTTTAATATCAGGGGGAGAAGTACCCTTGAAGCCGGCGCTTCTGCTCCTTTGATTGTACTGGATAATTTTCCATTCGAGGGGGATATTTCAGGTATTAATCCCAACGATATTGAATCTATCACTTTACTCAAAGATGCGGCTGCTGCTTCCATCTGGGGTTCGAGGGCTGCGAATGGGGTAGTGGTGATTACTACAAAAAAGGCCAGGTTTAACCAAAGACCCCAAATTGTTTTTTCTCAAAACCTTTCAATAGGTCGAAAACCCAATCTTTGGTATACCCGGAATTATCTTGATGCTGCATCCTATATTCAAGCGGAAAGGTTTTTATTTGACCAAGGATATTATAATTCCTCCATTAATAGTACTACTAACCGACCAGCATTGAGTCCAGTGGTAGAATTGCTACAGCAACACCGTGCCGGGAGTCTTTCCACAGACGCTTTGCAATCTGCTTTAGCCAATTTGGGGAACAGGGACTTGCGGCAATCCTTTTTGGATGCGCTCTACAGACCTGAAATACAACAGCAATATACGCTTCAAATGCGCGGCGGTTCGCCTACTCATCATTATCAGTTATCTGTTGGTTATGATAAAAATCTGGAAAAATTAATATCCAATCAACGTGAAAGGCTGACTTTACAAAGTTCAACGACGATCAAAATCAATTCCAAACTAGAGTTTACAGGTTCATTGTACTTTATTTCCAATATTCAACAACAGCCCAATCCTTTCGGATTCAGAAGCCAGGCTACATACTATGCTACCAATAGCCAGTTGTATCCTTATGCGGACTTAACCCAACCGCTTATTAAGGATTACCGAAGTACTTATATTGATAGTGTGAGTCAGCTTGGTTTTTTACCCTGGCAATTTCATATGCTGGATGAAATATCGCAAACCAGCCAACAGGATCGTTATCGTAACCTATTAACCAAAGGTGGACTTCGTTACAGATTCAACAAGCGTTTTCAGGCTGAGCTTCAATATCAACAAGAGTACCAAGTTAATACCGGCCAACGAATTCAAGGTATGGCGAGTTATGCAGCCAGAAACCTCGTGAACCGGTATTCTATCCGCAATGCCAACGGAAGTTTTACTTATCAGGTTCCTAAAGGGGGCATCCTTGATCAATCACAATCTGTGCTAAATAGCCAAAACCTAAGGGGACAAGTATCTTATCAGGATCAATGGTCCGATGATCATGTTGTCAATGCCATCATCGGTTTTGAAATCCGTCAAAGAAAAACAGAAGGATATTCGAGAACCGTTTATGGATTTAATGAACAATATGGTATTGGGGCAACCAACCTTAATTATCAAAATACCTTACCGGTAAATCCTTTTGGAAATGCCCTCATTCCTCCGTCAGGTTCTACGATCAATGAAATTACCAATCGTTTTGTTTCCTATTATTTGAATGCCGGTTATGTATTCCGCAAGAAATATTCTTTGAATCTCAGTGCGAGAAGTGATGGAGCAAATCTTTTTGGTGTTCGAACCAATGAAAAAATTAGTCCATTATGGTCTATTGGCACGGGCTGGCAAATTACCTCTGATCCATCCTTAAAGTTCAGGGCTACATATGGGTTTAATGGAAATGCAGTCAATGCCAACTCTTTACTCACTGCTCGTTTCCTGACCAGCGCAATTACCGGATTGCCGATAGCGCAACTTGCCTCAGCGCCTAATCCTTTGCTGCGTTGGGAGAAAGTGCAGACGATAAATCTAGGACTTGACTTTTCTACTTTTAAGGGAAGACTATCCGGTTCATTGGAATGGTACCAAAAAAGAGCCATGGATTTGTTGCAGAATGCCAGCTTGCCCACTTCGACCGGATTTAGCAGTTTTAGTGGAAATGGAGCATCCACACGTACCCAAGGGTTTGAACTCAGCTTCAAAGCTGAGGTTTTGAAAAGAAAATGGGACCTGGTTGTATATGGCAATCTTCAAACCCTTCAGGATAAAGTCATCAGTTTCGAGCGTAATTATCTAGCCAATGATCTTGTCAGAACAAATGGGAACTTAGTGGCTAAACCCGGTAAACCTCTTTTTGGGATCTGGAGTTATCCCTGGGCAGGTGTTGATGGAACGAATGGCGACCCCCTTGGATTTTATAATGGTCAACGAAGCAATCAATACATCAATATCATTGCCAATGCATCACCCGATAGCCTCATTTTTCATGGATCAGCAAGACCTACGTTCTGGGGCAATCTTCGTCCGGAACTTAGTTATAAACGATGGGGGCTTTCCGTCAATGTTGTATGGAAAGCAGGTTACTATTTCCGTAGAAATTCTGTGAGTTTGAATTATCAGGACCTGGTACTTGTCAGACAGCATCAAGATTTCTATCAACGCTGGCAAAAGCCGGGAGATGAATTGGTCAGTTCTGTGCCTTCACTTATTTATCCAAGTAACCAACCAAGAAGTGATTTTTACGCAGCATCTTCCGTTTTGGTAGAGAAAGGCGATCATATTCGTTTACAGGATATGCGGCTTGACTATTCTTTTCCATCCCTTGGTAATCGAATACCCGCATCTTTAAACCTGTTTTTATACCTCAATAATATCGGGATTTTATGGCGGGCCAACCGACAGGGGATTGACCCGGATGTCAACGATTCTTTCCAAGGCATAGAGCAAATTCCCGCGATCCGTACCATCAGTCTTGGTTTTCAATTACAATTTAAATAAGAAAATATGAAAAAGATAATATTGTCTCTTTGCTTTTATAGTTTATTCATCGCCTGCACCAAACAACAGGAATGGCTGGATGAACGTATCAACCGATCCAGTGTAGTGCTTAGTACACTAGACGATTACCAAGCCTTACTGGATGCAGATTATATGTTCCGGGAATATGGCCATCTCGGGTTACTTGGTTCCGATCAAATCTATCTTACAGATGCGGATTATAATGCCGTCAATATTTCGATAGAACGTAATGGTTATATCTGGGCCAAGGAAATTTATGAAGGCAGAATGCCCAGTGAATGGCTGACCCATTACCGAATAATTGCGGTGGCAAATATTTGTCTAGAGGGTTTGGGCAAGATTCCCATTACTACACAGAACGAAAGACAATGGAAGCAGATACAGGGTGCAGCTTTGTTTTTCCGGGGATTGGCGAACTATCAATTGCTCCAATATTTTGCAGCGCCCTATGATTCTTTGAAAGCCAATTCAGATTTGGGCATTCCCCTTCGGTTTAGTTCGGACGTGAATGATAGGCCGGGTCGATCCAGTGTACAACAATGTTATGATCAGGTACTGCAGGATTTAACGCAGTGCGTTGACCTGCTACCGGAAAGTACGAGTCCTGCGATGAGACCTTCCAAACTTGCTGCTTTGGGTTTGCTTGCCCGTATTCATCTGCTGATGGGAAACTGGACAAGTGCAGCTCAGTTATCAGCTCAGGTACTTGCGATCCGATCCACACTGCTTGATTATAATAGCGTTAATGCTTCAGCCTCCTTGCCTTTCCCAACACTACAAAATCAGCACCCGGAAGTTTTGTTTTATGCAGAAGGTGCTGTCTCTAATTATTTTGTTTCCAACCGGCCTTTGTTTGATACGCTTTTGTATCGCAGTTATGCCAATAATGATCTACGCAGAACCGTTTTCTTTCGCCTGTTTAATAATCAACCCATTTTCAAAGGGTTTTATACTGGTCGTAATATGGTTTCTTTTGCAGGGGTAGCGGTGAATGAACTTTTTCTGATACGTGCTGAAAGTCTTGCACGGCTGGGTCAAGCAGCAACTGCTATGACTACTCTCAATACACTACTGGTTAAGCGATGGCGGACAGGCAGTTTTGTTCCTTTAACAGCAACTGATCCGGATGAAGCATTGGTAAAAGTATTGACTGAACGAAGAAAGGAACTGGCTTTTACCTGCAGCTTTGTATGGGAGGATCTCAGAAGGCTCAATAAAGACTCGCGGTTTGCCAGAACATTAACCAGAAGGATAGGCAGTACTACCTATAGTTTACCACCCAATGATCCGAGGTATGTATTACCGATACCGGATATTGAAATCAGATTAACCGGCATTCCTCAAAATATTAGATAATGAAAAAGTATAACTGGGTTCTTTTTGTATTCCTACTAACAGGCTATTATAGTCAGGCGCAGAGTAAGGGTTTTGTCATTAACGGAATAATACATCCTGCCATTTTTCCTGTAAAAAAACTGGTACTTTCCTATACCAATGATAGAGGTGTCCGTATAAACGACACATTTTCATTGCAGGGAGATCGTTTTTCTTTTTCCGGAGCTTTGGATCAGCCAATGCGATGTCGACTCACGATCTTACCTGATACCAATTGGTTGCCTTCCAACTATCCTAAACGTATTTTTATAAGCTTTGCTATTGGCAATGAAAAAGTATATCTGGATTTTCGTGATCCCAGTGATTTTACGATTACCGGTTCACAAGTACACGTAACTGAAATGGTGTATAAGCGGCGCTATCTACAAATGCTTGCTGAGGAACCCAAGCAGGATATCCGTCGTAAAAATGCTTTTACGGATTCCTTTATATTGGCGAATCTTACGGCAGATTTCAGCCTGATCCTATTAAAAGAAAGGATACGGACCGCTAATCAACCTGAAGGATTGCCGTCATTATTTGGGCAACTGCCAGCAGCTATACGAAAGAGCCGAGTAGGTCAGGAACTCCATCAATTACTCGAGGATTTAATGGCAGTCAAAGAAGGAAGTATGGCACCTGATTTTAGTTTGAAGGCTTTAGATGGATCGGTCATTCAACTGAGTACACTGAGAGGTAAATTTGTATTTCTGGATTTCTGGGCAAGCTGGTGTATTCCTTGCAGAAAAGAAAATCCCAATGTTGTAAAAGCATTTCATCAGTTGAAGTCTTCGAATATTGTTTTTATAGGTATTTCACTGGACGGTGAAAATGAAAAAGAAGCATGGCAACAGGCTATTGAAAAAGATGGGTTGGTATGGGCACAAATCAGCGAGCTGAAGGATTTTGAAAGTCCTATCGCCAAATTGTATAAGGTAACAGGTGTGCCAAGGAATTTTTTAATTGACCCAAAAGGAAAGATTATTTCCATTAATCTGAAAGGTGAAAACTTAGCTCAATTAATTTTGAACTACATGCAAAAACCGGGAGCTGAATAAACAGCTCCCGGCCCTTTACCTAATTGATAGGATCGGGAACAAAAACCCTTTCAGCATCACCAGTTTCCAGGTAATTCGCAGGGTTTTGTGGATTGCTGTCCACTGCTCCAGTCCAAATGTATTCACAATTGTACTGGTCAGGTAAACATTCTCCTGTTCCGATTTTTTCATGGAATAAACCTTGTGCGTCCCTGAAATAGACACTGGTAGGTTGCTTTGCAGTGAAAGCACTTACCATGGCGGCCATCAACACAGCCGCAAAAAGAAAGGTCATCTTTTTCATAGTGATCAATTTTAATTTTTGCCTACTTGGTTTGGTGGGAGGCATCGGCATTCCTCCTTTTTCCATGGCCAGGAATTCGTTGTTGAACATTATTTATCAGTAGTGTCCAATAGGATAGTATGGTTAAGAGTATATTGACGATCAAGTGTTGGTTCCATGAAAGGTTTGCAAAGAGCCCTCCACATGGGCAGGTGTTACTATCAAAACCTGCTAATTTGATGTAGAGAACATATCCGGTAAATGCTGTCATGAATACCGCAGTCAGTAATAAACCTTTTTGTCTTAGAGTGGGTAGGACTATGGCGATAACAGCAATCATTTCTGCAACCGGAATCAAGTAAGTCAATACTTCTGCTACCGGTTCTGGAATGGGTTGTGACTGCATGGCACGGTTGAAATGGGAGAAGTTCAACCATTTGGAACTGGCTGTATACGTCAGTACAAATAATAAGACCACAATACCTGCTTGGAAAAAAAGCTTTTTACGCATGGATCAATGGATTGATCACAAATTGTGTATTCTTGTTTATTGCACATCATGCATGCATAACCCGAAAAGAAAATTGTATAACCCAAAAGTATTTTAGTACTTTTTTTGTTATTGAAATTGCTGAAAATGTTATTTGCTTCTTAGCGGGTTGTACTCACGAAGAGATGTTCGTCGCATCGTCTCCCGAGGTACGAGGGGATGTTGCGCGAAACTGTTTCTTTTGAAGATAGAATGCGAAGAAGGAACCAATAATTTTTAATTTCCTTACTATTCTTTTGTGTATTTGTCTAACAGTAATTCTAAAGCTGAGTCATTTGGTAGAGGAGCTTTTTGTGAGACGATATTACCTTTCTTATCAAGGATAATTAAATGAGGAATCGTAGCTATATTGAAATATCTTAAAAATTTTGAGTTTCGATTATCCAGTAAGAGATAACTTTTTGAAGTATCTACAATATGCCTTTTATTTCCAGTTTCCCAAGCAAGAATATCATCATCAATAGATATTACTATAAATGTAATATCCTCTTTTTTATATTTTTCCTTTAATTTCTCTGAAAAAGGAAACTGTTCAATACAAGGTCTGCACCAACTAGCCCAGATATCAAATACAATGACTTTTTCTTTATGCTCTTCAACTATTGATTTTAAAGGTTTTATTGTTTGTAAATCAGTGTATACTATTTTTTCATCTCCAAACTCTGTAATAAAATTATGTGCATTTAAAGAGTTGGGAACTTTCATTACCTTAAATCGATCACTAAAATTATTTTGTATGTAGTTTTGATAGTATCGGTCTTTTACAGGGATGCTTAGTTGCACAGATAAGTTTATAAGTCTCGATAATAGAAACGATCTTGATAAATTTTTAAAGCTAGAGTGTATTAAATCAAAAGCTACATGTAGTTGGCTACTGTCTTTGATATAAGGCTGTGTAGTATTGAAAAGTTTAAAATAAATAAATGTTTCAGTAATTTTTACCAATATAGTATTTGCAGCATCAGCATTTAAATCTTTTTGACTGATAATTTTTTTAAAAGTTCTTCTTTCCCAAGATTTAAACAAACTAGATGAGCGTTCTAAGCTCTTAAGTTTACTAAATAAATATATTGAATCTAAAATGGCAAACTGATGAATAAAATCATGTGCAATTTTTCTATACTCATCAGTCATTTTTTTTGAATGGTTGTATGAAATCAGAAAGGATAGTCTTTTCTTCTTAAGATGTTCAATTTGAGTAGCTCTGGATTTTAATTCACGTAAGCTTATGATATTTAGTAATCTAGTAGAAGGACAAAAGATATCCGTTTCATGAATCATCTCATTTAAAAAGTTCAAGTCATTTGTTCTTTTATTGTCTAGTTTATTGTTAAAGTGTAAAACGCCTTGATTATCTTGGCTTATTTCAACTCGTTCACCTGGATATAAAATATATGGGCAATTGGTAGCATCTTCCTGTTGTATTATCGTGAGTGGAGTAGCTGAATAAACTTTATTTTCTACTTTCAGTAATTTTAGGTTGTTTCTCTCCCCTTCTTTATTTGTGAATTCGAAGTTCAGCTTATATTTACTGCCATCATTTATTAGTAATGAGGAATCCTTTATTTCTATATACACCATTTTATCATTACTATACTGAAAGCCAGATACAATATTGAAAGGTATAGCTAGTAGTAAAATGAGGATGATGCGTACCATAATTCTTTTTATATCGGCAATATCAGTCACCGTATTTGTGTGATTATTGTTCTTTTTCTGTAGCGTGTCCAAAATTAAGTGTTGATGTAGAAAATAAAATTAATAGCTGGGTTAAAATCATTGAAAGTATAGCAGTTTCCTTCCCCGCAGGGTGTCCAAATGAAAAGGAAGTTCGTCGCATCGTCTCCCGATCTCGCCTTGGGCGAGAGGGGGGAGGTTGCGGTGTTACGCAGATAGGATGATTGTGTTTAATAGTAGATTTAAACATACTAAAACAAAAGTGATCGTGTAAAATAAAATCATAGGTTGTCTCGGTTCGGTCACCGCAACGTCCCCAATCTTTTGCCTTTGGCAATAGAGGGAGACGATGCGGAGAAAAAAATAAAATTGCCTACATTAGATATCCTTTAATTACTTGTATGAGAAAAACCCTACTGCTGCTGTTCATTGCTGTATTCGCACTGCTATCCATGAAAAAAGATTCGTTGGTTACGGATATTGCTGATCAATTGTATATTAATGGACATATCTGGACTGCTGATCCTTCCCTTCCTTTTGTAGAAGCACTAGCGGTAAAAGGAGATAAAATTTTGGCAGTAGGTTCCAATACTGATTTGAATCAGTTTAAAAACGCTTCAACCAAAGTGATCGATCTAAAAGGAAAACTGATGATGCCCGGATTCAATGACGGACATGTTCATTTTTTATCCGGCTCCTTAGGTTTAACAGTAGTAGATCTTGTGGAAGCGAAAACCATGCAGGAAGCAATTCAGATGATAGCTGACTATGCGAAAAAACATCCTGAACTGCCTTGGATTACCGGTGGCGGCTGGCAATACAGTTTATTTCCCGGAGGATTACCCACCAAACAAATGTTAGATGCCATCATTCCTGACAGACCTGTTTATTTAAAAGCTTATGATGGTCATAGCGGCTGGGCCAATAGTAAAGCATTAACTATTGCAGGAATTACGAAAGAAACAACATTCAAAGGTTTTGGTGAATTGGTGAAAGATAAAAATGGAGAACCTACCGGTGCTTTCAAGGAAAGTGCAACCGGCTTAGTAACTCGATTTGTGCCGGGGCCTGATAAAGCCGCAAAGTTTAATGCATTACTGACAGGATTAAAGTATGCGGCTACACTGGGGATTACCAGTATTCAGAATGCAAGTGGTTCCAGAGAAGAATATGAATTGTATGATTCATTACTCAAAAACAATCAACTCACTGTACGAACTTCTATTGCATTCAGTGCCGGAAGAAGTCCCAACGAAAAAGATATCATAGGCTGGAAATCGATTCGGTCAAAAAATAAAAACCCAAAATGGTTGAAAACAACTGCTGTTAAATTTTTATTGGATGGCGTAATCGAATCACATACAGCAGTGATGATTGATCCTTATAGCGACTTACTACAATTGGATAGTATTTATAGAGGTAATTATGCCATACCAATTGATCAATATGAAAAGTGGGTGAATCGGTTGGATCAAGAAGGATTCCAAATCTATACACATGCTATTGGCGATGCATCTGTAAGATCTGTATTGAATGCTTATGAAAAAGCTATGACTGCGAATGGTCAACAAAATAAAAGACATAGAATTGAACATATTGAAATGACCACTACTGTGGATATTGAAAGGTTTAATAAACTCGGTGTATTACCTTCTATGCAACCTATTCATGCAGATCCGGGAACCATTGATGTATGGAGTAAGGCAGTAGGAGAACAAAGATTACCCTTGTCATTTCCCTGGGCATCATTTCTGCAAAACAAAACTAAATTGGTATTTGGTAGCGATTGGCCGGCTTGTATCAGTTTAAATCCGATTCGAGGTATCCATAATGCAGTGAATCGAATGACAACAGATGGTAAGCCGGTGGGCGGCTGGATACCTACACAAAAAATCAGTTTACAAGATGCATTGTATGCATATACCGCAGGTGCTGCTTACGGTTCTTTTGATGAACAAGAAAAAGGACAACTTAAAAAAGGGTACCTGGCAGACTTTATCGTACTCTCACAAGATTTTTTTGAGATCAAACCGGAAGATATTTATAAAACAAAAGTGGAGTTGACAGTTGTAGGCGGTAAGAAAGTGCATTCAACCGGTCTTTATGAATAAAAGCAGCAATGACACAGTAGAAAACGATAGCATATTTTTAGAAATACATTTTAATATAGTAAGATTATAAACGAATTGCTTATTTGAAAACCAACCATATGAAAAATAAATATTCCGGTATTCGCAGAATAGTTTTCTGCCTTGTACTCTTAAGTACATATGGTACTCTGTTTGCGCAGGGTACTATGTTACTTCGTCAACCCAATGCCAGTAAAGATCATATCGTCTTTGTACATGCAGATGATATTTGGGTCACTACTATTAATGGTGGAGATGCCCGTAGATTAACATCCGCTATGGGAACAGAACTCAATCCCAAAATCAGTCCTGATGGTAAATGGGTGGCTTTTACGGGTCAGTATGATGGTAATACTGATGTTTATATTGTTTCGATTGATGGTGGCGAGCCGAAAAGAATGACATGGCATCCCGGTGCGGATATCGTTCATGGTTGGTTACCTGATGGAACGGGTGTTTATTTTACTTCCGGTAGAGAAGGGTATCCCACTGTGAATACGAAGTTCTTTACAGTTAGTGTCAAAGGCGGAACTCCAACCTCCATGCCTTTACCTTTTGGATTCTCTGGTACTTTATCTCCTGATGGACAAACCATGGCATACCTGCCTTATAGTTTGTGGGATCCTGAATGGAGAAACTATCGTGGTGGTCAGGCACAGCCCATTTGGTTATTCAATATGAAAACCTTTGAAACAATAAAAACAAAACAAGGTGACCAAGAAAGACATAGTAGTCCGACTTGGAACAATGGTATGTTGTATTTCTTATCTGAACAGGATTATATCAACAATATCTGGTCCTATGATCCGAAAACAAAAGCCCAAAAACAGATCACGTTTCATAAAGATTTTGATATTAAAAATGTTTCAGCGGCGAATAACAAATTGATCTATGAACAAGGTGGTTATTTACATAGCTACGATGTAACAACACAAAGAACACAAAAGCTGGAAATACATGTTAAGGGTGATTTGAATTGGGGTCGCCCTCGTTGGAATAATCTTAGCGGGGGTAGTCTGATCAATGCCAGTTTATCTCCTACGGGTAAAAGAGCTCTCTTTGAAAGTAGGGGCGAAATATTTACCGTACCAAAAGAAAATGGAGATTGGAGAAATATCACCAACTCTACAGGTGCTGCAGACAGATCACCGATTTGGTCTCCTGATGGACAAAAACTTGCTTGGTTTTCAGATGCCGGTGGTGAATATCAGTTGATGGTAAGAGATCAGTTTGGATTACAAGAGGCACAGGCATTTCCTATTCCGAATAAGAAATTTTATTTCACACCTGCCTGGTCGCCCGACAGTAAATACATTGCATTTACAGATACTGATTATAATATCTGGTACATGGATGTGAAAACAGGTGCTATTAAAAAAGTAGATACTGATCGTTATGCGCATCCTAACAGAACCATGAAACCTGTTTGGTCACCTGATAGTAAATGGATTGCGTATGTTCAGTTGCAGAACAATCAGTTCAAAGCAGTAAAAGTATACAATCTTGAAACCGGTGTGAGTAGGCAATTAACGGATGGTTTATCTGATGCCATTGATCCGCAATGGGATGAGAGTGGTAAGTATTTATATTTTTTAGCGAGTACTGATTTCGGATTGGCAACCGGTTGGTTGGATATGAGTAATTACAATTATCCGGTAACACGTGCATTATACATTGCTGTACTAAGTAAAGATGCGGCATCTCCATTAGAACCTAAAAGTGATGATGAACCGGTGAAGAATCCTGCTGATACCGGTTCTAAACAAGCAAAGCCAACAGTTGCTTCCGGTGTTCAAGTGAAAATTGATTTTGATGGATTGGATCAGCGAATCATTGCTGCGAATATTCCATTGAGAAATTATACCGGCTTAGTAGCAGGACCTGATGGTACCGTATTTTATATGGAAGCAGTACCCCACCAGCCTGGTGTAGTATTGAATAGATACAGTACGAAAGATCAAAAAACGATTGAGTTTGCGAGAGCTGTGAATAGTGCAGTCACCAGTGCTGATCGCAAAAATTTATTGTACCGTTCAGGTGCCGGATGGTACATCGTTGGTACGGCGGCGGCACCTCGTCCGGGTGAAGGGAGATTGGCAACCGATGCTATGAAAGTATATGTGGATCCCGGTAAAGAAGCAGAGCAGATCTATAAAGAAGGATGGCGTTTGCAAAGGGATTTTCTCTATGTTGATAATGTACATGGTGCACCATGGGATAAGATCTATGAGTGGTACAAGCCTTGGGTAAAACATGTAAAACACAGATCAGACCTTAACTATATCATTGATATTATTAGTGGAGAAGTAGCAGTAGGACATTCTTATGTGAGTGGTGGTGACTTCCCGGATGTGCCCACTGTTCCAGGTGGATTATTGGGTGCAGACTATCAAGTAGATAATGGTTATTTCAAGATCAAAAAAATATATACCGGTGAAAATTGGAATCCGGAATTAAGATCGCCGTTGAGTGGTCCGGGTATTCATGTAAAAGTGGGAGACTATTTGCTGGAAGTGAATGGACAAAAATTGGATGCATCTATGAATTTGTATCGATTGTTTGAAGGCTCTGCCAATAGACAAATTAAAATCAGGGTGAATAGTAAGCCTACTTTGGAAGGCTCTCAATTGATAACAGTTGTTCCTATTGCCAATGAAGCCGCACTGCGTTCTCGCGATTGGGTAGAAGGTAATCGTAGAAAAGTAGATGCATTATCCGGAGGGAAACTGGCTTATGTGTATGTGCCGAATACAGGTGATCCCGGATATACTTCATTCAATCGTTATTATTTTTCTCAACAGGATAAACAAGGTGCCATCATTGATGAAAGAAATAATGGAGGAGGATCTGCTGCTGATTATATGATTGATGTGATGAGTAGAAAATTACAAGGATACTTCAATAACAGGGTAGAAGGGCATCGCGTTTCAACCACACCGATGGCTGGAATTTGGGGTCCTAAAGTGATGATCATTAATGAAAATGCCGGATCAGGTGGTGATCTGTTACCGTATATGTTTAGAAAGATGAAATTGGGTCCATTGGTGGGAACAAGAACCTGGGGTGGACTGGTAGGTACTTGGGATACACCGCCGTTCATCGATGGAGGAAGAATGGTGGCACCCAGAGGAGGGTTCTTTGATACAGATGGTAAATGGGCTGTAGAAGCAGAAGGAGTGGCGCCTGATATTGAAGTGTTTCATGATCCAAAAGCGATCATCGAGGGACGAGATCCACAATTGGAAAGAGCTGTTCAAGAAGCTTTACGTTTAATGCCTACACAAGGGATTGAATTAAAGAAAGAACCTGCTCCACCGATTCGATCCTTCCGTCCGAAAAATTAGTATTGTATCATTTTATTTTAATCGCCTGATCTTTTTGATCAGGCGATTTTTTTTAAATTTTAATCTGAGATTATCTGAACAGGTATTCTTTGGATAGCACTTATTATTTTATTTTTTATCCCTTACATTGTGGTTGTCTAAAACAAATGCCATGTTAAGAAGAAAATTTATTGCACAGACAGGATTAACAGCTGCTGCTATGACTGTGCTTCCTTCTATCAACACCTATGCTGAAACAAAAGCAGAAAAAGTGCGTCTAGCCATTATTGGAACAGGACTTCGTGGACAAAATCATTTAGACCTGATCTTACGCAGAGCTGATACAGAGCTAGTGGCCATTTGTGATATCAATGATAAAATGTTGGAAGCTGCCAAAGCAATGATTGCCAAAAGTGGTAAGTCTATGCCACAAGTATTTACGGGAGATTCTTATGCATGGAAAAAAATGATTACGAAACATCAGCTTGACGGTATTATCATCGCAACTCCTTGGGAGTGGCATAAAGAAATGATTATCGGATCTATTCAAGCAGGTATCAAATATGTAGGCTCTGAAGTAATGATTGGCATTAGTTTGGAAGATCATTGGGAAGTGGTACGTGCTGCTGAATCAGCCAAAGCACATGTCATGATGCTGGAAAATGTTTGTTATAGAAGAGATGTGATGGCGGTATTGAATATGGTTAGACAAAACCTGTTTGGTGAGTTGATTCATCTACAAGGAGGCTATCAACATGATCTTCGGGAAGTAAAATTCAATGATGGAATTCATCCTTATGGTCATGGTGTAGAGTTTGGTGAAAAAGGATTTTCTGAAGCGGCATGGCGTACGGCTCATTCTGTGAATCGAAACGGAGATTTATATCCAACACATGGTATTGGTCCGGTTGCTCACTATATCAATATCAACCGTGGTAATCGTTTTGTTTCATTGTCTTCATTTGCTTCCAAAGCAAGAGGCTTGCACAATCATATTGTAAAGAATGGAGGTGAAAACCATCCCAATGCCAAAGTGAAATTTAAGTTGGGAGATGTAGTTACCACAAATATCCTTTGTGCCAATGGCGAAACGATTTTATTACAGCATGATACCAACTTACCAAGACCTTATTCTTTAGGTTTTAGGGTACAAGGAACCGAAGGAATTTGGATGGATGTCAACAAGGGTATTTATCTGGAAGGTAAATCTGCCAAAGCTCATCAATGGGATAATAGTAAAGAATGGTTCGAAAAATATGATCATCCGTTATGGAAAAGATGGAGTAAGGAAACAGATGGTGCGGGACATGGTGGTATGGATTTTTTTGTGATCCACTCATTTGTTGAATCCATTAAAAGAAAACAGGCAACACCTATGGATGTATATGATGCTGCCAGTTGGAGTGCAATTACACCTTTAAGTGAACAATCCATTGATCTGGGTAATCAGACTATTCCATTCCCTGATTTCACCGGCGGACAATGGATGTATCGAAAGCCAATATTTGTATTGAATGATGAATATTGATATGCAATGACAAATCTTGTTCCTCCCATATCGGTTTTGAAAGCGTATGACTTACATGATCCCTCAGTAGAAGTAAGTACGATTAGTAATGGATTGATCAACCATACTTGGAAACTAAGTCATGGCAACAATGCTTGGATTCTTCAAAGAATCAATACCACTGTTTTTCAACAACCTGAATGGATTCAAGTGAATATTGAGCAACTAGGTAGGTATATGCAATCCTTTAATCCCCAATACCTATTTGTAATGCCGATGAGCGCCTCGGATGGAGCTACTTTGGTAGAACAGGATGGAAATTTTTATCGACTGTTTGCCTATATTCCAAATTCACAAACGATCACAGTAGTTGAGAATGCTCAACAAGCAAAAGAAGCGGCTTTTCAGTTTGGGAACTTTACTAGACAATTTGCCAATTTTGACTGCTCCCAACTACATACAACGATCAAAAATTTTCATAATCTTTCGTTTCGGTATGAGCAATTTCAGCAAGCACTTCGTAATGGTTTACAAGAACGTATCCGAGAGGCTGAAAAATGGATAGCTTTATTGGCATCCTTCTCTTTTATTGAACAAACTTTTCGATCTATACTGATTGATCCGGAATTCAAAGTGAGGGTGACGCACCATGATACCAAGATCAGTAATATTTTATTCGATCAAAATCATCATGGACTATGTGTAATCGATCTGGATACGGTGATGTCCGGTTATTTCTTTAGTGATCTGGGTGATATGTTCCGAACTTATTTATCTCCGGTGAACGAGGAAGAAAAAGACCTGAGTTTAATTCAGGTACGAACCGATATGTATAAAGCCATAGTAGATGGATATGCACAAGGTATGGGAGATATTCTCACTGAAAAAGAGCGACAATCTTTTTTTGATGCAGGCGCTATTATGATTTACATGCAGGCGCTTCGTTTCATGACTGATTTTTTGAATGGGGATCAGTATTACCAAATAAAATACCCTACACATAATTATGAACGTGCAAAAAATCAGATTACTTTGTTGCAGCATTATGTGAGTAAGAGAGAAGAGCTTAAGTAGAGCAGCAGAATTCTATAAAGGGATACAAACAGCGGCTTTGATCATACCCGCTTCAGGGTTATCTACCAGAATACGTGCTTTTTGTCCATAGATACTATAAATACGTTTTCTGATCTCACTCAAATGTTCATTCTCCTGTTCCAGGTAGTTCGAAAAGTTACCCGAGCTGATGACGCCAAAACAATGTAGATCTTCCTTGTATTCAGAATAAATATGAATACTACCTGTCTTGATTTGCTCGTTAAAACCATGTCGAATTGCTTTCTCTACAAGATACTGCATCACCATTGCGGGAACAGGCTGGTCTAAAGTATCTTCTTCAATATCATATTGAACAAATAGCTGGTCTGCAAAACGGATCTGTTCTAAGGCAATATAATCTTTGATGATCGATAACTCTTTTTCAAAAAGTGTTTTTTCCGCCTTATCAACCTGGATACTATTGCGCAAAATATTACTCAACATGGTAATGGCTTTCCGGGCTCTTACAGGATCATCTGTAACGAGTGATCGAATACCATTCAAACTATTGAATAAGAATTCCGGATTGATATGCGATTTTAAAGTAGTAATTTCTAATTCACTCAATAGGTTCTCCAGTTTGGCTTGTTCTATATTTTGTTCTCTTGTTTTTTGTACAAAATGATAAACGAAGTATAGGAGATTCCAGATCAATACGAAATGGAAATAAGAAAATGCAAATCGGATTGCAATATCAATAAAAGAAAAACTGGCGAGATCAAAAGACTGAATATCCATCCACGATTCTGTAGCAACGATACTAACACCAATAAAAAATGAAAATATCAAAGAGAGTATACTCAACGAAAATATCTGCTTCTGCAGACTAAGTTTTAGGATACCCAAACGCTGAATGACCATGCGCATAATATGGGTTAGCCAAAATCCTATAAAAACATGGGTGAGTAGTTGCTCAAAAAAATGGGGCTGTGGAGCTGCATTAATGGATAAATAAAAGAAAATATAGATCAGGCAATAGAGAGACCATCCCGCTGTTTGAAAGATCCAATACGTTCTTTGGTGTTTATTCATACGGGACTAAGATATTAAATATGTGCATATCCCTTCAGGCAATGTATATGTTCGGTCCAACACCGATAAAATCAGGTAAATAGGCTATTTATAGATTATTCTGTTCATCTTCCGTAATAATCTATAAATTCCACGTTCATAAATACCTGATATGATCAAACAACTAACTATCGGATTAGCAGCGATGCTGTTGATCAATACTTTGACCCTTGCACAGGCAAAACAAGAGTGGAATACCATTTTTAAAGCCATTAATGATGAAGTACAGCAAGGCTCTAAAGCATATAGTACTTTAAAAGAAGCTACTGAAACCATTGGCCATCGTCTCACCGGTTCGAAGAATGGAGAAAAAGCAGAAGCCTATGCGTATAATCTTCTAAAATCCTATGGATTTAAAGATGTAAAGTATCAGCCTTTTGAAGTGGAAAGTTGGAGCAGAGGAACTTTATCTGTTCAGATCGGAACCAGCACTTCTTCTTTAAAAGATGTAAAATCTGTTTCATTGGCACATTCCCCCGTAACTGCAGATGTTACACTTGAAATAGCAGATATGGGTAATGGATTGGAAGAAGACTATTTGTCCAACCCGGGAAAAGTAACCGGAAAAATTGCGCTGGTGTATCTAGGTGTATTACCGGGTTCTAAGCCTGGTACCAGAAGTTTACATCGTTCAGAGAAAACTGCATTGGCTACCAAATATGGAGCAAAAGGAATTATTATCATCAATACAGCAGATGGTGGAATTTTATTGACAGGTACTGCATCGGTAACCGGAAAACTAATACCTATTCCCGCAGTTTGTATTGGTAAAGAAGATGGAATGGCGTTCAAAGCTGAAGTAGCAAAAACTACGCACTTTGCGCATATCAAAATGACCAATTTTTCCGGTATGATCAAAGCAAGAAATGTAATTGCTACCATCAAAGGAAAAACACTACCGAATGAAAAAATTGTAGTGGGGGGACATTTAGATAGCTGGGATCTTGCAACCGGTGCAATTGATAATGGTATCGGATCTTTTTCAGTGTTAGATATGGCACGTACTTTCAAAGTTTTAAAATTACAACCACAACGTACCATTGAATTCGTAATGTTCATGGGAGAGGAAGAAGGTTTTTTAGGCTCAAAAGCTTATGTAGAGCAATCAGTTAAAAATAAAACCATTTATCATTTGCGATA
>CAYMQQ010000031.1:0-14230 GCA_964392685.1 uncultured Sediminibacterium sp.
GCAATTAAAAGCTCAGTTGATTTAGTGCATCCCGACCTCAGTCGGGAGGGTCCGCGGTTCGAACCCGTGTGCTCCCACAGAATAAAAAAAGGCCATTCACACCATGTGGATGGTTTTTTTATGTCCACTTACGAAGATTCAGAGTAACAATAACACTAAAGCAATTAAAAGCTCAGTTGATTTAGTGCATCCCGACCTCAGTCGGGAGGGTCCGCAGTCCGAACCCGCGTGCTCCCACAGATTAAAGAAATGCCATTCATAATAAACAGATGGTTTTCACGCCTTTTATTATCAGGAGTACCGCTTTTTAAATATTTCTCACAAAGTTCTCAACGAAAGACATCCACAACAAACTTCTTTTAATAACCATACTCAGGAGACAAAGAAAATTTACTTGATGTTATTGGTTTAAAAATGATAATGAACCCCTATTTGAATACCTAAGTGAAATGATGGGCTATAAGTATCGTTTCTGTTTTCATCAAAACGTATATCTTTTTTCCAAGAAGTTATGACCGGAATAACTATCCCAGTTGAGATTTTAATCTTATCTGATATGGTTCTTTGAAATGATGGTGTTACTGATAATATTGACGCAAATTGATACTGATATTTCGTCTCCGTAATGTTTTGGCCATCACTAGAAAAATATTTTTGCTTGAATGTTCTTAGTTGATGATAGTTTGCAGACACATCAAAAAAATATTTTTTACCAATCATTGATTTATAACCTAGTCCTAATAATTGCTCCAAGCAATGATATGTATATTTTCGAGTGGTACGTAATAAGAGGATAAAATCTGAATCTTCATAGGGTCTTCGAAGTGAAAAATTTTGTGCAAAATAACCTAATCCAATCTTTACATATATACCATTTGAAATAATCTTTTTGTAAGAAATATTTATTCCCGAGCTAATTCCGGTTCCAGATATTTGTCGTGTGGGTCCATATACATTAGTAATAGTCGTTTTGTTATATAAAATTGGCAGATTGAAAGACAACTCATTTGTTTCAGCATAGTCAGTCTGTGAAAATCCTACTAAATATGTTACAACCATTAATGATAAAAGAATTGAACGCTTCACCTTTTAAAAATTTAGTTATTGTGAATTCACTGATCAATGACGTTTAACTTCAAAAATTAAAACTAGTTAATATATTCATTTATTTGTATAGGTGAAAACACTGATTTTTTTAGTCTTATAATGATGTTTCCCTCAAAAACGAAGCAGTTTTAACAAAATAATTGAGGCATTTTTTTATTCATCCAATTTACCATCTCATTATTGCTGCGATATCTATTTTTGCAAAATGAATGTTTTCGTCAATAGTACCTCCCCTCGTCCATGGGAATCACAAGATGAAGATGTATTGGTAGAAACCACTACTCCTTATCAACTGATCGTATGGAACGATGAAGTGAACACATTTGAATGGGTGATTGAAACCCTCATGGAAGTGTGTGGACATTCACATGAACAAGCCGAGCAAAGTGCCCTCATCATTCATTTTCAAGGAAAATATGCGGTAAAAAAGGGTAGCTACGAAACCCTCAAACCCATGTGCGACGCCATTACAGACCGTGGTATTGGAGCGACGATTGAAAATATGAAATAAGGAATATGAAATAAGAAACAGAGAAAGTATTTTGAAATTACTCCTCATTTGATTTGCTTCATTTGATTATTAGCTAATTTCATTTCATATTCCTTATTTCACATTCTTCTCCATGCCTTTACACGCACTCACTTCCACACTTTGGTTTCCACCGGTTACGGATGCATTGGAAGACGGATTATTGGCCATGGGGGGAGATGTTTCCGTAGAACGACTGTTGTTGGCTTATCGAAATGGCATCTTTCCTTGGTATGATGATACTGTACCATTGTGGTGGAGCCCCGATCCCAGATTTGTATTGATACCGGAAGAACTGAAAGTGAGCAAAAGCATGCAGCAGGTCATCAAAAAGAAAACCTTCACTTTCAAAGTCAATACTGATTTTAGTCAGGTCATCCAGTACTGTCAATTGCTGAACAGAAAAGGTCAGCACGGCACTTGGATTACAGAAGAGCTAAAAGAATCGTTTATTGAATTGCATCGTCTCGGTCACGCCCATTCGGCTGAAGCATGGATCAATAATGAATTAGTGGGCGGTTTATATGGCATTAAAATGGGGCCTTTCTTTTTTGGAGAAAGCATGTTCAGTAAAGTCAGCAACGCCAGCAAATTTGCCTTCATTCATTGGGTCAGACAATTGCAACAAGAAGGAATTATTTTAATCGATTGTCAGGTATATACAGAACATCTGGAAAGCCTTGGTGCAAAAATGATTCCGAGAGAGGATTTTATTCAGTTGCTTAAACAACATATTTAGCATTTCCTCTGCGTAAAACCTTCGTTAACTCATGTTCTCTGCGGTGCTCTACTCAAATATTCACCGCAGAGAACAGAGATTACGCAGAGGAAACAGAGTAGCTTCAGCTTTTGTAGCCGTACATCACTTCTACATCACGAACAATCGTTTCCATATCACGGTCTTTATTGTATGGATCGTAGTTTTGTTTCAGGTTACTACCAAATACAACAGCAATGGTTTGCCAGAATGCAGCATTAAAACCTCCTTTGTATTCCTGAATGATCTCATAACAATTATTCCCGGTTTGACGATAGATCAACTTCATCAAAACCTTTCCCTGATACACGGATAGTTTGGTGAGTTTGTCAGCAAATTCCTTTTTCAATTCTTTTTCTCTTGATTTGATGATCGCCCGTCTTTTTTGTTTATCAGACACATTCACCAATCTGGCATTGATCTCATTCATCACTTTACTGGCTGCCATCGCATATGGATAGGTAACATAAACGGCATTACGCAAACGTGTCCATTCAGCCCAGTGACGTTTCCATTTACCGGTTAATTTTCCAATGACTTCTACAGGAGGTAATATACTTTCAGGGATAGTGTCTCCTTCCGGGGTGATATATGCATATACACGAACCGTATCATAAGGACCACGCTCTTGTGCAGAAAGGGCAATACTAGTCATTACAATGACCAGCATACTCAGTATGATATGTTTGCCAGGGAAGCGCATTACTTAAAAATAGAACTAGTTTTTCTAATTAATGCTGCCTGTGTAGAAAAGTAACCCGGGGGAAAGAATAGTTTTAACAAACTGGTGGCTGTTTATGAAACTGATTTCAATCATAAACAGCCACCATATCAGTAAAATAGAATACTACGATGCCACTTTCAAGCTGTTCTTTGATTGACGGTTTCGTTGAATGATGGACATCACAAAACCAACAACCATCACCACAATACCCAACCACAATACATTGATCATTGGAAACTCATACACTTTAAGCGTGATCAGGTCTGTAATAGCTCCACTCTCTTTGATGCCAATCTCCAACAACCCTTTCTTTTCATCTTTCACTTTATTGAACTTCAAGATCAGACTTTGTGCTGTAACCGTATCAGGAATGGGTCTGAACTCATTTCCGGCTACGGCAATACCCGGTGTTGCAGTATATCTTCTTCCATCTTTAGACAATACAGCGATATCAAGAAACAAAGCTGTTTCACCCTGAGTATATAAAGCCGCTTGCTCGATTGGATTTACAGATACTTTATTGAGGATGATTAATCCGTTACTATAAAACAAAGTATCCCCTACACTGATCTCACGATTGGTAAAACTAGTGGTATCTTCTGTGCTGTTTTCTTGGAAAGACGTGATGTAAGCAAAAATGTCTTTGTGCCAATAATGTTTCGCAGCAGGGTTGGCAGCAAAACCTTCCATTCCTTTATTATTCTTGATCACATCAGGATACAGGTTGAAAGAATCATCTCCCTCTTTTGCTTTGAATGAAATTTCATAATAACGCTTTCGGTCTCTTTCATTCAGTGTGTCTTTCACATAGGTAACCATATAGCGACCCATATCAGTAGCTACGCCTTTGAATAAAGTAATATTCTCCGCAGGATTTCCCGCCGGATTCCCACGTTCTTTGGCATCTTCCTGTCTCAAAGGTGTTACCCCTGTGGTATTCCAACTCAACACTGTTTTCTTAGCAGATGAGATCAATATCCCAACAAGTACCAATCCAAATCCAACATGCGCTACGGAAGCACCGGCTGCTTTTAGTTTTCCTTTGAGTCCTAAAAAGATATAAGATGCATTAGCTACAACAGCATACACTGCAGCAAAAATGGCTAGATGAATGGCGAATAAAAATCCGGGGCCTTTTTTATCATAAGCTACTTCACCAAAGAAACTGATAGACAAACTGATCAACACAGCCACTAATGTTGGTATCCAGATATTCTTACCAAAAAAACGCTTGGGTGTGTCTTTGTATTTAAGGTATTGCGTAAGTGCCGTCAATAAGCCAATAATAATCGCTACAAAAATTTGAATCTGGTTATGTGCAAACTCAGGATCTTCCGGTGGAGCGATATTGGTGCCGAATAATTTATTGAAAACAGGTGTTGAAGTTTTAGCGATGATCACCATCCCCGACAAGAATAATACCAAAGACCCTATGAACATCCAAAATTCACGACTATATGTATTCTCCTCTTTTTGTATCGATGGAATAGCTTTATAATTTTTGAAATACAAAAACAAGGCAGGAACAAAAAATACCAATACAAACAACAGCAACTGTGTATTCATTCCCAGATCTGTAAATGCATGTACAGAAGTATCTCCCAACACACCACTACGTGTCAAGAATGTTGAATACAGAATGAGAGAGAAGGTAATAATATAAAAGAAATAAGTAGGTCTCAGTGAATAACCACTGTGACGATAAATAAGGTTTGTATGTAGCCCTGCTATTAATGTCAACCAAGGAACTAATGAAGCATTCTCCACCGGATCCCATGCCCAATATCCACCAAATGACAAACTCTCATAAGCCCATGCTGCACCCATCATGATACCGGTTCCTAACACTGCCGCAGAAAAAGATGCCCATGGCAAGGAAGGTTTTACCCATTCATGTTTCTTACTCATCAATCCGGCAATGGCATAAGCAAAAGGAACAATGGTAGAAGCAAAACCTAGGAACAAAATGGGTGGGTGGATCACCATCCAATAATTCTGCAGCAAAGTATTCAACCCCGTTCCATCTTTGATAAGACTGAGATAGTCAGGTCTTTCGAGAATCGGCCAGTCGAACTCATTTCTTAATAACACAAAAGGACTGCTTCCAATCTTTACGCCAAAAATGTATACACCCAACAACATGGTAGCCAAAGCAAATTGAGCAAAACTCATCACTGTCATCACCCCTGCTTCCCAGGCTTTTGCGCGCCATATCAATACCCAGCCCAGCACACAATGCCAAAAACTCCACAACATGAAACTACCTTCTTGTCCTTCCCAGAAACAACTCAATAAATATTCCATCTGCAGACTTCTGTCGCTGTGGTTGTATGCATATTTGTATTCAAACAGATGATTGGAAATGATATAGTACAAAATTCCAAACATGGCCAGTACACTGATCGTCTCTACCAGAAATGCAACGCGCGCCATTCTGATCCAACCTGCTTTTTCATTTTCCAAGTGAATACGGCTTGCCTTAAAATAAGCAATGGTAGCGATGAGAGACGCTACCAATGATAAGATCGCAAAAAAATGTCCTGCCTGTCCGGGTAATAAATGTTCTCCTAAATATTGCATGTTGATGAAATTCTGTCAGGGAATAAAATGTAAGATGCCTGAAATTAATTGCTCACTTCTTTGTTCATTTCCGGCTGTTGTTGCATGGCTTTGGGATCGTCTTTATACTTGGAAGGACATTTCAACAAAATATCCTTACACTCAAAATGATCACCCTGCATTTTTCCTTTCAAAACCAATCGCTCACTTTTCTCCATATCCGTAGGTTTATTGTTATGGTACACTACTTTGATGCTATTACCTAACGTATCCACAGCTGTAAAAGTGAGATAGTTCGGATTCTTAACCGCATCATATTCCAGTGGTTGGGATTTATCCAGTTTAGCGATCAGGTTTACAAACTTCCCTTCCTTTTGTCTGGCCGATTCAATGGTTTCATAGGTGGTCAGATCACCGGTATAGCTAATCAAGACAACAATCGCAGCAGCAATCAAAACCAGTATGATGATATGTGTTTTTTTCATGTCAACCTTTTTACGCTGCAAAAGTAGCCCAAAATGAACAAGCAACGCCTGATGTTTGTCAGGCATTCTTGTTAAAACAGATTTCTTTCCACAATTTTAGGACATGGAGCAAGAGACCCCTTCAGAAATAAACACTTTACAGGAATACAAGAAATTCATGGCCAGGATCATCGCCGGCTGGTTATTTCTGATTTTTGTATGTCTTTGGATAAGTAAGGCATTACCTTTTGACCATGTAGATTATCCGGTATTCATTGATCCGAAGGTTTTTCAGGTCGATATTTGGAAATGGATCTTAACATCCACCTTTTTACTCATTTTTTTGATCGTCCCCGGGCGTTATACAGCTATTACTCTGGCTTTTCTGATGGGATTTTTCATTTATACCTACCTCTACACGGGTCGCTCATTATTTAATCCTGCTTTTGTATGGGTACTAATACCTTTTACACTGCCTGATCGCTGGTTTTTGGAGAGTTGGCTGGGGTTGAAATGGCTCTTGCTAATCAGTTTACTGTTACATGCTTGGTGGCTACCGCTATCTGTAAAAGCTATTCCGGGTTATACCCTATACCTCATCCCCTTTATTGCATGGGAATACCTATTCAAGTCATTCATGGAGAAATATGAACCGAAATAACCGTCAGAAGTCAAGATTATCGGTCAAATAATATCTTCCGCCCGTCACAAACAGCCATAATTCCGAAAAATGCGCCTAACTTGCGCGCTGTTTGCAATCTAAGAATCATCATGACAGACTTATCACAGTTTGACCCCAACACGGTTGGTAATCCCAACAACAATATTTTTGGACTCCCTTTTTCTGAAGAAGATGCACGTCTCGTGATACTTCCTGTTCCCTGGGAAGTAACCGTTAGTTATGGTGCGGGTACTGCCCGTGCTGCTGAGCATGTATTAAAAGCCAGTATCCAGGTGGATCTCTTCGATGCCGATGTTCCGGGCGGATGGAAACAAGGCTATTACATGAAAGAGACCAACAAAAAGATCTTGTTGAAAAGCGATTATCTGCGCAAAGAAGCGGAATTGTACATCGACTATATCTCCCATGGAGATGAAGTAGAAAAGAACAAGTTCATGTGCAAAAGCCTGAAAGAGATCAATGAAGGCAGTTTGATGATGAACCAATGGGTGTATGATGAGACCAAAGCATTGTTAGACAAGGGCAAGCTAGTAGGATTGCTAGGTGGTGACCACAGCACTCCGCTGGGTTTCATGAAAGCATTGGCAGAAAAACATGGCGATTTTGGTATTCTTCAAATCGATGCACATTGTGATCTTAGAAAAGCTTATGAAAATTTTGTGTACTCACATGCTTCCGTGATGTACAATGCACTGAATGAAATTCCTCAAATCACCAAACTGGTACAAGCCGGTATTCGTGATTTCTGTGAAGAAGAATGGGATTATATCTGCAATAGTAATTTCAGGGTCATTACTTACTTCGATAAAAATATACAGGAAAGAAAATTTGAAGGCGATACCTGGAAACATATCGCAGATGAAATCGTGAACCAGCTTCCTGAAAAAGTATATATCAGTTTTGACGTTGATGGACTGGATCGTAAATATTGTCCAAATACCGGAACACCTGTTCAGGGCGGATTTGAGACCGAAGAGGTATTGTATCTGTTCAAAAAGGTAAAAGAGAGCGGCAGACAATTGATTGGTTTTGACCTTGTGGAGATCGGAGTTGGACAAACAGATTGGGATAGTAATGTGGGTGCTCGTTTATTATGGAGACTCTGTAACCTCATGATCAAATAGTAAAATGGCGGCAAAGACCTTTGATTATATTGTTGTATTAAAACAACGCAACTTTAAATTGGTAGACAATATCAGCATCATGATGTTGCTGTTAGCTGTTATTGTTCTTCTGGAAGATGCATTGACTCCATTTTCAGAAGCGTCGATTATGCCCTTTACCATTGCTACACTGATACTAGGCTGGATCATTTTTACTTATGCCAAAAAAAGCAATGGCAAGATTGGGTATTACAGGATTGGATTGTTGTTTGCCGCATGGGGACTATTCATCACTTTGAAATCTCCCTATGTATGGATATTCGCTGTGTATGTGATTGCAGCAGTGATGGAAAAACAAGTAAAATTTCCTAGAGAGATCGCTTTTGATGAAACTGAAGTGGTGTTCAATACTTTTCCACGCAAACACTATCAATGGAATGAGTTGAGTAATGTAGTATTGAAAGATGGTTTACTAACACTTGATTTCAAGAACAACAAACTACTTCAGAAAGAAATTGACTCACAAACAACTCCACAGTTAGAGAAAGAGTTCAATGAATTCTGCAAGTCAATGATTACTGCGATAGCATAAAATAGATTAATTTACTGAACGATTTTGTTTTACCACCCAGTAATATGAGTGGTCTATAGTATATCGTCACAAATCATATAACATGGCAATTTCACAATCCCCATACATACTCTACTCAGATGGCAACGGCAATATCTTTGAAGATACCAGCCTGTATGCCACCGGACGAGCAGGATGGGATGCATTTCCTATTCCTTTAGATGAATGGATCGAGTTGCCGGATGGTGGAAATTTATATGAATTACCGGGTCGCAGAGGCATTGGTATTGACGTAATCACCGGTGAAATGCGTTTATGTGAAAAAGGTTGGGCAGTTGCCGCTTTCATTCCACCTGCACATACAGGTTTATACATTGCTGCTTATGAAACCTTACCTGACGCCCCTACTTTACCCTTGTTTTGTTATACGGCTGCAGGTTGGTACAATAACAAAACCTATGTACCTGCGGTCAGAATTGAAAAAGACATCAGACAAGAATGTGCAGGGTACGACAGCAAAAAAATTGAAACAGGCACACAACAGTTACTCCATAACTATCCGGAAAATCGTCTGGTCAAACACCTGATGGAAAATTGTTGCATGACATACAATTGTCCGGCTGCCAGAAATTTCTCTCTTTCCAGATGGGAATGTCCGGTTCCCACCTCACCTGCTTGTAATGCCAATTGTGTAGGTTGTATTTCTTTTCAACCTGAAGAAGAAACGATCGTATCCACGCAAGATCGTCTCACATTCAAACCGATGGCAGAAGAGATCGTTGAATTCACAGTTCCGCATCTCATGAATGCCCCATTCCCAATTGTTAGTTTTGGACAGGGTTGTGAAGGTGAACCTTTGTTGATGTGGGAAACCATTCGCGAAGCCATTTTACAGATCAGGAAACATACAGACAGAGGCAGTATCAATATCAATACCAACGGTTCTAAACCTGATGCGGTAAAAGCTTTATGTGAAGCCGGTCTTAACAGTATCCGTGTAAGTACCAATTCAGCCCGGAAGCATATCTATGAACCTTATTATCGTCCTAATAACTATCGTTTTGAAGATATCATAGAAAGCTTGAAAGTAGTGCGCGGTTATGGAGGATGGGCCAGTATCAACTACTTTGTTTTCCCGGGAATGACCGATAGTGTGGAGGAATATGAAGCACTGCGTCAATTGATCATTGATACCGATCTTTCGATGATACAATGGCGTAATTTCAACATCGATCCGGATTGGTACATGGGAAAAATTGGCGTACATGAGACAGGAGAAATGTTGGGGGTTAAACAACTCATGTCATTGATAGCTGATGAGTTTCCCAAAGTGAGATTCGGATATTTCAATCCGCCGATCGAAAGAATCAAAGGAAATTATGATCAGCATTTTGCAGGTGCTGAATTATACCAATAAGATTTACTGACACTAGAGAATAATGGTTGCAAAAAAAGACTACTACACAGGTATTGCACTTGCCGTATTGGCAACACTCATATGGTCTGGCAATTTTGTGATTGCGCGAGGTGTGAACCAGCAAATTCCTCCTGTTAGTCTTGCCTTTTACAGATGGTCGCTTGCCACAGTACTCATTGCTCCACTGGCTATCAAAAAATTTAAAGAAGAGAAGCAGATTGTTCTTACAAACTGGAAATACATTTTCTGGGTAGCACTTACAGGTATTACACTGTTTAATACGTTTGTATATGTTGCCGGACATTATACTTCTGCCATTAACATGGCATTGATTGGCACAACCTCTTCTCCCATTTTTGCGACCATCATGGCAGTTGTTTTTTTAAAGGAAAGAATGAATACATTCAGGATCATTGGGATTCTTTTATGTGTTGCAGGAATTGTTTTACTGTTATCAAAAGGTAGCTGGGAAAACCTTGCCTCTTTTCGCTTTTCAGTGGGCGATCTTTGGGTGCTTGCGGGTGCATTTGCGTTTGCTGTTTATAATATTCTTGTCAGAAAAAAGCCCGGCGGCATTTCAGCTATCAATTTTTTATTCGTCATTTTTTTACTGGGAACCATTTTATTATTTCCCGCTTACTTAACAGAACTCAATATCACCGGTCCCGTTCAGTGGAATGGAAATTTATATGGATCCATCATCTATCTGGGATTAGGCACATCGGTAATTTCTTTTCTGTGTTGGAATGCAGCTTTACAAAAATTAGGCACAGGTACCACTGTTCTTTTTGGAAACCTCATCCCCATTTTCAGCACCCTCGAAGCTGTATGGTTATTGGGTGAGCAAATTAATTCCATTCATTTGATCAGTGGATTACTCGTCATTGGTGGATTGATCATTGCCAACACCATGCAAAACCGTAATCGTATAAAACAGTAATTTACGGTATGAAGCATACGGTATCTTCCACTGTTCCGAGTTATATACTTCCTTTGATTGTTTTTTCACAGTTTGCAGGAACATCTGTATGGTTTGCTGGAAATGCCATTTTACCTGCACTACAAATACAGTATCAATTACCGGATAGCATGTTGGGAAATATTACCACTGCTGTGCAATCCGGTTTCATCATTGGCACATTGGTATTCGCTTTGTTTAGTATTGCTGATCGATACTCGCCCGTACAACTGTTTATGTGCTGTGCATTGTTGGCTGCAGTTTTTAATGTGATGGTTATATGGGTAAACAATAATATCGTATTACTATTGGCTTATCGCTTACTTACCGGTTTTTTTCTGGCAGGTGTTTATCCGGTGGGAATGAAAATTGCAGCCGACTGGTATGAAAAAGGATTGGGAAAAGCACTGGGATTTCTGGTAGGAGCTTTGGTAGCTGGCAAAGCATTACCTCATTTGATTAAAAGCACCATACAGGTAGACAATTGGCAGCAAGTGATGATCCTCACTTCTGTTATTGCAGCGTCAGGAGGTTTATTAGTTGGATTATTCTTAAAAAATGGTCCGCATCGTGCCAAATCTATTGGTTTGAAGAAAATGAATTTAGTAAATCTATTTAAAGACAACTCCTTCAAAGCCGCTTCATTCGGCTATTTTGGACATATGTGGGAACTCTATACATTTTGGGCTTTTATTCCATTAATGATTACTTGGTATAATCATTTTCATGCCAGCTCCATCCCTGTTTCTTTTTGGTCTTTTATGATCATTGGTGTGGGATGTATCAGTTGTATTCTTGGCGGAGCTGTTTCAAACCGAATAGGCAGTGCCAAAGTAGCATGGGTATCCTTGATCGTATCGGGTATTTGTTGCTTACTATCTCCTCTTTTTTTCTTGTCATCTCCATTTATCTTTCTGATCAGTTTAATGATCTGGGGTTGTTTTGTGATTGCTGATTCACCGCAATTTTCAGCTTTGGTATCACAAACTGCTCCAACAGCAACAAAAGGAACAGCACTGACACTCGTAACTTCTATTGGTTTTGCTATTACCATTGTGAGTATCGAAACTTTGAATCTGATATGGAATCAATTCATGCCTGATGATGTAGCTAAATACTGGCTTTTACCCGTATTGGCTATGGGTCCTGTTTTCGGTTTATTTCATATGAAATCTTTAGTCAGTAAAAATTAATCCAACATCCTATCTTCATTCCTTTATGGATACCCTTACATTGATTTTATTATGTATCGCCGCTTTTTCCGCCGGATTTGTTGACGCCATTGTTGGCGGCGGCGGATTGATCCAAACCCCTGCGGCTCTGGTATTACTCCCCGACCTACCGGTTTCAACGGTGATTGGTTCTTTGAAAATACCTTCATTCAGTGGAACTTTTTTTGCAGCCAGACAATACCTAAAAAGAACGCAGTTGAACTGGCGCATTACTTCATGGATGTGCATCACTGCTTTTATCGCAGCATTTGCCGGTTCACAGTTATTGACTGTTGTCAGCAATCAATATATGAAACCTGTGATCTTTATTGTACTGGTACTGGTAGCGATTTATACATACACTAAAAAAGATTTCGGACAACAGGTGCATAAAAAACATAGCGCGAAATCCATTCTCGGATGGAGTTTATTGATCAGCTTCGTGATCGGATTTTATGATGGATTTATCGGTCCGGGTGCAGGTAGTTTTTTAGTACTTGCCTTTATTGCTATCCTTGGTTTTGATTTTTTACAAGCCAGTGCCAATGCAAAAATGGTGAACCTCTCCACCAATTTAGGATCCATTGTTTTATTCTTATTAAAAGGCAGTATTCTCTGGACAGTTGCCATCCCAATGGCCATTAGTAATGCCATAGGTGGTATCATGGGTGCATCTTTGGCCATCAAAAAGGGTAATCAGTTCATCCGCATTTTCTTTCTCATTATCGTGATAGCGACCTTGCTTCGTTTTGGTTATGACGTGTTTTGGGGCTGATAGGTGATAGCATATAGCTAATAGTTCATGGCTTATGGAAGAAGCTGATGGCTTATAGCTCATGGCAAATGGAAGAAACATACACTTTACTTGCCATGAGCTATGAACTATAGGCTATATGCTATTAGCTATGACCCATAGGCTATATGCTGCTAGCACAATTAACCTTTCTTTATACCCCAAAAGTGGATTACTGCATGGTTATGGCTGTAATTTTCAACATTGTTCATTGGCTCAAAGCATAGCTGTATTTTTATATGAATAACATGGCAAGCATGACACTCGATTTTGAGAGAGAAAAAAATATCAAAGCATCGCTCATTACAGTAGCTATCTGTGGGGCTTTGTTTTTATTGTTTTTTTTGTTGCAATGGAGTTTACCTCAGATTCCACAGCCTGATTTTGGTGAAGGTATTGAAGTGAACCTTGGTAACAGCGAGACGGGCTTGGGCGATATTGCACCCCAAATTCCCGGTTCACCCTCTGAAACACAGGATGCCAATACACCCGCACAATCTACTCCTACCACCAATCAACCCAATATTACAGGTGATGAAAATGAAGCAGAAGATGCGCCGGTTGTCAATAAAGCGATCAACAAACCTGTTACCAAGCCTATAAGTGAAAACAAACCTACCATAACAAAACCAACCAATAACACAGTTAGTAATCCAACTCCCCCGGCACCCAAACCCAAAGCTGTATTTCAAGGCGGTACGAGTACTACCACCAGTGGAAATAATGCCGATAGTTACAATGGTGTAAAAAATCAGGGCATTGCGGGTGGAAAGGGTGATCAGGGAAATCCGAATGGTAATCCCAATTCTGATAGTTATAAAGGCAATGCGGCCAGCGGTAATGGTGGAGCCGGCGGTACAGGTGGTGTGAGTATTCGTAGCGGATTAACGGGAAGAAGTTTTAGAAATATCCCATCTTTTGAAGATGATTTTAATGAAAATGCAAAAGTGGCTGTTGATGTTACAGTAGACAAATCTGGTAATGTTACTATGGCTGTTGTAAATCCAAGAGGTACCACTACTACCAATCAGAATATCAGAAATATCGCCCTACGCAAAGCAAGATCCCTGAAAATGAATGCAGGCAATGCAGATGAGCAAACAGGGACTTTGGTATTCGATTTTAAGTTGAAAGGATGATTCCTTTTCATAATCTGCTAATCTGCGGCTTCTTGCATCTCAATCGCATAGTTTCATACATTTGTCGACAACAGTTTTGAGTCTCACAATGACCTACGCAGAAACGATCGACTATCTTTTTACCCGACTCCCTATGTTCAGCAGAATCGGAGCTGCTGCTTATAAAAAAGACCTCACCAATACCATTCGTTTATGCGAAGCACTGGGAAATCCTCA
>CAYMQQ010000031.1:14330-24136 GCA_964392685.1 uncultured Sediminibacterium sp.
GATATTGCTGTGATTGAAGTAGGATTAGGCGGAAGATTAGACAGTACAAACATCATTCATCCCGAATTGAGCATCATCACCAATATTGGGATGGATCATATGAATATGCTGGGCAATACACTCACTGCCATTGCGGGAGAAAAAGCCGGTATCATGAAATCAGGTATCCCTTGTGTAATAGGAGAATCTGTACCGGAAACGAAGTTGGTATTTGATCATACTGCAGAAAAAGTACACACCTCTTTGATCTATGCCGCTGAAACAAAAAGTATCGTTAACTGGACTTACGAGCATCATCAGTTGATCGTAACCATGATTGATCATGCTTCGCAAGAACAGCATGCATATCGATTGGATCTACCGGGTATTTATCAATTGAAAAATGTCATCACTGTTGCAGAAGCTGCTTCCCGATTGACTTCCAAAGGATGGAATACAGGAGTTCACATTGTACAAAATGCATTACCGCAGGTTAAAAAATTAACAGGACTCCATGGAAGATGGGAAATCATTCATGAAAACCCTGCAGTAATACTCGATGTGGGACATAATGAAGACGGCATCAAAGCCATTAATCAGCAATTGGCTCATGTACCATACGAACATTTACATATCATCATTGGTATGGTAAAAGATAAAGATATAGATACCGTATTGAACATCTTACCCAAAAATGCCCACTACCATTTTACGCAAGCGCAGATTCCAAGAGCACTCGATGCAGTGAGTTTACAATATCAAGCGAATAAAGTTGGTTTAACGGGAGACTGTTATGCAGATGTCAATGCCGCATTAAAACAAGTCCTTGCCATTGCTGACCCTAAAGATCTGATCCTGATCTGCGGAAGTGTCTTTTTAGTAGGTGAAGTAATTATACCAATAGCTAAAGACTAATTATTGAATCGTTATCCAGTTGAGTTCTAACAACGCTTCATATACAGGTCCTAATTGTACTCCATGTTGTATTTTATTTTCGCGCAGTAGCTGTAGAAACTCTTCTTTACTGAACAAGCAAACATCAATGTCTTCAAACTCATCAAAATTTTTCTTCTCTCCTAGAACAGCATTTTTAGCCAGAAAAAAATAAGCTGTATTATCATTGATCGCAGGGTTAGGACATAACTGACATAAAAACGATACTTCATCTGAATAAAACCCTGTTTCTTCCTGCATCTCACGTATAGCAGCCATCTTAGGATCTTCTCCTTTATCAATTACACCTCCGGGTAACTCATAAGTGATCTGATCAACAGGATAACGATATTGACGAACGAGTACAACTTTTTCATCACTGGTCACCACAAATATATTCGCCCAATTGGGTAGTTCTACTACATAGTACGGTGTAATGATTCGCCCATCAGGAAACTCACATGTATCTGCACGAGCTTGAAACCAGCGATCACTGTATACTTTTTCCGATGCTAATTTTTTCCATTTGAGTTCTCGCATTTACCATCCTTTATTTTCACGTAATTTAGTGATATGGGCTGTATGATGTCTGCCATGCCAAGCGTACAATCCTAATAAAAACCACATCGACATTTCTCTGCCATGTTCGGGGTGTGTTACTTTTCTCTCCCACTGTTCAGGTGTCAAATCTTTGATCGTAGCCAGCAGCCGCTGATGAACGCCATGCAATAGGGTCAATGAAACATTGATAGGAACCGTTTCAATATCAGCAAGTTTTACCCAAGCATTTTCATCGTAAGGTTTGATCACCGGATTTTCCTCCGTTAACCCTAACCTAAAACGTATATAAGCATTCATGTGACTGTCTGCAATATGATGTACCAACTGTTGCACTGTCCAACCACCATCACGATAAGGTGTTTGTAATTGTGCCGCATCTAAATTCAAAATGGCTCTCTCTACTTCTTCAGGAAGAAACTGTATATCAGCCAGCCATTCTTTTTTTTGTTGCTCACTATAAGGCTTGGGCTCATATTTTCCGATGGGGTAACTTGGGTCTTGGGTCATGGGGTTGGTTTTGGGTGATTGGGCAATCGGGTGATCAGGTGATCGGGTTATCGGGTTATCGGGCAATCAGGTTATTAGTTGTACTATTCTTATTTCTTATTTCTTTCTTCTTACTTCCTGTTTCTTGTTTCTCCTTTCTTGTTCCTTGTTTCTTCATTCTTCATTCTTTATTCTTTATTCTTTATTCATCATTCTCTCACCCTCCTTCTCTAAGCGCATGTCCAGTTAAGTGAATGAAAACGTCTTCGAGATTGGCTTGTTTGACTTCTTTGGGTTTTTCGAAGCCGGTGGCTACCAGTTCATCAATCAACTTATCAGGAGAGTTCATGGCGATAATTTTTCCCTTATCGACAATCGCAACACGATCGCACAGGATCTCGGCTTCATCCATATAATGTGTCGTAATAATAACTGTAGTTCCTTTATCCCTGATCTGGCGGATCAAATCCCATAAATTTCTTCTGGCCTGTGGGTCTAAGCCTGTCGTAGGTTCATCTAAGAAAATGATACGTGGCTCATTGATGAGTGTAGTGGCTATTGAAAACCTTTGTTTTTGCCCACCACTCAGCTCTTTGAATTTGACTTTTGCTTTATCACGAAGATTGACTGCATCCAATAAATGCATGGGATCTATGACGCGATTATATAATCCGGCAAACAATTGCAACAATTCTACCAGATTCAATCCCGGATAATACCCTGAAGTTTGTAGTTGTACACCGATGATCTTTTTGATCTCATTGGGTGCTTTATCCAAATCAAATCCATCTACCCATACCTGACCACTTGTTTTCTCACGTAAGGTTTCAATGATCTCCAGCGTTGTTGATTTACCGGCTCCATTGGGACCCAGCAATCCAAAGATTTCTCCTTTCAATACCTCAAAGCTTAATCCTCTTACCGCTTCAAAATCTCCGTATTTTTTATGCAGGTCTGTAACCTTAATAATAGGTTGACTCATGGCTAAAATTTATACACAAAGCCGGCTTGTTGTGGTGCTACACCAACTCCTAAAACAGCTTTGTTATGACGTTGATTGAATAAAGTTACGGCTAAAGCCAGATTTTTTTGCCCTTGCAATGTCAAATATCCCCCTGTGATCAGTGAAGCAAAACCGCCACCAATCATTGCCCATCCGGTTCCTTTTTTATTTTCGTCCGATAAATTTCGAATACCAAAAATGATCGCAAAACTTCCTGCCACACCTAAAATTTGTCCGGTTACTTTATTGGATTGGTGTTTAAGGTACAAATCAATCAATTGCTGATCGCGGGTACGATAAAACAGTTGCATGAATTGTTTGCTTCCCTGGTACAAAGTATCCCGATAAAAAATATTGTTGGGTTTAGGATTGATGATATAGTGCATCTGTCCGGGTTCAAGACGTTGTTGTGCTTGCGAGAAAGAAGAAATCAATACAAAAAAACAAATGGCAAAAAGACGGAGCATTTTTTGCACAAAATAAGAAGAAGAGGGAGATGTTCAATATTGAATTTCCGATTTTGAACTTGAATATTCATTACTGTCAGAGGGAAATGGGCTGTGAGCTACGAGCCACGAGCCGCGAGCCTTGAGTCATAGTATTGTAGGCTTAATTTTATAAATGATAAGGCTTACGAATAGTCTTCATCGGTTAAAAGCTATGTTTTACATGCCCAAACAGGCTATTTCATCCTTCAAATTCAGCTTATAAAAGCTCATGGCTCAAAGCTCGTAGCAGGTTTTACTTCCTTATAAATAGCTTTCCAGCTCATCCATCATCTCTCTACTGCCAATAAACAAAGGTGTTCTTTGGTGTAGTTCGGTGGGTTGAATATCGAGAATTCGCTGTTTGCCATCGGTAGCGCGTCCACCGGCAACTTCAAGAATAAACGCAAACGGATTGGACTCATACAATAAACGCAACTTACCTTTTGGTTTATCGATCGTACCGGGATACATAAAGATGCCCCCTTTGATGAGATTGCGATGCACATCTGCCACCATACTGCCGATGTATCTTTGTGTATACGGACCACCGGTATCTTTGGTTTTACGCTGACAGGCATCAATGTATTTTCTAACGCCTTCATCGTATTGAAAAAAGTTACCGTGATTAACGGAATAAAACTTACCGGTTGGCGGACATTTGATATCCGGATGGCTCAAACAAAACTCTCCAATCGAAGGATCTAACGTAAATCCATTTACACCTCTGCGGGTGGCATATACAAACATGGTACTGGAACCATAAATCACATAACCGGCAGCTACTTGTCTGTTTCCGGGTTGTAAAAAATCTGCTTTGGTACATGGTTTCCCTCGCTCACTCACACGACGATAAACACTGAAAATGGTTCCTATTGAAACATTCACATCAATATTACCACTCCCATCGAGTGGATCAAACATCACCACATATTTGCTTTGGTTACTGACTTCATCATCAAACACTACAAAATCATCCAACTCTTCACTTCCAATACCGGCACAACTGATACCATGCTGTAAAACACCCATGAATTGATTATTGGCATAAATGTCCAGTTTCTTCACATCTTCACCTTGCACATTAATGGTTCCGGCATCGCCTAGGATGTCAACCAATCCGGCTTTGTTTACCTCTACATTTACACGTTTGGCGGCAAGACCAATATCTCTTAATAAACTACTTAATTCGCCTGTGGCTGTGGGGAACTGTCTTAATTGTTGCAGGGTGAATTCATCCAGGGTAAGGATTCTTCTGTTTATTGTCATGGCTAAGGGCAATCGTTTGCACGAAGATATTTAATTTGATCCTCCTAGAGGGATTGAAAATTTGAAAATTGATAGAACACAATCGAGAAGTGTACTTATTACACACCTTGATTACTTCATACTTTTTCATTTTCAATCCGTCTAGGCGGATTGAATTCCCTCATTTTCAAATTACTTATTGTCGCATAAATAACTGCGTAAAATAAATAACCCCTTTTGCATCCTGATAAGTACCAATGCCTGTTAAAGTATAGTTGCCTTCAATATTCTTTTTATGTCCCGGACTGTTGATCCATCCCTTTACTACTGCTTCTGCGGACAGTTCTCCGTATGCCAAATTCTCTGCAGCCCCCATTACGGTGCCAATGTTTTTTGATACTACGGCAATTCGTTGTTCAAATCCATCATGACTAAATGCAGCTCTTTTTAAGGCCATATTCTTACTATGAATAGCAGCTTGTTCATTGGCAACCTCCACAAACTTCAATGCACCCAACCCTTTACGTTTACGGTATTCATTGACATGGTATAAAATATCTCTGTTCATGGCAGCAGCACTAAAAGAAGGCGCAGTTGATTTTGTTGAATCGGAACTAACCATTTTCCGATTACAGGAAAGCAAAAACAAAGGAAAAGATATAAAGCCGATTAAAATTGTGAGAGATTTGATATAACGCATATCATTCTTTTTTTCATCTATAAACAACAACTATACCAATTTAAGCTTATATAGATTACAAAACTGCCAATAAAAGTATAAACCATAGAGACAAATACTATACACTTGTTATACACCCTTCAACTTTGACTGTTGTTTACACCGGGCTTACCCGTAGTTTTGCCATTAGAACAGCTATATACATGAAAGTATTCAAATTCGGCGGTGCCAGTGTCAATAATGTAGATCGTATCAAAAATCTGGCATCCATCGTTCAACAATACCGGCAAGAACCACTGGTGGTGATCATTTCGGCCATGGGTAAAACCACCAATGCATTGGAGAAAGTAGTAGAAGCTTTTTATGCCGGAAAGCAGGAGGAAGCACTCCAACTGTTTGGAGTGATTAAAAACCAACACCTCACTACTGCCAAATACCTACTGGTAAAACAGTACAATAGTTGCGCTGCCAAACTCCATGATTTTTTTACAGAAGTAGAATGGTTATTACATGATAAGCCCGTTCGGGAATTCGATTACTATTACGACCAGGTAGTTTGTGTAGGAGAATTATTGAGTACATCCATCATTAGTCATTTCTTAAATGAAGAAAATATTTTGAACGAATGGCTGGATGTTCGTGATATTCTTCGCACAGATGATAATTTCAGAGATGCAGGAGTTGATATTGAATTTACCGAAAAGAAAATAGTAGATAGTTGGCAGTTGACAGTGGATGCCGGCAGTAACATCATTGTAACACAGGGGTTCATTGGATCAACGGATGAAAATGAAAGTACTACGTTGGGACGAGAAGGGAGTGATTATACTGCTGCTCTTTTCGCGAATATGCTCAATGCTGAAAGCTTAACGATTTGGAAAGATGTAGAAGGTGTTATGAATGCCGACCCCAAACAATTTCCGGAAGCACAATTGATTCAGGAACTCAATTTCAATGAAGTCATTGAAATGGCTTTTTATGGCGCACAGGTGATTCACCCAAAAACCATCAAGCCTTTACAGAACAAGGGTATTCCGATGTATGTCAAATGCTTTCTGGATCCTTCTTTACCGGGTACAATCATTCACAAAAAGAATATCAAAGGATTACCACCGATTTTTGTCATCAAAGAGAAACAAATTCTTGTTCATTTGAAAAGCAGAGATTTCTCTTTCATGGGAGAAGAACCCATGCAACAACTCTATGCCATATTCGCGCAAACTCGTGTAAGACCCAACCTCATTCAAACAGGAGCCATTGGTGTGCAGATTTGTATGGATGATAAACAAGATAAAACAGATCAATTCGCAGCACAAGCCGGATTGTTATTTGATGTACAAGTAGAAAAGAATCTACAACTACTTACCATCAGACATTATGAGGAAACTTTGCTCAGCAAGATGTTGGAAGGAAAAGAAGTAGTGCTTTTGCAAAAGACGAAGGAAACTGTGCAGGCTTTGTTTAGGTGATTTTTTGTAAATCCTTGGATTTCTATGATCAGTGGAGGAGGATGGAACGCAGATTGTCTCCGCCGGAGTCCTTTGGACATGATGATCATGATATACGCAGATTCACTACTAGACTTGTATCAGAAAAATCATTTCACCACTCTCCCAGCTCCTCTAAACCTGGGTTGCCAGTATTTTTCGTTAAGATCACTGATCATCACGCCTCCGCTGGTGGCTGCGTGGACAAATTTGTTATTCAGCAGATAAACACCCACATGGGTAATATCACGGTTGCGACCTGTTGTGTGAAAGAAAACCAAATCTCCTTCCTGTAAATCAGCCAGCTCAATCTTTTCGCTATTATCATATTGCTCCTGAGCTGTTCTGGGTAAAGTGGTATTAAAAACATCACGCATCACTACCTGTGTAAAGGCAGAGCAGTCGATGCAATTTTCTGTATTTCCACCTAAACAGTATTTGGTTCCCCACCATTTATCAATGGTTTCCAACAGCGGTATATTGGTGAGTTTTTCAACTGTAGCATCAATAATTACCGCATACTTTAATTGAAGATAACCGGCTCTTTCAATATTGAAAGCATTCATATCCGTAGTACCGGTATTATTTCGTTTGCCTGTATTGCCGGTAGAAGCCTTGTTAGCATTGGTTGTGCTGGCCTTATGTCCGGTAGTAACTACAGATCCGGGAGTTACCTCTATTTGATCCAGAAAAGTTCGTTGTTGTGATGTGGTTGTTTTGGCAGATGCCGTTTTAGCCGTAGAATTATCCCTCGAAGTCAGCTTACTCAATGATTTACAGCTTGTCAATACAAGCAAAATCATTATTCCTATCATCCAAACAGATCGGTTCATCATAACTGCAATATACCCTCATGCATTTTTTATGCCAAATGATGTGGAAAAGATATGAAATAGCTTATGGTTAATGGCTAATGGTGGATTTCGGATGTCTGATGTCTGATGTCGGATTTCGGATATATTATTTTGATATGATGTGGATAATTGATCCTATTAAAAAACCTTGTAAAATGGGATATTTGGAGTTCGGAATTTGGAAGCCCGATCCCTTAAAAAATCAGACATCAGACATCAGACATCAGAAATTACACATCTGACATCTGCCATTCGATATCTGCCATCCAATCAGACTTCCTACATCAGACATCCGACATCCTCCTATGGCATTTTCACATTTACACGTACATACACAATATTCTCTGCTCGATGGTGCTGCAGCGATTGATAGTTTATATAAAAAGGCTGCGAAAGATAATATGCCTGCCTTGGCCATTACCGATCACGGCAATATGTTTGGTGCTTTTGAATTTGTAAGTCAGGCCTGGAAGAATACCAAAGTGATCGGAAAAGATGCCAATGGAAAAGACATTACTGAGCCGGTCATCAAACCTATTGTGGGTTGTGAATTTTATGTGGTGAAAGATCGACATATCAAAACCTTTACAAAAGAAGTAAAGGATGAAAGATATCATCAGGTATTATTGGCAAAAAATAAAAAGGGATATGAAAATTTGGTGAAGCTGACTTCTCTTGGATTCATTGAAGGAATGTACAGCAAATATCCACGTATTGATAAGGAACTGATTGAACAATACCATGAAGGATTGATTGCCACAACATGTTGTATCGGCGCATATGTACCGCAGACCATTTTACATGATGGTGAACAAAAGGCTGAACAGGAATTCAAATGGTGGCTAGATTTATTCGGTGAAGATTATTACATCGAGATACAGCGACACAATATCAAGGAACAGGAACTAATCAATCAAACCCTATTAAAGTTTGCCAAAAAATACAATGTGCCTGTGATTGCTACCAATGACAGCCATTATGTAGATCAGGATGATGCAAATGCACATGATATTCTTTTATGTATCAACACAGGAGAAAAACAAAGCACTCCGGGCTTTGACGATTTTGTGAATGATGATGCACAGATCAAAAACAGACGTTTTAAATTTCCCAATGACCAGTTTTATTTTAAGACGACAGAAGAAATGGAGAAACTGTTCAGTGATATTCCTGAATCATTGGACAATACCAATCAGATCGTAGACAAGGTGGAAGTCTTGAATCTTAAAAAAGATATTTTACTCCCTGCCTTCCCCATCCCCAAAGAATTTCAAATACATACAGATGCCAATTTGAATCAGTGGGAATATCTGCGACATATTACCATGGAAGGTGCAAAAAAGCGTTATGCAGATATTGGTCCAGAGATACAAGAGCGAATAGATTTTGAATTATTCACCATCAAAACCATGGGATTTGCGGGATACTTTTTGATCGTGAGTGATTTTATCAAAGCCGGAAGAGAACTGGGTGTATTTGTAGGACCCGGTCGTGGTTCGGCTGCAGGAAGTGTGGTGGCATATTGTATCGGTATTACCAATATTGACCCCATTAAATACAATCTGCTGTTTGAGCGTTTCCTCAATCCCGATCGTAAGAGCATGCCCGATATTGATACAGACTTTGATGATGAAGGTCGTCAGAAAGTGATCGATTATGTGGTTGACAAATATGGTAAGCAACAGGTAGCACAGATCATTACCTATGGTACGATGGCCGCCAAGATGAGTATTAAAGATGTAGCACGTGTCTTGGATCTACCCCTCGCTGAAAGTAATATGCTGGCAAAATTGGTTCCCGATAAACCGGGCACTGAATTGGGGCGAGTATTACATGCACCCCTAACTGTGAAAGATGGCGAAAAATCATTAGAAGAAAAAGAAGCGTACCAGCAAGAAGATATTGAGAACGTCAAGAAATTGCGTGAGATCTACCAAGGCGATGATATCCGGGCACAAGTACTCAAAGAAGCTGAGCGATTAGAAGGTTCTGTACGTAATACCGGTATACATGCTGCAGGTATCATCATTGCTCCAAAAGATCTTACTGAACTGATTCCTGTAGCCACAGACAAAGACTCTGATCTTTGGG
>CAYMQQ010000032.1:0-16481 GCA_964392685.1 uncultured Sediminibacterium sp.
TCAGGGTGACGGGTCCTAAACAGAACTCTTGTCACCCTTCTCCGCCTCGGCGGAGAAGGGGGCGGTGAAGGGTTCCCAATCTCGTAAGTACCTGCCCTTTATTGCCTGTACTTTTGCAGCCACATCCATTGAGTCACAGGAAACTACATATCGCCCTTGTTGGTAACCCGAATAGTGGGAAGAGCTCGCTCTTCAACAGTCTTACCGGTCTGAACCAGAAAGTGGGCAACTTTCCGGGTGTTACCGTCGATAAAAAGACCGGCAGCACCAAACTTGATGATCGTACTGAAGCTGAACTTATTGATTTACCCGGTACTTACAGTCTATATCCACGCAGGGCCGATGAGTGGGTGGCCTATAAAGTTCTCATGGGTGCCGATACCGATCTGAAAGCTGATGTGGTTTTACTCGTGGCCGATGCCAGCAACCTCAAACGCAACCTGCTCTTCTGTAGTCAGATGATTGATCTGAAGATTCCGGTAGTGATGGCACTCACCATGAATGATATCGCTTCCAAAAAAGGTATCAAGATCGATATCAGTGGACTGGAAGCCGATCTCGGTATTCCCGTTGTGGCAGTGAACCCTAGAAAAAACAAAGGTCTCAACGAACTCAGAAAAGTATTGGCGCAGGTATCCAGACTGGGTAATAGTGCTGTACCTCGTGATTTCATCGACAATAAAAAACTGGCTGCGCCATCTATCGATGCCATTCAACAACTCGATACTTCTTTGAGTGATTATGCAGCTGTGCATTATCTCATCAACCACGAAAGTTTTCCGCTCAGCGAAACTGTTCAGCAAAAAATAGAACAGATCGAGATCGATCATAAATTCAATCCTACCAAAACACAGGCTGAAGAAATCATGCAGCGATACACACGCATTCGCCAGATCATGCAGCAAAATGTGTTGGAGCCCGGACCGCTTGAGAAAAAACTTTTTACCGATAAACTAGACAACCTACTCCTACATCCTACATGGGGTTATGTGATCTTGTTATCTGTTCTCTTTCTCTTGTTTCAAAGTATTTTCTGGCTCGCCGCATTTCCGATGGATGGTATTGAATGGGGCTTTGCTGAGATCAGCGGATGGTTAGGTACACATCTTCCTTCCGGTTGGTGGAGCGATCTCATCATCAATGGACTGGTTGCAGGTTTGAGCGGTATCCTTGTTTTTGTTCCACAGATCATGATCCTATTTGGATTGATTACCATTCTCGAAGACACCGGTTATATGGCGCGCATCAGTTTCCTCAGTGATAGACTCATGCGTAAAGTTGGATTGAACGGTAAAAGTGTGATGCCCATGGTGAGTGGTTTTGCTTGCGCTGTTCCTGCCATCATGAGTGCGCGTAATATCGAGAATAGAAAAGAACGTTTGCTCACCATCATGGTAACACCACTCATGAGTTGTAGTGCGCGTTTACCGGTATACACGATTTTGATTTCTTTGGTGATTGATGATACTTATTATTTGGGCTTTCTCAGTTTACAAGGTTTGGTGATGATGGCACTATACCTACTTGGTACGGTGATGGCACTCATTGTGAGTTATGTGATGAAGTGGTTCATCAAGATCAGTGAGAAAAGTTTCTTCATCCTCGAACTCCCCATCTATCGTGCCCCTCGTTGGAAAAATGTAGTCATCACCATGGTAGAGAAAGCACGCATCTTCGTTACAGATGCGGGTAAAGTCATCATGATCATCAGTTTATTATTGTGGTTTTTGAGTAGTTATGGTCCGGGTGACAGAATGGAAAAAACGGAGACAAAATATGTAGCACTGATCCAGCAAATGCCGGATCAGATCGACTCTTTGCAAAGACAGTTGTCTACTGAAAAATTACAGAACTCTTATGCCGGTATCCTCGGACAATTCATTGAACCTGCGATTCAACCTTTAGGATACGATTGGAAAATTGGTATCTCTCTCATCACTTCTTTTGCGGCACGTGAAGTATTTGTGGGTACGATGGCAACACTCTATAGTGTGGAAGAATCGGATGATAGTTCTTTGCGTGCCAAACTTCAATCTGCGAAACATGCAGATGGCTCTAAAGTATATACACTGGCTGCGGCACTTTCACTCATGGTGTTTTATGTGTTGGCGATGCAGTGTATGAGTACACTTGCGGTAGTAAAGCGTGAAACCAAAAGCTGGAAATGGCCTACTATTCAATTGATCTACATGACCGTTCTTGCTTACGGCATGAGCTGGATTACTTACGTTTTGTTTAGCTAAATAATTATGGATGCGTGGGATGGAACGCAGATTTTTATCATTGATCATGATTTTTAGATTGATCAGCGTTGATCATAAAAAATCATAACTAATCTGCGTTCCATAAATATAACATTGATTATTTTTTAAAAAAATAGGATGGCACGCAGATTTTTATGATTAATTATGATTTTTAGATTGATCAGCACTCATCATAACAAATCATAAAAATCTGCGTCTCATAAAATTATTTCATAGAATTTTACCTTTTATAATACTCCCACAACAAGGATGATAATTTTCTAGTAAGAGTCCAGGCTTCGTTGGTGGGGGTCCAGCTTTGGTCTTGGTTGTTTTTGGTGCAGATGCAGAAGACATAATTTACCCCTTCTCCTTGTACATAAATCACTTCACTTCTACTCGCATTCACTGCGCCATTTTTACTCGCTACAAAAACACCCGCAGGTATAACTGATAACCCTTCTTCATCCCAATAATTTCTGCCGAGTAGTTTCAACATCTTATCACTGGCTGAATCACTAAGAATTTGTCTGGCAGCTATCTTTTCAAACAAGGTCGCCATTTCACGCGGTGTGGTTTGTCCCCAACCATAGATCTTTCTGATCTCTTCTCTTCCGGGTGTGCGACTGTTTACTTTAGTATTCGGAAATCCCAAACTATCCATCAACTGATTGATACGTGTTCCTGTACCCGCCAATGACTGCAACCATAAACTGGCAGTATTATCACTCGTGGTGAGCATGAGCATCATCACTTTACTCAGATCGATCTTCTCATTGTTTTTGAAGGAACCTAAAATATCTACTCCTTCATACAACAATGAATCTTTATAGGTCAGTGATTGATGATAATCCAATTCTTTTTTACTGATCTTATCCATCACACCAATCATGATCGGCACTTTCACCATGCTGGCGGTTGGGAATAGGGTATCAGCATGTACGGCTGCTACTCTATTCTTCTTCAGATCATGCACATACACACCAATATCTCCACGGAAACCTTGTAAGAGTGTTTCAATTTGTTGCTGTAATTTTTTATCGGTCTTTTGCGCATTCAACTGAATACAACCAATAAGCAAACAAAAAAAGAAAATACGTTGCATAGCAAGAGATTGATGCAACAAGATAGAAATTTAAAATATATCCTCCGCGTAATCTCTGTTTCTCTAATTCTCTGTGATTTTTTTACCACAGAGTGACACAGAGTTTGGCGCAGAGTTTCACGGAGAAAAAGGGGTGCTTTAAATTATTGGACAACTCTGTGCACCTCTGTGCCGTACTCTGCGTTCTTTGTGGTTATTTTTTTACCACAGAGTTTGGCGCAGCGTTATTACTCTCCCCATGCCGCCAATACCTCTTCCGCATGTTTTTTAGACATGGGTTTCTGGATGATGTTTTTGATCTTTCCATTCTCATCGATCAAAAAAGTAGTGCGGATGGTGCCCATGAATTCTTTTCCCATGAATTTTTTCAATTGCCATACCCCATACTGCTCATGAATCTTTAAATCTTCATCTGCCAATAAAGGAAATGGCAATTGATGTTTGGTCTCAAATTTTTTATGGCTTTTCACATCATCACTACTCACCCCAATCACTTGAAAACCCTTCTTTTTCAATAAAGCATAATTGTCACGCAGATTACATGCCTGCACCGTACAAGTAGGGGTATTATCATGCGGATAGAAATACAACACTACTTTCTGTCCCTTGAAATCTGTCAAAGACAGCTTCCTCCCATCCTGGTCAACCCCCTTAAAAACAGGAGCTTTCTTGCCAATCGCCGGTAATGCCATGTTAGAATTTTGCACGAAGGTAGGTGAGGAAAGCTGCACGTTCCAAGCTACAAGCCACAAGTTTTTTTGTTATAAAGAGGGGTCTTTACCTTTTTTCTTGCTTGCAGCGTGTAGCCTGAAGCTTGCAGCTAAAAAATAATCCCCCCATAACCCTCCCTTCCTTACATTTGCACAATTTATTTTTTCGTCCCATGCCCAAAGATCTATCCATCAAATCTGTGTTAATTGTAGGTTCGGGTCCCATTATTATCGGACAGGCCTGCGAGTTTGATTATTCCGGTTCTCAGGCTGCCAGGAGCTTGCGTGAAGAAGGTATCAAAGTGATCCTGATCAACAGCAATCCCGCCACCATCATGACCGATCCGATGATGGCCGATAAAGTGTACCTCCTGCCCCTTACCGTTGAAAGCATTGAACAGATCCTGGAAGAAAACCAGATCGACGCCGTGCTGCCTACCATGGGTGGACAAACAGCCCTCAACCTCTGTAAAGAAGCTGATGAATTGGGTGTTTGGGAGAAATATGGCGTGCGTATGATTGGGGTGGATGTGGCTGCCATTGATACAGCCGAAGACCGCGAGAAATTCCGTCAGCTGATGGTGAAGATCGGAATGGCCGTTGCCCCCAGCCGTGTTGCCAACAGTTTTCTGGAAGGAAAAGAGTTTGCCCAAGAGATTGGTTTTCCATTGGTGATTCGTCCGTCATTCACCCTCGGTGGTACCGGTGGTGGATTCGTACACAGCAAAGAAGACCTCGATGCAGCACTGGAGCGCGGACTGAAAGCTTCTCCCATCCATGAAGTACTGGTAGAGAAAGCGGTGTTGGGATGGAAAGAATTTGAATTGGAATTATTACGTGATCAGAATGATAATGTAGTCATCATTTGTACCGTTGAGAATGTGGATCCGATGGGTGTACATACAGGCGACTCTATCACAGTAGCTCCTGCCATGACCCTCAGCGATACCGCTTTCCAGGAAATGCGTAACAAAGCCATGTTGATGATGCGCTCACTGGGCAATTTCGCCGGTGGTTGTAACGTACAGTTTGCTTTGAATCCGGAGACAGAAGAATTGATCGCCGTAGAGATCAATCCACGTGTGAGTCGCTCTTCTGCATTAGCATCTAAAGCAACCGGTTATCCTATTGCGAAGATCGCTGCGAAACTGGCCATTGGTTATTCACTGGATGAATTGCAGAACCAGATAACAAAAACCACTTCCGCTTATTTCGAACCTACACTGGATTATGTGATCGTAAAAATTCCTCGCTGGAACTTTGATAAATTCAAAGGTGCCAATGATACATTGGGATTACAGATGAAAAGCGTAGGTGAAGTGATGGCCATCGGTCGCAGCTTCACAGAAGCCATTCAGAAAGCTTGTCAGAGTTTGGAGAATGAAGCTGTAGGATTGGGATATTATGGTAAGAGTTTAATGAAGAGTGAAGAACTCACTGAATATATCAAAACCCCGAAATGGGATCGCATTTTCCGTATCAAAGATGCGTTGATGCAGGGTTCTACTGTAAAATCTATTTCACAAGCCACCGGTATCGATCGTTGGTTCATCTATCAGATCCAACAGATCTGTACTATGGAAAAAGAGATCGCTAAATATTCGTTGGATACTTTACCGGAAGACTTACTGAAAGAAGCCAAGAAAAATGGTTTCAGTGATGCACAGATCGCCAACATTTTACATGGCGATTGTACCGATGAACAAGTCTACGAAAAACGCAAATCACTCGGCATCACCCGCGTCTACAAAATGGTAGACACCTGCAGTGCTGAGTTCGAAGCGAAGACACCTTATTTTTATAGTTCTTTCGAGGGGTGAGGATGTGAATGGTGAATTGTGAATGGTCAATGAATACATTCACAATTGACAATTCACAATTCACCATTATCCCTTTTCTTTGCACAGACTTTCAAAAACACAACACCGTATGAAACTTAAAGACATCCAGATCCTCAATGAAAAAGAAACACGTGCCGGTTTTGGTGAGGGTATTCATGAGCTTGCGAAGGAAAATGAAAATGTATTGGTACTTACTGCCGACCTAGCCGGATCTTTCAAGTTGGGACCTTATATCAAAGATTTCCCTAATCGTTTTATACAGTGTGGTATTGCCGAAGCCAATATGATTGGTATTGCTGCGGGATTAACCATCGGTGGTAAAATTCCATACACCACTACTTTCGCCAATTTCAGTACGGGTCGTGTTTATGATCAGATTCGTCAGAGTGTAGCCTATAGCGATAAGAATGTAAAAATTTGCGCTTCGCATGCCGGATTAACACTCGGTGAAGATGGTGCTACCCACCAAATATTGGAAGATATCGGATTGATGAAAATGTTACCCGGTATGACCGTGGTAGTTCCTTGCGATTTCAATCAAACCAAAGCTGCTACCAAAGCCATTGCTGATTTGCATGGTCCGGTATACCTGCGTTTTGGTCGCCCGAAATGGCCCAACTTCACCAAAGAAGATGGTAGCGATTTCGTGATCGGTAAAGCACAGAAAATGAGTGAAGGAACAGATATCTCCATCTTCGCTTGTGGACACATGGTTTGGAAAGCAATCGAAGCAGGAAAAATTTTGGAAGAAAAAGGTATCAGTGTTGAACTGATCAATATACATACCATCAAACCACTCGATGAAGCTGCCATCATTGCTTCTTTGAGCAAAACCAAATGCGCTGTTACCGTAGAAGAACACAATATCATTGGTGGAATGGGTGATGCAGTTGCACAAGTAGCGGCCAGACATTGTCCGGTTCCTATTGAATACATCGGCACCAACGATACTTTCGGTGAAAGTGGTAAACCTAATGAGCTTCTCGCGAAATATGGATTGGATACGCCGTTTATTGTTGCGGCGGCGGAGAAGGCGATGGGGAGGAAGTAATTTAAAAATCAAAAGTAAAAATTCAAAAGAGCGTCTAATTCCTGAGACGCTCTTTTTTTGTCTATAAAAAATGAATAACGCCATCTGGTATAATGGGCATACCTAGTGCGATGAAATATTTTTTCAAGTATATTTAATAATGCGATTATTAATTTTCTGCTTTTTACTTTTCGGCACTATATTATTGCATGCGCAACAGCGTATTGTATTGGCGAACGGACAATTACTCGTAAACGATAACCCTATTTCAGTTAAAACCAATCAACAGCTACTTGATCAGGCAATGAATACAAAAAGCGTAAATAGGTATATCACCAGTACCTATAATCCTTCCACCAATTCTATTGATCCTACCAACTACTACCAGATACTTTACAAGGAATCGGCCATTGCATTCAGATTATCGTCGCCTGAGAAAGAGATAGAGGAAATCGTGATCAAACTACAAATGGAACCACTGTTTGATCTGCCCAAACGATTACAGAAAAGAACATATCCATTATACCAGGGAGAGATCAGAATCGGCAATGCACTATTGAATCGTCAAGTAACGACTGAAAATGTTCATACTTTATTTGACCCGAAAGATATTATTTCAATTGAAGTAAAATGTATCGGCAATCACCCGGTTCCTTACATGTTGGTGAGACACCAAGATTGGTTAGTAGAACTTGTGTTCTGTATTACCAGTAATCAACTCAAGACAGTTGTACTGAAACACTGATAAATGCGAAGGATGGGCCGCAGATTTTTATGATTAGTTATGATTTACGCAGATTATTCATTTAAAATCATAACCAATCATAAAAAATCTGCGGCCCATAAAAAAACTCAAGGCGCTAATCGCTCTACACGCCAGCCCTGTTCTGTTTTCGTGTATTTGAAACGATCATGTAAACGACTACTTCTTCCCTGCCAGAACTCTATCACTGTTGGCTTTACACGATACCCCCCCCAATGTTCCGGACGAGGAATGGTTTGTCCGGAGAATTGACTGGTATATTTTGTGACATTAGCTTCAATCACATTTCTATCCGGTATCACTGAACTCTGTGGCGATGCCCAGGCACCAATACGACTTCCTTCCGGACGAGAATGGAAATATTCATCACTCTCTGCTGCGCTTATTTTTTCTACCGTTCCTTCAATGCGTATTTGTCTCTCCAATTCTTTCCAGAAAAAAACCAATGCCGCTTTCGGATTATCTGCCAGCTCCTGTCCTTTATGACTTTCATAATTGGTGAAGAAAACAAAACCATTTGAATCATATCCTTTCAATAAAACAATTCTTGCCGAAGGAACACCTTGCTTGGTAGCTGTAGCCAATGTCATGGCATTTACTTCATCGATTTCACTGTTTACCGCATCCTGCCACCAATGTTCAAACTGAACAAAAGGATCAGATGCTATATCACTTTCATTTAAGGAATGTTGTTTGTAATCTTTTCTGATATCAGCCACAGATGTTTTCATACAAGAAGTTTCTACTGCAAAAATACGATCTATAAAAGGAAAGTTGAAGACATAAAAAAAGGGTGAAAACAATCGCTTTCACCCTATTTGAATTTTGATTTTTGACTTTTGATTTAATCCGTAATATCCATCTTCTTCACCTCATGCTTTCCTGAAATAAACGTATATACGGCCGGAATTACAAATAAAGTCAACACCAGTGAGAACATAATACCACCCACTACTACAATACCCAATGGCATTCTACTGGTAGCTGCTGCACCAAAACTTATGGCAATAGGTAAGGCTCCTAAGGCTGTTGCCAGACTTGTCATTAAGATCGGACGCAAACGTTGAGCAGAAGCTTCAATCACCGCTTCGGTTTTCTTCAATCCGAATTCACGTTTCTGGTTGGCAAACTCTACAATGAGGATACCATTCTTGGTCACCAATCCGATGAGCATGATCATACCGATCTGTGAGAAGATATTCAAAGTCTGATCAAATAACCACAAGCTCAGTAAAGCACCTGCCAATGCCAACGGCACTGTAATCATGATGGTGAATGGATCTTTGAAACTTTCGAACTGTGCTGCCAATACCAGATAGATCAACACCAATGCCAATCCGAATGCGAAAGTGGTATTCGATGAACTCTCTGCATAATCTCTTGATGCACCACCCAAAGCTGTTTGGAAACTTTCATCCAATAATTTATCGCCAATAGCCTGCATGGCTTTTACGCCATCACCAATGGTTTTACCTTCTACCAATGATGCAGAAATGGTTGCGGCTTTGAATCGGTTATAGTGATAGAGTGTTGGTGGGTTGGAATTTTCTTCCAACTTCACCACAGAAGTCAACGGAATATTTTCTCCTCTTACATTTCTTACATAGAGATTCGAAATATCGCCCGGCTCCTGACGATCTTTTAGTTCTACCTGAGAGATAACCTGGTATTGCTTACCATTCATGATAAAATAAGCAAGTCGGCGACCACTAAAAGCACTGGACACAACATCTGCTACATCTGAAATAGATAAGCCCAAATCTTTTGCCTTAATACGATCAATGGTAAGTTGTAGTTCCGGCTTGTTGAATTTAAGGTTTACATCTACGTTGGAGAACGTTTTTTCTTTTCGTGCTTCCTCCAAAAATTTAGGAATCACTTCTTTGATCTTTTCAAAATCGAGATTCTGTAAAATGTATTGAACAGGCAATGATCCACGTGAACCCAATCCAACAGAAATGGTTTGTTCTTCTACCGGAAAAATTCGAGCATTGTTGAACTGTGGTAATTTTTTACTAATATCTCTGGCGATTTCGCTTTGACTTCTCGTACGTTTATCCGGATCTACAAAAGCAATACGTGCAGTACCACTGTTCACACCACCACTACCACCAAAACCCGGAATGGCAGCAAATACAAAATCTTTTTCAGGAATAGAATCCGATAAGTAGTCGATGAGTTTATTACCCACGTCCACCATATAACTGTAACTCGCACCTTCCGGACCTGACATCTGGAAACGAACACTGCTTCTGTCTTCGAGTGGTGCCAGTTCACTTTGCAGATTGGTACCTACTAAGTAAATACCTCCTAAACAGATCAATACGATGACCCATGCCATCCAACGAATGCGAAGAAATCCGGTTAGCATTCGCTTATAGCCATTCTCCATACCGCGGAAGAAAGGTTCCGTCATTTCATAGAACTTACCATGTCCCGCATCTTTCTTATTCAGGTATACATTCAATACCGGTGTAATGGTGAGCGATACAAATGCCGATACCAATACTGCTGCTGCTACCGTAATACCAAACTCACGGAACAGACTTCCTACAAAACCTTCTAGGAAGATCACAGGTAAGAATACCACCGCCAGTGTAATAGAAGTGGAAATAACCGCAAAGAAAATTTCTTTACTCCCTTCCAGTGCCGCTTTACGAATCGGCAAACCTCCTTCTAGTTTTCGGAAAATATTTTCTGTCACTACAATACCATCATCCACCACCAATCCTGTTGCGAGTACAATACCCAGTAAGGTCAATACATTCACAGAGAAACCTGCGATGTACATGATAAAGAAAGTAGCCACCAGTGAGATCGGAATATCAATCAATGGGCGAATGGCGATGAGCCAGTTGCGGAAGAAGAAGAAGATCACCAATACTACAAGACTGAAAGAGATCAACAAAGTTTCTTCTACTTCCTTAATAGAGCGTCGAACATTTTTAGTTTGATCGATCAACGGTGTCAATTCAAAATCACCTTTCTGACTTTTTTGAATTTCCCCTAATCGCTTATAAAACTCATCTGCTATCTTAATATAGTTGGCACCCGGTTGAGGAATAATCGCAAGCCCTACCGCATTCACTCCATTCAATCGCCAGCTGAACTCTTCTGATTCAGGACCAATTTCTACTTTGGCCAGATCGCTTAAGCGAATAATTCCTCGGTTATCTTCAAATATGATGAGGTCACGAAAATCTTTTTCTGATTGTAATCGACCCAATGCACGTATTGTCATTTCGGTATTCTCACCATAAATTTTCCCGGATGGAATTTCAACATTCTCTCTGTTCAGTGCATTACGGATATCAGCAAAACTGATATTATATGCATTGAGTTTGTCCGGATCGATCCAGATACGCATTGCCGGACGCTTTTGTCCGAAAATATTGATCGAACTAACTTCAGGAATGGTTTGTAATCTTTCAACGAGAACATTCTCAGCATAGTCACTTAGTTCCAATAACCCTTTGGTACGGCTTTGTACAGCCATCAATATGATGAAATCACTATTGGCATCGGCTTTACTTACTACCGGTGGCGCATCAATATCTTGGGGAAGATTTCTCGCAGCCTGACTCACTTTATCACGTACATCATTGGCAGCAGCTTCGAGATCTTCATTGATATTGAACTCTACAGTAATATTACTGGATCCATTAGAACTGGAAGAGGTAATTGTTCTGATACCGGGAATACCATTGATAGATTTCTCCAATGGTTCTGTAATCTGACTCTCCACAATATCAGAGTTAGCACCGGCATACGCGGTACGAACATTTACAATAGGCGGATCAATAGCAGGGTATTCTCGTACTGATAAAAAAGTATATCCCACCACTCCAAACAACACAATGAGAATATTCATCACGGTTGCGAGGATCGGTCGTTTTAACGATAGTTCTGAAATATTCATACAGTCAAGTGGTTAAAGAAATGAAAACAGGGTTCAGTTGCAGGAGCTTATTGTTGCCCCAGAAATTCTGTGATCTGTTTTACACTTCTCACTTTTATTTGAGAATTAGGACGCACAAATAATACGCCTGATACCGCAATGCTATCACCTACATTGAGTCCACTCACCACTTCTGCAGCACCATTCGCGCGTAAGCCTGTTACGATATCTGTTAATTTACCTTTTCCATCTTTCACCACCACTACTTTTTTGGCTTTTGCATCAGGAATGATGGCATTGGTAGGAACGAGAATGCTATTGCTTTTGCCACCGGCATCCAATAATACTTTTACAAACGCACCCGGATTAATATTAGCTCCATCCAATACGGCTCTTACTTTAAGGTTACGGGTAGTAGCATCGATCTGAGGTTCAGTAGCAATGATGGTGGCTTTGCGAACAGACCCACCTGCATTGGTTTTTACATTGACTGATTTTCCTTTACCTATAACATCCGTATACATTTCCGGAACAGTGAAATCGATCTTTACTTTATCGGTTTGTTGTAATGTAGCAAGAATGGTAGCAGGTGTTACATAAGCACCCGGACTGATCATTCTCAAACCAAGGATACCGGTAAAAGGTGCTTTCAGTACTGTTTTATCGATCTGCGCTTGAGTAATATCCAGATCCGCTTTTAAAGTATTCACCTGATTGAGTACGGCATCATAATCGGCCTGATTGATACCATTGATATCAAGCAGTTTTTTTAGTCGAGCTTCGTTTTTTTGTGCCAGGTCTAATTGAACACGAATCTTCTGCATATTGGCTTGTAGATCAGCATCATTGATCCTAGCCAGAACAGTTCCTTGAGATACTTTCGCTCCTTCGGGTAAATTGAGATAAGTTAAACGGCCACTTACTTCCGGTTGCAGATTCGCAGCTTCATTGGCCACTACCGTACCATTCACTTCGATGGTATTGGCAATACTGCTTTTTCCTGCGATGATTACATCTACAATAACTGCTTGTGGGCCCCCATTCTGTTGACGTGGTTCTTCTTTTTTGCTTTTGCAGGCTACCGTAAACAGTGCTGCAATAGCCAAAGGATACATTCTTTTCAAGACTTGAGATTTAAGACCGATAAAGATAGAATTATTTAATGTCTTATTGTTGCAACATTGTATGAATGGCCGGGGTGTGTTCTACATCGGCGATTCTTCGCTTCACTCAGAACACTTTGCTCAGCAATAACGGCTATTCAGCCAATTTGTTGAGAACTTTTCTTCGAATAACCCAATCTGCCTGATTGTGTTGATACAATACAAGGTTATATTTCATCTGAACATCATTCAAACCCAGATTGAGATGTACCCCCGCTCCTTTTTCTTTTCCTTCGCTTTTACAACGGATGGTAAGATGATTCCACTCTTTTTCACTCAAGTTGGCACGAAAGAAAAATGGTTTTTTACCGGGTACTACATTGTCTTCCAATAATTTCCCATTGAACCATATACTCAATGTATCCTGATCTATTAGACCATTATCTACCAGATTTCCAAATATCGATATGGCATCCGTTACCAAAGAATCATACACCGGAGCAACATTAATTATTGGGGATTCTGTGGAAGGCTCAACTTCATTTTTTTGTTTTAATAACACATGCATCAATTCCGGATTAATCGTCACAGCATCTTTTGTCAACACAAATTCAAAATATCCAAAACGACGTCTTGTAAAAGGATGTTCCCAAATACCATAAAATAATACAGAGGAATCTGTTTCCATAAAACTACCACGAAGATCAAATAAGTCTGCCTTACGTTTTGCTTCATTCACCAAAACCGATTTCCCCTGTAAGTGGTATTGATAATATTCTTTAGGAGTAGGTCTTACAGAAAATTGATACATGGTAATCTGCTTATTATCCGGACCATAAGAAGTCAACTGTGCAATTGCTTTATCTGCCACTTCTAACCATTCTATTTTTGCATCGGTATCTATGATAAGATTATTAATCCGCATTCGCTGAAGTCCGTTAAAGATCTGGGCTCTGGTACGAAAAGCAGTTTCAACATCGAGTATTCCTTGAGGGCTGGTTTTATGAATGTCGATTTGAGGCGAATACACAGAAACAATACCCCTCCACACGCCTTCTCTTTGCTGTGCTACTAATAGTGTAGTAAAAAAACAAACCAGGGTTGTGAGTAAAATACGTTTTTGCATACATTGGTTTTGATGCTATGAAATTAATCGTCTCTTCGCCTCAATCCACCCCTCCAATTGTATCGAAGTGATCTGTAATGGTCATAACTCCTGTTGATATAATAACCCAACTCCAGGTCATTCAACTGCGTAAGCATTTCATACGTGGGTCTGTATCGATTCATGAAAGTATCCAAATCCGGTGAGTTTAAGAGTGTTAGTTCGCGCACAAATTTTTTACTGAATCTGCGATCAATATATTTCCGTTGCTCTTCATCTATTAAACGGTTCTGTAAAAACTCCAGATTACGATTTCTACGTACACGAAACATATTGATGAGTTCTGTCAAATCAAACCCTGCTGTGAGTCCACCCGGATTATAATTCGGATTGGTACTCAAACGCACCGTTGGTTTTCTGAAATTGAATGCTTTGGCATAATCTTGTCTGTTCTGTATGGAATCAAGCTTATAATAATTGTTCCGCACTTTTACTTCCGGCAGATCTGCTGCGCGGACATGAATCATCACATTGAAATTATCTACGTTGATGATGGTATCTACCGGATACTTCATTGTAGATTTTCCAATCATAGAAAACCATATGGAATCAGTTCTTGGAACGGTGATCAGATAACGCCCTAAAGAATCGGTAATCGCACCTCTACCTGAATTGCTCAATACAGCAACAGCTTCCAAAGGTCTTCTGGCGGTGATGTCATATACATTACCCGAAATGGTCACAAACTGAGCAACAGCCTGTTGTTTCACAGAGCCTAGAGCAATCACCAAAAAAAGAAATAGTAGCTTTTTTCTCAAACCCATCAATTGAACTGTAATATTAAACCAGGACGAGCAGAAAGCCTGAAATGTGGAGGGAATTAACGTGGATTTTGCAGTGTAGTCCATGGCTAATGGTCCATGGTCCATAGTAGGAAAGTTTATTTATTTTGGTCAATGGTTTTTACTATGGACTATCGACTATCGACCATAGACTAAAATTTCACATCCACAATATACGGCAGCATCGTGCGCCAGGTGGGCCAGTCGTGGGTGATGTCTTGGCCCCATACATCAAGGTCATACCAAATGCCTTTACTGAAGAGTATGCCGGCAAATTTTTTAGAAGCTTCCGGATCTTCATAGGAACCGCTTCCGGTATAGATATGAATATGATGACTGGATTTAATTTTATCAAGATACCATGGATCTGTAAGTGTGGGCAGGTAATGTGCCGGACTATTATAAAACACCTGATCATCCCAATAGCCTTTTGTATATTCTGTGAGATCATACACACCACTCATGCTGATGGCACCATTGATGATATCGGGTCGTTTCAAAAATAAGTTCATGGCATGCAAGGCTCCGAATGAAGCACCGCAAGTGTAGATCATGGTCTCATTACTCGTATTGGTTCTGATGAATGGAATCACTTCATTGAACACATACTCATTGAATTGATTATGACGAATGGCTTTATGTGCGGGCTCCATTTCATTGTTCATCCAACTTTCTTTATTCATACTATCGATACTGAATACACGAAGCTTTCCGCTGTTGATAAAAGGTGCCAGGGCATCAATCAACTGAAAACGTTCATATTCCAAATAATCGGCAGCAGCAGTCGGAATCAGTAATAATACAAAACCAAAATGCCCATAAGAAGCAATCGGCATTTCTTTTCCCAATGCCGGACTATACCATGATGATAAATGTCTTTCCATAATCCGCAGTTTGTCAACTAAGCAAAGAATTGATAATTACTGAATACAATTTTTTCTGATTTCTTTCCAAAGATCACGATAGCATTGTGCTGCATAACTACTGGCAGCAAAAGTTTCAATGGGAGCTTCATGTACCCCCATTTTTTCTACATCACTTAAATAAGGAATATAACTCTTCAGGAAGTATTTGTCTTTATAAAATTCACCCATCACTTCATGATGCAAATTTTTTCGATGATCCACCATACTAAAGAAACATTTGATCTTGGAACGATCCAGATCATTTTCTTTGAAATAATCATTCACCGTTTCAAAAGAACGAATGGATAATGTAGTGGGAATATTCGGCATCAATACCCAGTCGGCCGCCACAAAAACAGCATCATGTAAAACAGAGATGCCCGGTGGACTATCCAGTATCACAATATCATACTCATTTTTGAGTGCAGATAATAATGAGAGTAGTTTGCGTTTGGATTGTTTCATTTCATTCAGCAGGATATCTGCATGACGCGCTGAAATATCTGCCGGAATGACATCTAAGTTCTCATAAGCGGTGGTTTGAATAGCTGAATGCAGATCCATCTCGCTGTTGAGAATTTTCCGAGACTCATTTTTAACAGTGGACTTGGCTCCCAGATAAAAGGAGGATGACCCTTGTGGATCCAGATCCCATACCAATGTTTTGAATCCTTCTTTGGCTGATGCGTAAGCCAGATTAATGGACGCAGCTGTTTTGCCTACGCCACCTTTCAGGTTGTAGATAGCTAATGTGACCATGCTCTAATATACGGTTTTTGTTGTAAATGAAGGGATAGGTGTAACAAGGTTCAGGCTGCAAGCTCCAAGCTACAGGCTGCACGTAATGATGGAGATTATCTGATAGATTAGCCTAGTATGCTAACTTACATGTTTTTCGTTCATATAGCTCATAGCTCATAGCTCATAGCTCATAGC
>CAYMQQ010000032.1:16581-22978 GCA_964392685.1 uncultured Sediminibacterium sp.
ATAGCTCATAGCTCATAGCTCATAGCTCATAGCCTGTAGCGTGAAACGTGAAGCATGCAGCTTGCAGCTTGCAACTCAATGAACCAAATACCCCAACAACAAACAGCCCATCACAATCAAAGGCGCGGGAATCTTATTCAACCTGAGTAATAAGAAAGTGCCGATTATGATAAAAATATCCCAAATGGCTATCAGGCGACCTTCAAATAAGGAGATCAGGAAAGTATCTTTCATGAGATAAAAAGTAGCGCCGGTCATAATACCTACTACTGCTGCATTGATGCCTTCCAGTGATCGGAAGATGACTGCATATCGTTTAAGATTATGCCATACCGGGAAAAAGAAAAGTACCAATAAGGCACTGGGAAGAAAAATGGCTATGGCGCCAATCAAACAACCCATCAATTGCCAACCGGCACCTTCATCTTTTAACACCATGCCTCCAGCAAAGGCACCAATGGAAAATACAGGTCCGGGTATCGCCCGCACCATGCCTGATCCGGTTAGAAAATCTTCTTTGGACATTTTCAATACATCTCTTCTCGTTTCCTTGATTCTTTTAGATTCAGGACGAGTTACATATTGTTCATACATCAAGGGCATCATCACGTCACCTCCACCAAAAACAAGACTCCCGAAACGGTAGGCATTCTCAAAAAGGTTGATGGCTTTTCGGTTTTCCCAGTTATTGCGGGTAGCCGTTTCCGAAATATAACCGGCGGTACCAAACAATAAGAAAAAGATGATAATATTACCCCACTTGATTTTTTTAGGTGGAATATCTTTTTGTGGAATACGCTTATCACTGAAATTGGTAGCAATACCCGCAGTTACAATCAGTGCAGGGAAAATCCAAGGTGTTTTAAACAATAAAAAAGTAGCAAAAGCTGCTACTGTCATGATCACACGCGTAATGGTATTGTGAACGGCGATATTAAAAATGCGATACGTAGAATAGGCAATAAAACCAATGGCCATCGGCTGGATAAACATAAAAAAATCAGGACGAACATCTTTACTGCTGAAATACTGCAATAAAAAAGACAATCCCCCCATCAATATACAAGCCGGTGTGATCCAAATCAATAAGGTAAGAATCGCCAATGGTATGCCACCACGTTTGTATCCAATCAGTGTAAGTGTTTGAGTGGAAGAAGCTCCGGGTAATAACTGACAGAAGGCATTGTATTCCATCAATTCAGTTTCGGAAACATCACGACGCTGCTGAACAAAAGTTTTCATCATCATCCCTAAATGCCCCTGCGGTCCTCCAAACGCAGAAAGACTATGCCATAATACAGCGCGCAGAAAAGGGATATGACGTAGTAGTATCAAGGGTTAATAGAGGCAACTGTTGAGAGTGGAAATTACTGAAATCCTTGAAACTGCAGAAAATCTGATAAAAGCTTCAAGTCACACGCTGCAAGGAAGGAACAAGAAATAAGAAACAGGGAACAAGAAAGCCACAAGCCACACGCTGCAAGCCACAAGAAATCTTGAAAATTGCTTCTTGACACTTTCTTGTCGCTTGTTGCTTGCAGCTTGAAGCCTACAGCTCTACTGTCCTTATTTCTTCAGCCCAATCTCTCTCAGTCTTTCATCCAAATATTCGCCCGCTGTAGCATCAGGATAGGCTTTGGGGTGAGCGGCGTCAATGCAGCTTTCCAGACAGGCCAGACTCATTTCGCTTCTGGGGTGAAGGAAAAAAGGCATGGAGAAACGGCTGGTATGCCAGTGTTCTCTTGGTGGATTTACCACACGGTGGGTCGTGCTGCGTAATTTATTGTTGGTAAGACGTTGCAACATATCACCCACATTCACTACGATCTGTTCCGGTAATGAAGTTACATTCACCCATTCACCTTGTTTGGTTAGAATTTGCAATCCGTCTGCAGAAGCACCTACCAGCAAAGTGATCAGGTTGATGTCTTCATGCTGTTCAGCACGAATAGCACTCTTAGGTTCTTGTGTGATCGGCGGATAATGGATACAACGTAAAATGGAATTGCCGTTCTCTATATGTTGATCAAAATAATTTTCATCTAACCCTAGGTACAAAGCAATGGCTTGCAACAAGGCACGACCACTTTTCTCAAAATTTCTGTACGCATTGAATAAAGTGGCATTCAAAGGTTCAATTTCTTTTACAACTACATTATCCGGATACTCGCTTTTAATAGGATCTCCATTTTCAACGGTTTGTCCGTACTGGAAAAATTCTTTCAGATCCGGTGCTTCACTGCCTTTGGCATGCTCACGGCCAAAACTGGTATAGCCCCTTTGTCCGGCCAAACCCGGAATTTCATACTGTAATTTTTTCTCGAGGGGAAGTGAGAAAAATTGTTGTACATGTTCATATTGCTCTGCGATCAGTTGATCGGGTATACCATGATTTTTTACTGCTACAAAACCTACTTCTTCATAGGCTTTTCCCAATTCTTGTACAAAAGCGGCTTTGCGTGCCGGGTCACCGCTTAAAAATTCTGCGAGGTCTATTACTGGAATGGCCATAACAATCAATTTAATGTGAACAATAAAATCAGTTCTGGTAGAACCGTTTGGAAAAGTACAAAACTACTCCGATTTCCGTTAACCTGTTGATAAGAGTGAGTTTCAGGTATTTTTATCAACTTTATGCCATGAAGGCAATCTTTTGTTTTTGTGGGCTAGTCATCCTTTTCAGCAGTTGCAGCAATGGCTATCATAAATATGCTTCACAATATCAGTTGGTATCCGCTTCAAATGCGCCCGATTATACAGATTTGAACTTCTGGGCAGCCCACCCCTATAAGCAGGATCCTTCGGATAGTGTTCCCAAACCCCTGCGTAAGCATTTCAAAGCCGATTCTGCTGTGGATGTATTTTTTATTCATCCAACTACTTATACCGATGAAAAACGTTTATCCGGTTGGAATGCTGCGATTACCGATTCTTTATTAGCAGCGAAAACAGATTATAGTACCATACTTTTTCAAGCCAGTATCTTCAATGCGGCCGGACGTGTTTTTGCGCCCAGGTACCGACAAGCCCATTTGGGAGCGTATTTCCCAAAATCTGCAGCAGATACTGCTGCTGCATTACAAGCATTTGAATTGGCATATGCCGATGTAAAAGCCGCTTTTGTTTTGTACCTCGAAAAATACAACCAAGGTAGACCGATTATTATGGCAGCTCATAGTCAGGGTACCACCCATGGTAAGCGCTTGGTCAAAGAATTTTTTGATGGCAAGCCTTTGCAGCAGCAATTGGTAGCAGCTTATTTGGTGGGTATTCCGGTGGAACCAGATTGGTTTACTGCCATTCAACCCTGTTCTACGCCCGAGCAAACAGGTTGTTTATTGAGTTGGAGAACGTATAAAGAAGGATACAAGCCCGAGTATGTATCAAAAGAACATTATACTGCTGTGGTCACCAATCCATTGACTTGGAGTAGTACGGATACCATGGCAACAAGAAAAGAAAACAAGGGTGGTGTGGTAACAGGTTTTAATAGTGTTGTGAAAAAAGTGGCGGCTGCTAAAAATGCGACGGGTGTTTTATGGACACACAAGCCCCGTTTTTTTGGTAATCTATTTTTCACAACCAAGAATTATCATATAGGCGATTTCAATTTGTACTACATGAATGTTCGAGAGAATGTACAACAGCGAGTAGCAGCATTTAAAAAGAAAAGGACCCCATAAATGGAGCCCTCGTTTATCGCAAAAAGTAAAGCTTTATTGTTTGATGAAACGGATGGCTTTAATAAAGACATCTCCATTAAAGGCATTGAGTATATAGTTGCCACTGCCTAAATCACTGAGATTCAAAGCCAGTTGCTGTAATCCCTCTGCTACATCAGCTACTACGGTTTTGGCCATATGTCCTTCCACGTCTAGCACTTTCAGTACCAGGTTTCCGGTACGTTCAGACATCACCGTGAGGTAGCTGTCGTTTTCGATGATATTTGGTTGCAGACTCTTGATGTACATAAACCCTCCTTTTTTCAATAAACGAAATAATAACTCAGGGGGATGTACTTATTTGACACCAAATTTGGTGCCAGTGCTGCATTAATAACCTTGGTTAGGGGAGATTTTAATGTTAGGATTCTGTTATAGTGGTTTATTGCCACTGAGGGCACAGAAATGCACAGAAAAATTCTTCAGTGGCTTTCAGTGTTTTCAGTGGCAATAAAATAATATCATTAAGGCTTCAATAACAACCGCGTCATCGTTTCTTCGTAATCGCGAATGTCTTTAAATACGCCCTCTTTGATTAACCACAATACTTCTTTACGCTCATTTTTATCCTTCAATTTAAAACGATAATTCTCAGGAAGTTTGATACCAAACGCCCCATTTACCATTTTAATTTTTTGAAGTTTTTTATTAGACATGGCGACTTTTATAGAAGGCTTTAATAATTAAAAAATCGGGGATGACAAAGTCAATTAGTGTGCTGATTCAACAATAGCTTAGTCGTAAATAATTCATAATCTTCTATACTGTCAAAGTCACCTTCACTAATCAACCATTTTACTTCTGCTAATTCCCATTCAGTAGAAATTTTATATCTAAAATTCTTAGGGTACTTTTCACCGAATAGTCCGATAACATAGTCTTCTTGTTTTAATATGGACTTCTGTTTTTTAGGCATGTTTGTAATAATAGCAGGTTTTTATTACAGCAAACTTAGCAGTTAAAATGATGACAACTTGGTATTTTTTAGCATTAAACTGAGCCACTCCGCACCAGATTCTACCCTTTTTGTTTTGAAAGACTGCGTTCTTTGCAATCCTCTGTATATCAAGGAAACAAACATCATGAGGCGGATTATAATACATGAAGTTATGCATGATATGATCCGCATATTCAAAAGTGAGCTTTAACTCTACTTTTCTGTTTCGAATTTTTATGATAGCATTTTCTGTTCCCACTCAATCAATAAAATGGGAAGATAGAATGAGACAAGATCACTAGAACAAAACGACAAGAATCAAGTAAATATCTAGCGTATTTATACTTGAAAAATATCAAACTTCTTTATCAAGAAGCATATACCTTTTTAACCTATTGATCATCATTTCATCTAAAACATCAACTAAGTTTCCGTATGTACATCCTTTTGTTGGAAATATTAATACAACTGGCTCTGCATTCTCACCAAAATCATTTTTTACTTGTTTAATTTTCAATAATAATACTTTACGTAACCCCTCTCTACTGTAATTCGTCTTAAATAGGTTAGCATTATTACTTCCTTCATAATAATGAATTTGATTATTTTCTTCTAAAATGATAGAAATCGTTTTTCTCTCCCCAGTTAAACTTGGGTTATCTGTTTCTCGTTCATCAGGTAAGGGTAAAGAAATAACTGATGGATCACTTAGCGCAGTTGTAAAAATGAAAAAAGTGATCAATAAAAAACCTAAGTCCACCATTGGTGTTAGATCAACTCTGGTTGATAGCTTTTTATTTTTCTTTATACCAGTAGACGGTCTAGTTTGAGTTTGTATTTCTGCCATGATTGATCTTTTAAATAAGATTCTATCAAACAGTTTTTCCATACACCTACCACTCCAACTCCACCAACACCGGCCGATGATCAGAAGCCACCGGCTCATCCATCACTATGGCGGACTTCACTTTAAATGGATCATTTTTTCTGGTAAGAATATAATCAATACACCGCTCAGGTTTATTAGCCGGAAAACTATAGCCGGTGCCGCTTAGCAATGTCCACTGCTGTTGCAAAGATTGCATAAAAGAAGAATTGGGGTGATCATTCAAATCACCTGCGAGTAGTACCGGCTTTTTAAAAGCGATTGTTTCCTGATTAATAATATTTACCGTATTAATTCGATCTTCTTCTGTTAATGACAAATGCGTACATAGAAAAACATAACGCTCAAATTCTACCACCAATAACACCCTTTTCTCTTCTCTGCCGGGTAAGGATAGATAACGAAACGACAAAGGCTTCTCCTTCGACAATACACCCACCCCATATTTACCTCCATTATAATCAATCGCAGGTGCGTACACTGCAAACATGCCAGTGAGTTCGGATAATTTTTGTAACACATCTACTTGTTTACTGCGATAGGTTACACTATCCAGCTCTTGTAATGCAATGACATCAGCTTTAGATGTTTGCAAAATGTCTGCAATACGCCGATAATTGGTAGCCTCATCCAACCCCTTCGCATTGCGAACATTATAAGTCAACACACGAAGCTGATGAGATTGGGCATTGGTAGAGCCAAATATCATTGCTGCTATCAGAGAAAGAAGAATGTGTTTATACATAATTGTTATGATTGGAGAGTGGAGAGCGTGAAAGGTGAAACGTGAAAGGGTTGGATGCATGCTCTTTCAATCCTCCGTGCAACTCTGTGCCGTACTCTGTGTCACTC
>CAYMQQ010000033.1:0-22903 GCA_964392685.1 uncultured Sediminibacterium sp.
TAGTAGTGATGCTTGGAACAATGTTACATTCATTGCAGGAGAAATTAAAAATCCACAGCGTAATATTGGTCTGAGTCTTTTTCTGGGAACACTGATTGTTACCGTGATCTATGTTGCAGCCAACTTGATGTATTTAAGTGTGCTTCCACTCAATGATATTGCACATGCACCACAAGATCGTGTGGCAGTATCGGCATCCAACCTCATTTTTGGAAATATCGGTACTTATGTGATCGCGGTAATGATCATGATCTCTACTTTCGGATGTAACAATGGATTGATACTTGCAGGTGCAAGGGTATATTATACCATGGCACAGGATGGATTGTTCTTCAAAAAAGCAGGTGAACTGAATAAAAATGCAGTACCGGAATGGGCACTATGGGCACAGTGTGTAGTAGCTTCTTTATTATGTTTGAGCGGTAAGTATGGAGATCTCTTGGATATGGTTTCTTTTATCGTGGTGATCTTCTATGTACTGACTATTGCAGGTATTTTCATTCTTCGTAAAAAGAGACCCGAGATCGATCGTCCATATAAAGCATTTGGCTATCCTATTTTACCTGCTATCTATATGTTGATGGGAATTACTTTCTGCGTTTTGCTGATCGTCTATAAACCTAATTTTACATGGCCGGGACTCATCATTACACTGATTGGAATTCCTTTGTATTATCTTGCAGTACGAAATAAGAAACAAGAAGCCTGATGAATTTTGAACAATTATTTACGGGATTCCAATCGATCCGTGTAGCCATTCTTGGGGATGTAATGTTGGATACTTACTGGTGGGGTTCAGTTGATCGTATCTCTCCAGAAGCTCCGGTTCCGGTAGTGGCTTTAAAGAATAAAGAACTTAGGGTTGGTGGAGCGGCGAATGTGGCATTGAATACAGCTTCATTGGGTGCAAAAACAACCATGATCTCTATTGTGGGTGCAGATACTGATGGAGAACAGTTGTTACAGTTATTAAAGGATAAGCATATTGATACTTCTTATATCCGTTCGGTGAGTAATAGGGTAACCACTAACAAAACCCGTATCATGAGCCGTAACCAGCAAATGATGCGATTGGATGCAGAGATTACCACAGATATTGATGAGGCAACGGAGGACATGTTGATTGAACAGGTCAAGCATTGTCTGGAAGAGCAACAGCCTCAAGTGCTCATATTTGAGGATTATAACAAGGGTGTTATTACAGAACGAATCATTCAAACTGTAACTGCTTTGTGTAGAGAAAGAAATGTGATCATTGCTGTAGACCCCAAGAAAAAGAATTTCCTCTCTTATAAAGACGTCACCATTTTTAAACCGAACCTGAAGGAAGTGAAAGAAGGATTGAATTTATCGGTGGATCATATTGATTTGTCTTCCTTACAGCAAATACATCAACGTTTACAACAACATCTTCATCATCAAATATCATTGATCACACTCTCAGAAAAAGGTGTGTTTTATCAAGATGAAACCTCTCATAAAATCATCCCAACACATATCCGCAATATCGCAGATGTAAGCGGTGCAGGAGATACGGTAATTGCTGTAACCTCACTTTGTTATGCGGCGACCCGTGATATGCATCTTGCAGCAGAAATGGCCAATATAGCCGGCGGACTGGTATGCGAACAAGTAGGCACCGCCGCCATTGACCGCGATAAGCTGTTGCAGGAATGTGAGATATTGTTAGGAGAATGATGAGGGAGGTGAAAAGTGAAAAGTGAAAGGTGAAATATAGCGTTTAACTATCCCTTTGACCTTTCACCTTTCACTTTTGACTACTCACTATTCAACAATCCCCGCGTTTCATTAAATCCTATCTAACATTCCTCTCAAACAATTCGATTTTGTAAGTTGGGTAAATAACTAATTTCGGGTGCTTGTAAATGAAATAGTTATGGCTGATAATTTTACCATTGTAGTACATGGAGGTGCAGGAACCATTCTGAAAGAAGATATGACCCCTGAGTTGGAGAAAGCGTATCAAGAGGGACTTCAACAGGCTTTAGATGCCAGTTATGCAGTGCTTGAAAAAGGCGGTACGGCAGTAAATGCCGTAAAAGCAGCAATTGTGGTGCTGGAAGATAATGTGTTGTTCAATGCCGGGCGTGGATCCGTATTTACTAAAAAAGGATTACAAGAAATGGATGCTGCTATCATGGATGGTAGTGATTTGTCTGCCGGTGCTGTTGCTGCCGTCCGCAATGTCAGAAATCCGATTGAGTTGGCCACCGAAGTGATGCGCAATAGCAATCATGTTTTTTTAAGTGGAAAAGGAGCAAATGATTTTGCCATCAAACAAGGAATCAAATTGGAGCCTGATGAATACTTTTTCTCTCAGTTCCGTTATGATCAATGGAAAGCCATTCGTGATTCTGATAACTATTCATTAGATCATACGAATCATCAGTTGGAAGAATTGATGCGGGATAAAAAATTCGGTACTGTGGGTGCTGTTGCTTGTGATATACATGGCAATATAGCCGGTGCCACTTCCACAGGAGGAATGACCAATAAAAAGTATGGTCGTATTGGAGATAGTCCTTTGATTGGTAGTGGTACTTATGCCAATAATAAAACCTGCGCTATCAGTTGTACCGGACATGGGGAAATGTTCATCAGAACCGTAGCTTCTTATGATGTCAGCTGTCTGATGGAGTACAAGGGATATAGCTTACAGGAAGCTATGGAAATTGTGGTACATGATAAACTCATGAAACTGCAGGGTGAAGGTGGAATGATTGGTGTAGATGCCAAGGGCAATGCGGCCATGGTTTTTAATAGTGCCGGCATGTATCGTGGGGTAAAAAATAGTACCGGTAGAAATGAGGTTTTGATCTACAAATAATTATATTTGGTAAGACTGATACACATGAGAAAGAGAGGGGCTACATTTGTGGCTCCTTTTTTTTAACTGAAATGCCATGCAAAAAATTGCAGTGATTGTAGCCGGTGGTACGGGACAAAGAATGGGTGCTTCTGTTCCCAAGCAATTTCTATTATTGAATGGACAACCCATTCTATGGCATACACTGAATCGTTTTCTTTCGACTTGGGATGATCTTCGAATCATTTTAGTATTACCTGCAGAACACAAAGACCAGGGACAAGTAATCATTCAATCTTTACATGCTACTGATAGGATCAAGATTACAGAGGGGGGCGATACCAGATTTCAATCTGTTAAAAATGGTCTATCGCTTATCCATGAGCCATCGGTTGTATTTGTTCATGATGGTGTTCGTTGTTTGTTAAGCACTGCGCTGATCAAAAGATGTTATGAGCAAACATTAGAAAAAGGCAGTGCCATACCCGCCGTAGCAGCTACGGATAGTATCCGAATTGTAGAAGGAGAGGGACATTATGTGGCTGATAGGAACCTGGTACGCATCATTCAAACACCCCAAACTTTTTTAAGCGATCTATTATTACCGGCTTTTCAGCAATCTTATCAAGCCTCATTTACAGATGAAGCAACAGTAGTAGAAGCGGCGGGTAAAAAGGTTTTTTTGACTGAAGGAGAATACACAAACATCAAAATTACCCGACCTGAAGACTTACAGTTGGCAGAACAGATATTGCAGCGTTCTTAGTGATCAATGCCAGATATTTCTTCTGTAATGGAAATAGGGTTGAACATGCCCTCCGAATTTTTTATAAAAAGTTTTTACTCCCGGCAGATCTGATCCTTCAAAATCAAAGAGTAGATTTCGGTTGCAATATTCTCTGAATATCTGGTCTAATAACCATGGGTTGCTATTTGTTTCTCGTCCTTCAGGAAAAGTAGTATTCAGCAAATGATACATCCTTCGTTGATCCTTTAACAATAATGTATCTGATAAAATTGTACCATCAGTTTTTAGTGCTGAGCGAATGATACAATCTCCTCTGCCGGCGTAAAAGCGACACAACTCATGTAATCTCTCAAAATCTTCCAATGATAAATGAGGCATTTTAGATGCATATTGCTGTTGATAGTGGCGAATAGTATCCGTGATCGTATTCTTTTTTGAGTACTGAAAACTTCCTTCCGGAATCTTCAGTATCAGATGCTTTAAATCTGGCTGATAGTCTTTGTATATTTCTAAATAACTTCTATTTAAATCAATAATGAAATTCGTTCTGTTCTTGCAATGAAGCTCTGAAGCGAGTAAAAGATTGGAGAAATTAAAATGCAGATCTCCATACCACGCATAATTTCTTATTTTTTGAATCAACTCTTCATGTACTTCTTTCAATAAAGAAGTGTCACCGATAAATCCTAACTGTTGAATAAAAGGGGGGATATAGTAATATCGAAATCCATATTTTCTTCTCCAAGGCAATGGTACAATGGCATCATAGTCGCCAATCACCAATCCGCTCCAATGATCGCATATTCGATCCAGATAATCATATTGAGCATAGATCAATCCGTTGGAGTGCTTGGAAACGCAGGCATCCCATGCTTGTTGATTGATCACATGCGCTGAAAATATATGGATGGAATTTTTCACTTTACGGATTCACACGTGTCCAGACCTCTGTCCTGCCCAGCATCGATATGCCGATATAACCACGCACATTCAATGTTTTTGGATCCTTTAGTTTCATGTAACATTTGTAGTCTTTGCCATTCTGAGGATCGTAAATTCTACCTCCGGTCCATTCACCATCATCATGTACAAAATCACGCAATATCACCAGTCCAATCAGTGGTTTGGTTTTTGCATTTTTATCAGGATTGTTGACATCTAATTTTGGTTTACCCTGTTCATCATTCGGTTCCTTCAGCCAAACCAATTTGCCATAATATTTATTGCCCTGCTTATACACTTGTATTTGACCCTTACCTGAGGAGTTTAACCATATGCCTATAACAGCATCAGGATTATCGTTATTGTTTGTAAATCCTGTGATGGTCCATGCCATAATGACCAAGATCAGACTCAACTGTTTCATGTATTTCATAGTAATAGGATTTATTTATTCAAATGAATATTTCCATCTTTCATAACGAATGAGATATTTCTTACTGCTGATATATTCTCTATGGGATTTCCATCTACTGCAATAATATCAGCCAATAATCCGGTTTTTAATCGTCCAATCTGTTCTTTATACCCAAATACATCTGCGTTCACAGAGGTAGCACTTTTTAATACCTCTACAGGTTTCATGCCATATTCTACCATTAGCTCCATTTCACGGGCATTATCTCCATGTGGGAATACGCCTACATCACCACCAAAACAGATAGTAACACCTTTTTCTAAAGCTAGTTTAAAACTTTTCTTTTTTTGAATAACCCTTGGGGTAGACGGCATCGTTTTTTTATTCCATCCATTGTAACTGGCACTGGCTTCCGGGGCACTTAAAGTTGCGCAGAGAGCTACCTTGTTGCGGATCATAATATCATACACTTCTGAAGAACCATAATCGCCATGTTCAATAGTAGACACGCCTGCCACGGCCGCTCTTTTCATGCCTTCTTCTGTACTGGCATGCGCCACTACCTGCCTACCGCTGCTGTTAACAACCGATACCAAGGTTTTTAACTCTTCTAATGTGAAGGTAGGTTGCGAACTTTCATCCAATCCCCATCTGTAGTCTGCATACACTTTGATCAGGTCTGCACCATTTCCAATCTGCGTCCTGGCTTCTCTGGTCAATCCCTCAATACCATCGGCTTCTGCAGCGCCTTTTATCGTATGATGGGAATTGTTCTCAAGTTTTGGCCCATAGCTGCCTGTAGCAACAATGGCTTTGGTAGCAATGATCATTCTTGGACCCGGGATGATATTTTTTGTAATGGCATTTTTTAATCCCACATCCGCATAACCCACGCCCTCTGTTCCCAAGTCTCTAACGGTGGTAAACCCCGCCATCAAGGTTGCTCTGGCATGTGTAACTGCCCTTACAATCCTTTCTGCTTCTGACTCATACAAGACCTGGTTGTTCCAATTGGTTTCATTATAGGCATGAAGCAGCAGGTGAGAATGGCCCTCAATGAGTCCGGGTAGCAAGGTTTTTCCTTTTAGATCAATCCTTTTTAAAGGGGTTTTGGATGATAATGTGGAAGCCTCGCCCACGGCTATAATCTTGTTTTGATACACAAGAACGCCCCATCCTGTATGCATTTCTTCGCCGTCAAAAAGACGATCAGCTTGAATGAGTAGGAAACTATCCTTAGGATTCGCTAAAATACCGGCTGGAAAGACGAATAGCAGGATTAATATTTTCAATATGGCTTGTTTGTTCATCCGATTGGGCTTTACAGGGAAAATAACCCAGACAAAGGGTAAAAAAAAATTTGTTTGTCTAAGTTGTCCGCCCCATTTTTGCATCAGAATGAAAAGAACAATCAATATTCAGTGGTGGTGGCATACAAACTCCAATCGGGGAATGTAGTGGCGTTGCCAATACTGTATGAATCATATTCAGAAACCCCGACAGTAATTGTCGGGGTTTTTTGTTGGATAGCTCCGGAGTAACCGGAATAAAAAGGAAAAGATGAAAAAGATAATCGTTCAGACGCAGGCTAAGAGAATGCTGGCAGATGTATTTACACCGGTAGGTATCTACCTGCGCATCAGGGATCGTTTTAGGGATACTATTTTATTGGAGAGCACAGATCACCATGCAGCCGAGAACAGCTATTCATTTATATGTATCAATGCAATTGCCGGTGCTGAAATCAGAACCGGTGAAACCATGGAATGTAAACTTCCGGCCCAGCAACCGGAAAAAATGAGTATCCAAGATAAAGCATCGGTTCCCACTAAACTTTGGGATTTTATGCAGCGATTTGATATTCAAAAACCGGCTGAAAAGGAAGCACAATTTGCACAGGGGTTATTCGGCTATACTTGCTTTGATGCCGTGCAGTTTTTTGATACGATCTCTTTACCAAAAACCTTGAAAGCAGAACAAATGATTCCATTGATGCGGTATCGTTTGTATCAATACGTCATTGTATTCAATCATTATAAAGATGAATTATTGATCTGTGAAAATAAAATCGCAGGTATAGAATCTGAGATACAAGTAGTAGAATCTTTGATCAGGAGTAAAGACGTGCCTGTATATCCATTCCGTTCAAAAGGAGCAGAAGTATCCAATCTTACCGATCAGGCATATAAGGAAATGGTGCAGCAAGGAATACAAAGTTGTATGCGTGGGGATGTATTTCAGATCGTACTTAGCAGAAGATTTCAACAATCATTTACCGGTGATGAATTTAATGTGTATAGAGCGCTAAGGAGTGTGAATCCGTCTCCATATCTCTTCTTTTTCGACTATGGTGAATATAAATTGATGGGGTCTTCTCCTGAAGCACAATTGGTCATTCAAAACGGGAAAGCCATTGTACATCCTATTGCAGGTACATTCAAAAGAACAGGTGATGATGAAACAGATCAACGCATGGCAGAGCAACTATTAAAAGATGCCAAAGAAAATGCAGAGCATGTGATGTTGGTAGATCTGGCAAGAAATGATCTTAGCAGAGCTTGCACCGATGTGGAAGTGAGTCATTACAGGCAAGTACAATACTATAGTCATGTGATCCATTTGGTGAGTGAAGTGGTTGGTAAAGTGCCTTCAGGGTATAATCCCTTTCAATTAATGGCACAAACATTTCCTGCTGGAACCTTAAGCGGTGCTCCCAAGTTTAAGGCCATGGAATTGATCGATGACTATGAACCAACAGCAAGATCCTACTATGGAGGTGCAATTGGATTTATGGGATTTGATGGTAGTTGCAATCATGCCATCATGATCCGTACTTTTTTGAGTAAGAATAATACACTGTACTATCAGGCAGGAGCAGGAGTGGTGGCAGCATCCAAACCGGAAAGTGAGTTGCAGGAAGTGAACAATAAGCTGGGTGCTTTGAAAAAAGCGATTGAGATAGCGGAGGAGGTAGGGGGATAAAATTCAAAAAAAGTGAAAGGTGAAAAGTAAAATGACAAATCAAGAAATCAAAAAATCAAGAAATCAAAGATCAAAAGTGAAACTACTGGTATTCGATAATTACGATTCATTTACTTATAACCTGGTACATCTTGTTGAAAAGATATTAGGGGATAAAGTTACTGTGTGTAGAAACGATCAGATTGATTTGGATGCGGTTGATGCATTTGATAAGATCATTTTATCGCCGGGTCCGGGTATTCCATCGGAAGCAGGCTTATTGTTGCCTTTGATCAAAGCATATGCACCTAAGAAATCTATATTGGGTGTTTGTTTAGGACATCAGGCCATTGGGGAAGCTTTTGGGGGTAAGCTGATCAATCTAACTACGGTTTATCACGGATTAGCAACCCCGATTCAATTACAAAGAGCCGGTAATCAACAACGAGATAATGATGTCTTTCAAGGATTTGATGATGAATTGATTGTTGGACGTTACCATAGTTGGGTGGTTAGTAATGAAGCATTTCCCGATGAACTTGAAGTGACGGCCAGAGATGCTAATGATTATATCATGGCGTTAAGACATAAAACATATGATGTACAGGGAGTACAGTTTCATCCTGAAAGTGTACTTACTCCTAATGGAGAAAAGATATTGCGTAACTGGTTAAAAAAATAATGGGTAAAGTATACCCATGAAAACAATATGAAAAAGATATTACAATACTTATTTGAACATAAAACCTTTAGTCGTGAAAAGGCTAAAGAGATCTTACTGCAAATGTCTTCCGGACAATTTAATGATGCGGAGATTGCTTCTTTTATCACCGTATTTCTCATGAGAAGTATTACGATTGAAGAATTACAGGGTTTTAGAGATGCATTACTGGAATTATGTGTTCCGGTAGATATGAAAGGCCGAGCTGTTATGGATATTGTTGGAACCGGTGGAGATGGAAAAAATACTTTTAATATTTCTACTTTGTCTTGTTTCATTGTAGCAGGTGCCGGACAACAGGTTGCTAAACATGGTAATTATGGAGCTTCTTCTGTAAGTGGAGCATCGAATGTGATGGAACAATTGGGTTATCGTTTTAAAAATAATGTAGATGAATTGAATAAAGAATTGGATCAAACCAATATCTGTTTTCTGCATGCTCCATTTTTTCATCCGGCATTAAAAGTAGTAGCACCTATTCGTAAGCAACTAGGTGTACGTACTTTTTTCAATATGCTGGGTCCCATGGTGAATCCGGCTGCACCAGCTTATCAATTAGTAGGGGTATATAATTTGGAAATGGCTCGTATTTATAATTATCTCTTACAGGAAACAGGGAAAGCTTTTACGGTGATTCATAGTTTGGATGGCTATGATGAGATATCCTTGACCAATGACACCAAAGTGATCACCAATGAAGGAGAAAAAATTCTGACACCTGAGCAGTTGGGTAAAAGAATGGTAATGCCTGAAGATATTTATGGGGGGAATACCGCAGAAGAAGCAGCTCGTTTATTTGTAAAGATCATCAAGGGAGAAGGAAGTTGGGCACAGAATGCAGTGGTGTTAGCCAATGCAGCGATGGCGTTATTTGGAACAGGTCATTACGCAAATTATGATGAAGCCTATGCTGCTGCCGTAGAGAGTTTGGAAAGTAAAAAAGCCTATCAAACATTAGAACAACTGATCAACCTGCAATAACATGAACATTTTAGACACCATTGTTGCAAAGAAAAAGATAGAAGTAGCAGCTGCAAAAGAGCGTATATCTGTTAACGGATTGACAGAGCAGGCTTTATTTTCCAGAAGTACCTATTCGCTTTGTGACTTTTTGCAAGATGAAATGCGTACAGGCATTATTGCAGAGTTTAAAAGGAAATCACCTTCAAAAGGTATTATTAATGCTACAGCAGAGGTAGAAGCAGTAACAACTGCTTATGCTGCTGCAGCATCAGGTATTTCTGTATTAACGGATACTGATTTTTTTGGGGGTAGTCAGGACGATCTTAAAAAAGCGCGTATTCAACAAGTGCCCATACTGCGTAAAGATTTTATGATTGATGAATATCAGGTGTATGAAGCCAAAGCAATGGGTGCAGATGTCATTCTTCTCATTGCAGCATGCCTTACACCGGATGAAGTCAATCAGTTGGGGGCTTGTGCCAAAGGATTGGGTTTAGAAGTGTTATTGGAAATACATGATGAAACAGAATTGGGGCATATCAGTGATATGGTGGATATGGTGGGAGTGAATAACAGGAATTTGAAGACTTTTGAGGTAGATATCAATACCTCTTTGCGATTGATTGAACAAATACCTGCCGGTAAGCCTGCAATTGCAGAAAGTGGCATCAGTAATGTGGATACAATCGTAACTTTACGCAAAGCCGGATTCAGCGGTTTTTTGATTGGGGAAAATTTTATGAAAGAACCCCAACCTTCGGTTGCTTTTGCTGATTTTATCGATCAACTAAAAGCAAAGCAAAATGCGTATTAAAGTCTGTGGCATGACACAAGTTGAGCAGATCAAACACCTGGATACCATTGGTGTTGAGTTTGCCGGATTTATTTTTTATCATAAATCGCCTCGTTATGTATTCAAACACATGCCCAGAACTGAAATCAAAAAAATTAGAGGGCAACATATCAATAAAGTAGGGGTGTTTGTGAACGCTCCTGTGGAAGAATTGTTAGAGATCGTAGATGAGTGTGGTTTACAAATGGTTCAGTTGCATGGAGATGAAACACCCAAGTATTGTGAAAAAGTAGCCGATTATATAGACGTAATCAAAGCATTTCGTCTAAGAGAAAATGATCAGGTACTCTGGAAGATTAAGGATTATCAGGATATCGCGGATATGTTTTTGTTTGATACAGAAGGTGCAGGATATGGAGGAACCGGTAAGAAATTTGATTGGTCAGTATTAAAAGGATTGCAAATCAATAAACCATTTTTTCTCAGTGGGGGGATTGGTCCGGATGATGTAGCTGATATCAAAAACTTTATTCAGGATCCGGTAGCAAAAGATCTGTTTAGTTTGGATGTGAATAGCAAATTTGAAACCGTTCCCGGATTAAAAGATATGCAGGCTGTTGAAAAATTTGTAAATGAGATCAAAACGATTAAATGATGACAACTAGTTTTCAGAACCCGAATGTGCAAGGTTATTACGGACAGTTTGGTGGAGCTTATATCCCTGAAATGTTACACCGTAATGTAGAAGAACTGCGTGAACAGTATTTGTTGATCATGAATGATCCTGTTTTTAAAGCAGAGTTTGATGAATTGTTACAGGATTATGTTGGCAGACCTACGCCTTTATTCTTGGCTGAAAGATTGAGTCAGGAATTCAATACTACTATTTATTTGAAGCGGGAAGACCTCTGTCATACAGGTGCGCATAAAATCAACAATACCATTGGACAGATTTTATTGGCTCGCCGTTTGGGTAAAACCAGGATTATTGCAGAGACAGGTGCCGGTCAGCATGGTGTTGCCACGGCTACTGTTTGTGCATTGAAGGGAATGGAATGTATTGTTTACATGGGTGAAAAAGATATTGAAAGACAAGCTCCAAATGTTGCGCGGATGAAGATGCTGGGAGCTACGGTGGTACCTGCTACCAGTGGTAGTAAAACTTTGAAAGATGCTACCAATGAAGCCATACGAGATTGGATCAATCATCCCAATGACACACATTATATTATCGGGAGTGTAGTAGGGCCACATCCTTATCCGGATATGGTAGCAAGGTTTCAAAGTGTGATCAGCGCCGAAACGAGAAAACAGTTGAAAGAAAAAAGAGGGAATGATTTGCCGACACATGTTATTGCTTGTGTAGGAGGCGGTAGTAATGCTGCAGGAGCTTTTTATCATTTTCTAGATGAAACTGCTGTGCAATTGGTGGCTGTGGAAGCAGCCGGACATGGGATTCAATCGGGCATGAGTGCTGCTACTACACAATTGGGTAAGCCGGGCATATTACATGGAAGTAAGAGTTTGTTGATGCAAACGGAAGATGGGCAAGTAGTAGAACCCCATAGTATTTCGGCTGGATTAGATTATCCGGGTATTGGTCCATTGCATGCCAATTTATTCACCAGCGGGCGCGGTGTGTTTTTGTCTGCAACCGATGAAGAAGCACTTCAGGCTGCTTTTCATGTGAGTAAAACAGAAGGAATTATTCCGGCATTGGAAACAGCGCATGCTTTTGCGGTATTGGGTAAATTGAATCTGAAGCCTACTGATGTAGTGGTCATTTGTTTGAGTGGAAGAGGTGATAAGGACCTTTCAACATACATGCAACAACTATAATTATTGATGCATATAATATTATGAGCAGAATAGAGACATTATTTAGTCGAAAAAAAGAAAGGGTGTTGAATGTGTACTGCACAGCCGGCTATCCGGAACTCAATAGTACCCTTGAAGTGATACTCACATTAGAAGCTTCCGGTGCCGATTTGATTGAGTTAGGTATGCCATACAGTGATCCATTGGCAGATGGACCTGTGATACAAGCAAGCAGTACCAAGGCTTTACAAAATGGGATGAGTATAGCCGTATTATTTGAGCAGTTGAAAAGTCTGCGCGCTAAAACGCAGATCCCACTCATCTTAATGGGTTATATGAATCCTGTGATTCAGTATGGGTTCCAGAAATTTTGTGAAGAAGCAGCCCAAGTGGGTGTGGATGGGTTAATATTACCTGATTTACCTGAATATGAATACGAGACGATGTATGGTGCGATCATTAAAAAAGCGGGGCTAGATTTTATTTTTCTGATTACTCCGGAAACATCCACAGAAAGGATCAGAAAATTAGACAGTTTAAGTAGTGGCTTTTTATACGCGGTGAGTTCATCAGCTACTACAGGTAATGAAAAAGACTTTGATCAAGTGGCGAAGTATTTACAGCGGTTAAAAGATATGCAACTACAGAATCCGGTATTAGTTGGTTTCGGCATTAAAGACAAAACAACTTTTGATACTGCGTGTCGATATGCCAATGGTGCCATCATTGGGTCGGCCTATATCAAAGCATTGGAGCAGCCGGGAGATATTCAATCATTAACCCAGCAATTTTTGAATCAAGTATTATGAATGTAGTGATCGTTAAATATAATGCGGGAAATATTCAGTCTGTTCAATATGCACTGGAACGAATCGGTGCCTCTGCACTTGTTACCGATGATCATGAATTGATCCGCTCTGCCGACAAGGTAATCTTCCCGGGTGTTGGGGAAGCTAGTACTGCGATGCATTATCTCCAATCAAAATCGCTCGATGTACTGATTAAAGAATTGCAACAACCTGTATTGGGAATCTGTTTGGGTATGCAACTCATGTGTAAATATTCTGAAGAAAATGATACAGATTGTATGGGCATTTTTGATGAGCAGGTCAAATTGTTTCAACCGGAGAAATCAGCAGGATTGAAAGTGCCGCAAATTGGTTGGAATACGATCAGTGATTTATCAACCCATCTTTTCAAAGATGTACCCGAAAATAGTTTCTGTTATTTCGTTCATGGCTATTATGCTTCAAAAGGTGAGCATACCATTGCAACAACAGATTATGTTCAACCCTATAGTGCCGCTTTGCATCGGGATAATTTTTATGGAGTACAATTTCATCCGGAAAAGAGCGCGGTTGTGGGTGAACAAATCCTAAAGAATTTTTTAACCTTATAAATGGATGCATGCAAATCATACCGGCTATTGATATTATTGAAGGAAAATGCGTAAGACTCACACAAGGCGATTATGCACAGAAGACCATCTACAATGAAAATCCATTAGAAGTGGCTTTGCAATTTCAGGATGCGGGGTTAGAACGACTACACTTGGTAGATCTCGATGGTGCAAAGTCAGGTTCAGTGAAAAACTGGAAAGTATTGGAACAGTTAACGTCTAAAACCAAAATGGTTATTGATTTTGGTGGTGGTATTAAAAAAGAGGAAGATCTACAGATTGTTTTTGATTCAGGAGCCGCTTATGCAACGATTGGTAGTTTAGCAGTGAAAGAAGTGTCGAAGTTTATTTCATGGTTACAAGAGTATGGAGCATCTAAATTTTTATTGGGTGCCGATGTCAAAGATGAAAAGATTGCGGTTGGCGGATGGCTGGAGACAACTGATATCAATATCTTAGATTTTATCGAACAATATACAGCAGCTGGAATTTCACAACTGTTCTGCACAGATGTGAGCAAAGATGGTAAATTGGAAGGTCCATCCATTGCATTGTATCAAAAGATCATCACCCAATTCCCTGATCTTCATTTTATTGCCAGTGGAGGAGTTAGTAATCTCACAGATTTAGTGCAATTAAAAGAAATAGGATGTAAAGGAGCAATTGTAGGGAAAGCTATCTATGAAAATAGAATCAGTCTGGAAGAACTCAGTCTTATGAATCAATAATCATAACAAAAGCTTGTATGCTGACAAAAAGAATCATACCCTGTTTAGATATCAAAGATGGCAGAACTGTTAAAGGAGTCAATTTTGAGAATATAAGAGATGCGGGCGATCCTGTTGAGTTAGGAGCGTTGTATGCTGCCTCGGGTGCTGATGAATTGGTATTTCTGGATATTACAGCCACCAATGAAAAAAGAAAAACACTGAGTGAGTTGGTCAATAAAATATCCCACAAAATCAATATCCCCTTTACGGTGGGTGGCGGTATCAGTAGTGTAGAAGATGTAAGAGCGTTACTTCAAAATGGCGCGGATAAAATATCTGTAAATACGGCTGCTTTTAAAAGACCGGAATTAATTGCAGAGCTGTCGAAAGAATTTGGTTCACAGTGTGTGGTTTTGGCCATTGATACCCGTCAGGAAGAAGATGGTAATTGGTATGTGTACCTGAATGGTGGACGAGTAAAAACAGAAACGCTTTGTTTGGATTGGGCAAAACAAGGAGTCGCATTGGGCGCAGGAGAAATTTTATTGACCTCCATGAATCATGATGGAACCAAGCAAGGTTTTGCGCTGGATATTACGGCTCAATTAGCAGAAGCATTACCTGTTCCGGTGATTGCTTCCGGTGGCGGTGGTACAATGGAGCATTTTACTACTGTTTTCAAAGAAGGAAAAGCAGATGCAGCACTTGCTGCCAGTATCTTTCATTTTAAAGAAATAGGGATACCGGAATTGAAGCAGTATCTTGCAGAAAATGGAGTGGTGGTTAGAAAGTAATTAATAATGAATATTGAATGATGAATCAGGAATCACCACTGTTCGGAGAGAATTGGCTATGAGCTATGAGCCACGAGCTGTAAGCTTCGAGTGCTTAATTGTAGGTTTCTGCTATTTATTTTATAAATGACAGGGCTTACAAATTAATCTTAGTCATACATGGGTTAAAAGAAATGCTTTACATATACGAACGGGCTATTCGATCCTTCAAATTCAACTTATAAAGGCTCACAGCTCATGGCTCGCAGCTCGTAGCTGTTTTAACGAACAATAGTGAATATTGAAGTATAGGAATAAAGGGAGTATAAAAAATTGAATTATGAAAGTTGATTTTTCAAAATATGCGGATGGGTTGGTGCCTGCCATCGTACAGGATATTGAAACCCATAAAGTACTGATGCTGGGTTTTATGAACCAAGAGGCACTTACCAAGACTGAAGAAACCGGAAAAGTTACTTTTTTCAGTCGCAGTAAGAATAGATTATGGACCAAGGGTGAGGAAAGTGGGAATTTTTTGGAATTGAAAAGTATGGCAGTGGATTGTGATCAGGATACTTTGCTGATTCAGGTTCATCCCGTAGGACCTGTTTGTCATACAGGAGCAGATACTTGCTGGAGTGAAAGAAATCATAGCGAAGACTTTCTCTTATACCTGGAAGATATCATTCGCTTACGTAAACAAGCTTCACCAGAAGAGTCTTATGTTGCCAAACTCTTTTCTAAAGGCATCAATAAAGTAGCGCAAAAAGTAGGTGAGGAGGCGGTAGAGCTGGTAATTGAAGCTAAAGATAACAATGAGGAACTGTTTCTGAATGAAGCAGCCGACCTCTTATTCCATTATTTACTTTTGCTTAACGCGAAAGGTTATAAATTACAGTCAGTCATTGATATATTGAAAAAACGACATTCCAGATAATATGAAAAAACTACTCTTTTTATTATGCTTGCCATTGAGCATTTTGGCGCAGGTAGGTGTTGATAGTTACGAGATCAAAGGGATATTAAAAGGGTTATCAGATAATACCACCGTTTTTCTCACCAATGGTGTTACCGGGCAAACCATTGCTACGGCGACTGCAAAAGATGGTCAATTCATACTCAAAGGCAAGCTTACCCAACCGGAATTGGTACAGATCGCATTCAATGGGAGGAACGAGAAATTGGATATGTTCATTGGAAATGATGCTGTAAATCTGGATGGAGAAATTTCTAATTTGGAAGCGGCTATCATCACTGGGTCTGCTGTTCAGAAAGATTATGAACGTTTCAGGGTAAAATTCAATCCGCTAAAAGATAAGTTGAATGCATTGGCGAATACCATTAATCAACAGTCGTCCTCTAATGTAAAGCGTGATTCTTTAATCAATGTTTTCAATCAAAACAAAGCCATATTACTGGCTACAGCAGCCGAATTTATCAAGAATAATGCAGCCTCTCCGGTAAGTCCTTTTGTACTATTTGCAGTAGGTCCATTGTATGATGACCTTGATGAGTTGGAAGCGCGTTACAATGATTTACAACCCATTGTACAAAAAGGGTTTTATGCAGAGATTATTGCCCAAACCATAAATAAATCCAAAATAGGTAGAATAGGATCACAGGCATTGGATTTCACGCAAAATGATGTGAATGGCAAATCGGTTTCATTATCTTCTTTCAAAGGGAAATATGTGTTGGTAGATTTTTGGGCGAGTTGGTGCAGACCCTGTCGTGAAGAAAATCCCAATGTAGTGCTTGCTTATAATACGTTCAAAGACAAAAATTTTACAGTCTTAGGTGTTTCTTTGGATCAGGATAAAAACAATTGGTTACAAGCTATCAAAGTAGACAAATTGGATTGGACACACGTGAGTGACCTGAAATTTTGGGACAATGAAGTGGCTAAGATGTACAATATTCAAGGCATCCCTGCAAACATGTTAATCGACCCCAACGGGAAAATCATCGCCCGAGATCTCAGGGCTCAGGCGTTGCAGGATAAGCTTAGGGAGTTGTTGAAGTGAACGGCTGATAGCTTATGGTTCATGGCGTATAGTAATATATAGTTATGAAAGCTTTGTTATTGGCTATAAACCATAAGCTATAAACTAACCCCCAAAAATCTCCTCATATTTCCCCGCATCAAAGCCAACTGCCACCACTTTTCCTTTTTTTACTATGACGGGTCTTTTGATGATGCTGGTATGTTGCTGCATCACGGGGATGGCTTTTGCTGCTGTTGTTATAGACTGTTGTAAACTGCTAGGAAGTTCTTTATAAGTAGTCGATCTTTTATTGAAGATGGTGTCCCAATTAACCTGTTCGCACCATGATTGTAATGTAGCGGCATCAATACCGGCAACTTTATAGTCATGAAATTGATAATCAATCTTGTTTTCTTTTAGCCAGGTGATGGCTTTTTTCACGGTGTCGCAATTGGGGATACCAAAAATTGTGTACATAGTTTACAGTCTTAAAGTCCACTCAAATACCTTATCTGCCGATTTTTGAGGAGATAGGGCCAATTGTATAGAATTTCGCCAATAATAACCTATTAATCTTTAATTTGTTCTCCAGCAATCGACAGACCTTGAGAATTTATCTACTTTGGATAGGGATACTGCTATCCTCAACACTTATTGCTCAGAATACGTCTGAGAAATCTCGCGCACAGTTGGGACTTATTATCGGTAATATACTGGAAGCCAAAACCGGTAAACCTTTGGCATTTGCTTCTCTTCAATTAAAAGATCTGGGGGATACCTCACGCAGATTATCAACGGTTGCCGATAAAAATGGGGCATTTGAATTCAATAAGCTTTCACTAGGGTATTACAGACTAACTGTAATCATGGTAGGTTTTGCTCAGATGAATATTGATAGTATTTATCTGCGTCCGGAGCGGTATGATTTTAATTTAGGAGATATTAAATTGAATGATGCTGCAAGCACCCTGAATGAAGTAATTGTATACGCTGAAAAACCATTGATTGAGAACAAGGATGATAAGATCACTTATAATGTTGGCGAAAGTGCGTTGAGCGGGGGAGCTAGTACTGCGGAATTACTGAAAAACATGCCCTTGGTGAATAATGATCCTACCGGTAAGATATTGCTAAAAGGGAAAGAACCTAGAATTCTAATCGACGATAAGCCTACGGAGTTGAACGCGCAACAGTTACAAGATCTTCTGGAAAGCTTACCTGGAAGCAGTATTGAAAAGATTGAGATCATGACCAATCCACCACCGCAATATGCAACAGAGACAGGTGGTGTTATTAATATCGTTACCAAGAAAGGTAAGATTGGTTGGGTTGGTAGAACAACGCTGAGTATGGGAACAAGAGGAGAAGGTAATTTGGCAGCCAATGCCAGCTATCGAACACAGCCTTTCTCCATCAATATTACTGCCGGATTGGGTGGAAGTATTTTAACAGGTAATAGTTATTCTAAAAGAGAAAATATTTATCGAGACTCTACCAATTACTTTAATACAACAGGATCATTTGAAAACAAAAACCTGCGACCCAATCTTCGTGTGCAAACGGATTTTGAAATGGATAAAAGAAATCAGTTGAATATTACCTATCAAGGAAACCTGAGCTATTATGATAATGAGAGTATAAATACTTTCGTCAATATCAATCGGAATAAAGAAGTGTATAGGAATAGTACCAGAACCAATGGTAGTAAAGGTGAAGGGTATGGACATAATGCTTCTGTATCTTACACACACAAGGCAAAAAATCCGGCAGAGTTTATTCGAGTTATCCTGAATGTAAATGCGAATAAGAATAATAATGATCGAGCGTTTTTTCAGGAGTTTTTGAATCCCGATTTTTCTGCAACAGGTATTGATTCTACTCAATCACAGTTCTTCGACAATCTCAATCGTTCGGCTTCGATACGTGCAGATTATAATAAGCCGCTGAAAAAGAAAGGCTCCGGTTTTTCTACCGGTATGTTTTACAATCGATCATTCTTTCACAATACACTGAATACAAGTTTTCTTAGAAAATCAGATGGAGTCTTTATTCCAAATGATATACTGAGTAATGATTTTGAATTCTTACAAAATATCTTCACTGCCAGAGCAGGATTTGGATTGCCTTTTGAAAAAGGTTGGCGATTGAATTTTGGCTTACAGGCAGAACATACTGAAATGGGATTTGCATTTCTGAAGGGTAATGGTTCGAATGTGAATAATGGATACTGGAATGTATTGCCAAACATATCTCTACGGAAAGAATTCAATAAGTCACTGAACTCCACCCTTATATATCGTGCTACCATACGTAGACCCGGTATTGGTGAATTAAATCCGAATGTAGATTACAGTGATCCGTATAATCTTCGTTTTGGTAATCCCTATTTGAGACCTACACTGTCTGATAATTTTGACTGGAACCTGAGTTGGATCAAAGGCAAATATTATATCAACACATCCATAGGGTATAATCGGTTGAAAGATGTATTCAATTCTATCCGTAATCTGGTAGGAGATGGAAAAACAGAACTGAGTTGGCTTAATATTGCCGACAGACGAGAATATGAAGCCAGTATATGGGGTGGATACACTTTCAGCAAACAATTGCGGGTAAATACCAGTATGGGTTATACGATGAATAAATACAGCGAAACGGAAAAGAAACTGTATCGCTATCGTGATGGCAATAGTTTTTACAGCAGTTTGAATTATACGTTTACGCCCAGCAATGTATTAACCTTCGAGGGAAATATTCGATTCAGCAATTTTGCCAATCCGCAGGGGAGAAGCAGGAGTAATGTAAATATGAATTTAGGTGTACAGCATCGCTTCTTTGATCGTAGACTGATATTGAGTTTTAACGCGATAGATCCATTCACGCCTCAAAGATTTACCAACTATACCTATGGCGCGAATTTTAACCTTGAGAGTTTTAATTCAAGTAATACGCGGAACTTTAGAATCGCAGTAAGTTATCAGTTGAATAAAGTGGTACAGAAATCAAAGCTTAGTGAGAAAGATAAAAAAGCAGCTTTGCAAAAAATCAAAGCTGCTAGTTAATCTTATCTTATAAGCTGATGCCTAATCTAAATGCCAGTTGAGAAGTATAACTACTAAATCTCTCATACCGTAAGCTAAAGTTCAGGTTTTTGCTATTGGTACCTATCCCCGGAGAAAGAATAAAACTTTCTCCACCCTCTGTAAAAATGCCAATACCTGTTTCTCCTGATACGTAAAAACGATCGGTAATAGGCAACATAACCCCAGACTTCAAAACAACAAATCCACCATTTCTTTTATTGAAATAAGTAAATCCCGGCGTTACTGTCCAACTAATCTTTTCCGTACGCACTGGAACAAAGCGAATATCAACACCTGAACTTAATCCGCCCAAATTATCTAGTGAAGTGCCAAGACTGATTCCCAGATCTGAGATACGCTTTTTGGGTTGTTTTGCTGTTGTTTGAGAGAAAGCAGTAATCGATGATAAAAGAAGCAGGAATAGTAAGTTTTTCTTCATAAAGGTTTATTTCTTAAAATTCTCCAATTACTATGCCAAATTATAAATAGTTGTTATATTAGAGTTATAAAGCCATACTATGAAATATGTAGTAAGTATGCTGATGGCCGCTTTTATTTTTGCGCTATTGGTTTTTGCCATTGTGTATTGGTTACTTCAGTGGAGTTTTAAAGATTCAATAACACTTGGAGCAATCACGATCTTCATTGGCTTATTAAGCGAAGTTGCACGTTTCTTTCTATTGAAAAAGAGAAGTGATAAAGCTAAGCAGAGATAATCTCAGTTATGTTTGGCGGAAGTCGCTCAACTTACCTTGATTCTGTTTGCCAGCCAGCTTTTATGAACCGGAATCAACCAGTTTTCGAGTAATTCTTTCTTGTTGGTCACAAGATTATTAAAGTATAATGTATCCGGTACAATAAATTGATTTTCCAAAGCATAATTCAATTGCGACAGTGGTAATAACTGTACTTTATCTTTCACAATAAAAGCCAGTTGTTGTCTGTCGAACATATTCACTTTGAAACGAGCTTCAATTTCTTTGATCATTTTTACAGAACTATCTGTACTGCATCCACTCACACCCGTAGCAGTTTCATCGGCCATAATTACAATGAATTGTCCAAAGAACAGATTCGCATACCCTTTTACAGGGGTACCATGACTCAACCAATTAGTAGTAAATTCATTGAAAATGGTTTCCAACTCAAAAGCCTCACTCATAGAAAATAATCGTGAAGATTGGTATATCCACACCCGCGAGCTGTCGTGGAAATCTGCCGGTACAAATGACTGATAGTTGAGATCCATACTGCAAAGATAGAGAGAATGTCTGATGTCTGATGGCAGATGTCAGATGACAGATTTTTTATTTTGGATGAAAGAAAATTAAAAAGTCAAAAGTAAAAAATCAAAAAATCAAAAAATCATAGATCTGTAATCACTCCATGCTCTGTGCCACCAACTCAGCTACATCCAACACTGCTACTTCGTTTTCTTTTTCACGATTTTTCACACCGTCTGTCATCATGGTGTTGCAGAATGGACAAGCTGCGGCGATAAATCCGGCACCGGTGGCAAGGGCTTCATCGGCTCTTTCAATATTGATGCGTTGGTTTCCGGGTTCGTCTTCTTTGAACATTTGAGCCCCCCCGGCTCCGCAACAGAGACCCTTGCTTCTGCATCTTTTCATTTCAACGAGTTCGGCATCTAATGCTTCCAGTACTTTTCTGGGGGCTTCATAAATATTGTTGGCGCGTCCGAGGTAACAACTATCATGGAAAGAGATCTTTTTACCTTTAAATGCACCGCCTTCTTTTAGTTGAATTCGTCCTTCATCGATGAGTTGTTGCAATAGTGTGGTATGATGAATGACTTCATAATTGCCTCCTAACTCAGGATATTCATTTTTGAGTGTATTGAAACAGTGCGGACAAGTTGTTACAATTTTTTTAATGCCATATCCATTGAGGACCTGAATATTCTGATACGCCATCATTTGAAAGAGAAATTCATTACCCGCTCTGCGTGCTGGATCGCCGGTACAGGCTTCTTCTTTGCCCAGAATAGCATAACGCATCCCTACTTTATCCAGAATAGAAGCAAAGGCTTTGGTGATCTTCTGTGCTCTTTGATCAAAGCTTCCGGCACAACCTACCCAAAATAAAATTTCAGGACTTTCACCATTCATTGCCATTTCTGCCATGGTCATCACTTTCATATGCGTTCAGTTATTGCTGTTTGCCAGCGGTTAGATGTATGAATCCTTACGCCGTAAATTTATGGCTAACATTTTATACCACAATAGGATGTTTGAAGGGATCTTTTTTTCCATTGATACAAATCTTATTGAGTTTGCCTGATTGCTGATGTATATTGTAACCATTACATTTGAATTTTTAGCGTCAGACTATGGTGTATATCTTCTTTATGGCTTGCCTGATTAGCTTTCTGGGACAATTACCCCTGGGAAATATGAGTTTTACCGCAACCCAAATCTGTATCCAGGAAGGGGCCAAAAAAGCATGGATGTATGCCATTGGGGTAGCCATTGTTGAGATGTTGTACCTGAGATTTGCACTGACGGGTATGGATTGGGTGGTTCAACACCGTACTTGGTTTGTGGCGTTGGGTTGGATCACCGTATTGCTTTTTTTGGTGTTAGGAATGCTGGCATTTATCTCGGCACGTAAACAAAAAAAAGAAGAGCGTTCGGTGATCCTAGACAATCAACTGCATCGTTTCCTGCTCGGACTCACCATGAGTGCTTTGAATCCTGTACAAATACCTTTTTGGTTCTTATGGACTTCTACCATGAGTCAAACCC
>CAYMQQ010000034.1:0-22241 GCA_964392685.1 uncultured Sediminibacterium sp.
GGCGAGACCATCACCCATTATTCCTCTATCTTTATTCCATGATTACCCGTGAACAACAACAGGCTCAATTCAAGAAGATTTATGAAGGACTCAATGAGCAACAAAAAAGTGCCGTGGATAAGACCGAAGGTCCGGTAATGGTGATTGCGGGACCGGGTACCGGTAAGACTCAAATTTTGGGAGCCCGTATCGGAAAACTTCGTTTGGAAACAGATACACAGCCGGATAATATTTTATGCCTAACCTATACTGATGCAGGTGTTGTAGCCATGCGAAAAAGGTTATTAAGTTTTATCGGACCGGATGCTTATAAAGTCAATATCTGCACTTTTCATGCTTTTTGTAATGATGTGATTCAGGACAATCTCTCCCTTTTTGAAAAAACCGCTCTTGACCCAATATCCGATCTTGAAAGAATTGATTTGCTAAAAACATTGATCGATGGTTTCCCAAAAAATCATCCATTAAAAAGATATAGAGGGGATGTATATTTTGAAATAAAAAATCTCCAACAACTTTTCAGTAATATGAAAAGAGAAGGTTGGCAGCCGGAATACATCAACCAATGTATTGATAGTTACTTGAATGATTTACCCAATCGCGAAGAGTTTATCTATAAAAGAAATCAGGGTCCTTTTAAAAAAGGGGACCTGAAAGAAAATAAGATCGCAGAAGAAAAAGAAAAGATGGAAAAGCTTCGCGCTGCCGTAAATGAGTTTACTCGTTTTCAGCAGATAATGCGAAGTAAGAGTTTATATGATTTTGATGACATGATCAACTGGGTGATTGATGTATTCAAAAACCATCCAAATGTACTGGCAAGGTATCAGGAACAATACCAATATATTTTGGTAGATGAATTTCAAGATACGAGTGGCACCCAAAACATGCTGGTGAAATTATTGATCAGTTATTGGGAGGAACCGAATGTATTTGTTGTGGGCGATGACGACCAAAGTATTTATCGATTTCAGGGAGCTAATGTGGAGAATATGCATGAGTTTGCAAAACAGTTCAGCGACTCATTGTATACAGTCATACTCACCAACAACTATCGTTCTACACAACCTATTCTGGATGTATCCAGAACACTCATTGAAAGAAACCAAGAAAGATTGGTGAACAAAATTGAGGGATTGAGTAAAGTATTGACTGCTGCTAATACCCAGATCAATCAGAGTAAAATACTTCCTACGATCAGAGAATATGAAAATCCACGTGAGGAAATGATCCACCTCACTTTACAAGTGGAGGAACTGATACAAAGTGGTGTGGCACCCGGACAGATTTGTGTAATCTATCGAGAAAACAAACCGAATGAAGAGCTGGCAAAATATTTTCAACAAAAACAAATACCTGTTTACAGCAAGCGAGAAATTAATATCCTCCATGAAAAAATCACACAACAGTTATTACAATTGTTGAGATATCTCAAAGATGAACACCATATTGCTTTTAGCAGCGACCAGTTATTATTTGAAATACTTCATTTTCAATGGTTCGCTATCCCATCCATCGAGATCGCGAAGCTGAGTGCTGAGGCAGCTCAAAAAAAACCGAATGACCAAAAAATATCTTTGCGTCAGTTGATCGCAGAAAAACTACAAGCTCCATTACCTGATTTATTCAGCACAGAAATACCCGGACTTAGAAAAGCACAGTCCATCTTAGAAAAACTAATCACTGATGTTTCGAATGTAACCGTACAACAATTGTTTGAAAATTGCATCCGGGAGACCGGCTTACTGGCGTATGTCATGAATAGTCCCGACAAACATTGGCTTTTACAATTGCTCACCGGATTATTTGACTTTATAAAAAAAGAAACACATCGAAATCCTAGTTTAACACTTGAAAAATTGCTGAATATTTTTGATTTGATGGAGGATGAATCCTTAGTACTTCCATTGATTCGTGTATCGGGTACAGATCGGGCGGTGAATCTGCTCACCGCACATGGTTCTAAAGGATTGGAATATGATTACGTGTTCATTGCAGGATGTAACTCATCCAACTGGGAAAAGAAAAGAAAACCCGCAGGTGGATATAGCATGCCGGATACCATTTTTGCATCTCAGCCTGTACATAGTGAAGAGGAAGAACTTAGAAGACTATTTTATGTAGCCATGACACGCGCTGCACAACACTTATATATCTCTTATACCGGCACCAATAAGGATGGAAAAGCCATTGAACCTTCGATGTTCATTGCTGAAATCAGAGAAGAGCATGCATTACCGTATGAAAAGATCAGTCTTCCGACAGAAACCATTGCAGATTTTGCCATTTTATCACTAAGCAAAGAATTAAAACCTGAGATCGAACAAACGGAAGCTGCATTCATTGATCAGTTGCTGGATAAGTTTGTGATGAATGTAACTGCCTTGAATAATTATCTGAAATGCCCATTACAGTTTTACTTCAATAACCTGGTACGCGTTCCTTCCGGAAAATCAGAAGCTACCGAGTTTGGATCGGCAGTTCACTATGCTTTACAGAAATTATTCCAGCAAATGCAGCAAAACAATAACCAGTTCCCGGATCAGTCGGAGTTTCTAGCAGCATTTAAATGGTACATGGACCGACACAAAGAACATTTTACCAAAGAACAATACGCCAGAAGAATAGAACAGGGTGAACAGGTTTTACCGGCTTACTATGAGCGTTATATTCATGAATGGGAAAAGATTGTTGCCATAGAAACCAATATCAGTAAAGTTACTATTAAAGATATTCCGTTGAAAGGCAAGCTGGATAAGCTAGAATTTAATGGCCGGCAGGTGAATGTGGTAGATTATAAAACAGGTGATGCGGAAAAGGGAATCAAAAAATTAAATCCGCCCAATGAGAAAGATCCGATTGGTGGCGACTATTGGCGACAGGCGGTGTTTTATAAAATATTGGTTGACAACTCATCCAGAAACTGGGAAGCTGTGAGTGCTGAATTCGATTTTATTGAGCCCGATAAAAAGAAAGGGTATCTGAAAGAGAAAAGAATTATTACACCCCAAGATATTGCTACTGTAACTGCACAAATCGAGATGGTTTGGGAGAAAATCAAAAAAAGAGATTTTTATACCGGATGTGGTAAAGAAGACTGCCGCTGGTGTGAGTTCGTAAAAACCAATGAGATGGCAGTTGCCTTACATGAACCGGATGAAAATGAGGAAGAAGCAGCATGATTAACATGATTTTTATTCCAATGAGCATAACGCTCCACAGAAAGCCTGTAAGTTTGCACCACGCATGAAAAATCTTTTGACATTTATTGCACGCTTATATGTTATCTCGCTTTGTTTGGTGATCATGATCCTGGCTAATTCTTGTGCGAATATGATACCTCCCAGTGGAGGTCCAAGAGATAGTTTACCCCCACGGTTGGTGATAGCCAATCCCAAAGACTCAGCTACCAATGTAAAGACTAAAAATATTCTACTCACATTTGATGAATTTGTGTCTTTACAGAATACAGAAAACATCATTTATGCTCCTGTTCCCAAGAATCTTCCGCAGGTTGATTATAAATTAAGAAATGTAACCGTTCGCTTCAAAGATTCATTGGAAGAGAATACAACTTATTCTATTGATTTTGGAAACAGTATCATAGATGTCAATGAAAGTAATGTAGCAAAAAATTTTCGCTATGTTTTTTCTACCGGACCTACTATCGATTTCAATACTTATGAGGGTAAGGTATTAGTAGCAGAGACAGGCAAGGTAGATAGTACATTGATTGTAGTACTGCACAAAAACATTTCAGATTCTGCGATCAAAAAATTAAGTCCTCGTTTTTTTACCAGAATTGATGGTAAAGGCAGTTTCAAATTCAACAACCTACCTGCGGGTACATTCGCAGCTTATGTTGTGGACGGGAAAAGCTATAATAAAATTTTTGACAGCAGTTCACTTTTTGCTTTCCGGGATTCTTTGGTACAAATTGGCAGCAATAGTAACAGAATAGATACTTTTTATGCTTTTACGCAATCCATTACTACCGATAAGAAAGCTACAGACCCATCCAGTGGCTTCCCACCTTCTTTGCGTGACGATAAAAGATTGCGTTATATCGCCATTTTAGATAATGGCATGCAAGATCTTCTCAGCGATTTTAAAATAGTATTTAATAGAAAAGTATTCTCATTGGATACCGGAAAAGTGAGATTAACAGATAATGATGACGTATTGCAAAAGGGTTACACTGTTGCTTTAGACAGCCTCCGAAAAACATTCACCCTCCGCTATCCTTGGAAAGAAAATACGACATATAAACTGGTCATTCAAAAAGATGCTGCGTTGGATAGTAATGCCACTTCACTTCCCAAAACAGACACACTACTCTTGAGTACACGAAAAGAAACAGAGTACGGCAGCGTTCGCTTTCGCTTTTTGAATGTTGATACCAGTCAGCATGCAGTATTACAACTCTTCCAAAATGATGAACAAGTAGCTTCCTATCCCATCAATCAAAATGATATTCAAATCCGTCGCTTTAAACCGGGTAGCTATGAGTTGAGAATTTTGTACGATAAAAATAAAAACGGGAAATGGGATACCGGAAGCTTTACACCCATCAAAAAGCAACCGGAGAAAGTATTTTATATCCCCCGACAGCTGAATATCCGCGCAAACTGGGATAATGAAACAACGATTGCGTTGCAATAGGCTACAAGCTGCAAGCCACACGCTACAAGCTACAAGTGAGGTAATCAGTAATCTAGGTGTACAAAGCTTGTAGCTTGTCTCCTGTCTCTTCCTTGTAGCTTGTAGCGTGTGGCTTGCAGCTTGTAGCTTTCTCACTTATCTTCGCACCATGCAACTCCCCTCCTCACTTTTAGAAAATGCAGTAGCGCAGTTTTCCAAGCTCCCGGGTATTGGGAAAAAAACGGCATTACGATTGGTGTTGCATTTGTTAAAGCAGGAAGTAAATGAAGTGCAGCATTTTGGTGAAACCATTGCACGTATGCGGAGGGATATCAAGTTTTGTCAACGTTGCCATAATATCAGCGATGGCGATATTTGTTCTATTTGCTCAAACTCCATGCGCAATCAGCAAATGATTTGCGTAGTAGAAAATATAAGAGATGTGATTGCTATAGAAACCACCCAGCAATTCAATGGCTCTTACCATGTACTAGGCGGTATCATTTCTCCCCTTGATGGTGTTGGTCCTGAACAGTTAAGCATCGAATCACTTGTTCAGCGTATAGAGAAAGAAAAGACTGAGGAAATTGTTTTTGCTTTGAACCCAAATATCCAGGGAGATACTACCATCTATTATATCCAGAAAAAAATAGCACATCTTCCTTGTCGCATTACCACCATTGCCCGAGGTATTGCTTTTGGGGGCGACCTTGAATATGCGGATGAAATGACCCTCGCAAAGAGCATTGCGAATCGACTTCCGGTGCAACAATATGTGAAATAGATGATTTTTGCCCAAAAGCAACCTTTCTTTCCCCTTTTCGTAATAGTTCATATAAACAAGATCAACTAATTTGCCGTTTAAACATTGAATTTTTCTAGGAACAGCATTTGTTTTATCTTTTGATCTGTAATCGGTAATGAACTAAAACAAAAAATAACTGTTTCTTTCATTCAAATCAAGTGTATGGAAATATCAGGTTTAATGGCAGGATTGATCAGCACAGGCATCATTTGGTTGATCTTGATGATCATATCAGTGATTACAGTATCGAAAAGAACAGATCTGGATAAGAACCAGCGACAAAAATGGATGATCATAGTAGCGATTCTTCCGTTTCTGGGTCTATTGATATATGTGATCACCAACTTCAGCAAAGCAAAGAAGTTGTTATGGTTAGGAATAGCGGGCGCACTTTTATCTGTTGCGGCAACTGTATTTTTTGTTTACAACCGCAAGCATGAAGATGTGAGTCAGAAAGAAGGGGTACAAATGACTGCGCAGCAATTATTCGATGCTTTCAAAGCAGATGAAAACGCCGCCAACCTTTTGTACTTGGATAAAGCAATAGAATTGTCGGGCGAGATATTAGCAGTGAATACAAACCAGGATGGTCAGGTTGTCGTAGATATAAAAACAAATGACCCATTTGTAGTGATCAATTGTACTTTTAAGACAGATCCGGGTGCATTGACTGTAGGACAAAACATTACATTCAAAGGCTTTTGCAGGGGATATATTCCCGATGCGAATGTTGTTATCAACGATGGTATTTTAGTAAAATAAGAAAGGAAAGATTATGAAGAAAATTATCGGACTTTTATCATTAGTTCTTTTAATCGGAATACAAGCCGATGCACAGAAGATATTTGGAACACGTAATGGAAAAATCACTTTTGAATCACCGACAGATGGAGATGTGAAAGCTGTGAACAATGAAGTGACCAGCAGAATAGCTGACAATGGACAGCTCACTTTCAGTATGCTGATCAAAGGTTTTAAATTCAAATATGCAGAAATGCAAGAGCATTTCAATGATCAATATGCTGAGAGCAGCAAGTTTCCAAGAGCTGATTTTAAAGGCAATATTGTGAACCTGAAAGATGTGAATTTCACAAAAGATGGAAGCTATCCCGTAACAGTAAAAGGAGATCTGACCTTGCATGGTGTTACTAAAAACATCACCGTAAAAGGAAATATTGAAATCAAAGCTGGAAAGCCAAGTGCCAGAGCCGGATTCGTGATCAATATGAGCGATTTTAAAATCGACGCATCTTCCGTTACAGAAAAAGTAACAGTAGATATCAACTGTCAATACCAGTAATCATTATCACCATAAAAACACCTGTATGAAGATCTTATTTAAAAGGTCAATGGCTATTTTTTGCCTAATCCTTATCACATTTAGTGCTGTTGCACAACAAACAGATCTGTTTAAAATGCAAGACAGCACTGCTGCAGCGGAAGACAAAAACAGAACTGAAAAAACGCTCAACACTTTTTATTCCACTCGCTTGGTGACCACACAAACAGTAGAAATAACCGGTAAAGGGAGCATGGACTTTCGTATCAATCACCGTTTTGCTCCTTTAAACCAAGGATTCTATAATTTATTCGGATTGGATTTTGTTGCAGCACGTATTGGTTTTGATTTTGGATTGGCAGAAAATTTAATGATCGGTATTGGAAGAACCGGAACCAATAAGGAAGCAGATGCTTTTGTAAAATACAGACTACTCAGGCAAAGCAGTGGCGTGAAAAATGTACCGGTATCAGTATCTCTCTTAGGTTCAGTAATGTATCGTGGACTACGTTACGCCGATCCAACTTTGAATGTAAAAACCCAAGACAGAACCTATTATACGGCACAATTAATGGTGGCGCGTAAGTTCAATGAAAACACTTCTCTTCAAATCTCTCCTACCTATACACGATACAACCGAATTCTGTTCTTATCGGGAGGAGCGAAAGACCTTTTCTCTGTAGGCTTTTTAGCTAGACAAAAAGTTAGTAAACGCGTAAGCATCAATGCTGAGTATTTTGTTCAGACAGAGCGCTTCGACGGCACGTATAATCCATTATCCATTGGAGTAGATATACAAACAGGTGGGCACGTATTCCAATTACATTTCACCAACTCTATCGGTATGAACGAACATACTTTTATTCATGAGACTTTTGGATCATGGGGCAAAGGTGATATACGCTGGGGTTTTAATATCTCGCGGATATTCAATATTGGTCGAAAGAAAAAAGCTTAAAGAGATAAAACCACTTAAAAGCCCCTGTATTCATGAATACAGGGGCTTTTTATTGCATTTTACTTATCTTTGTACCCTACACAGGCGGATTTGTTTATTGTTCGGCCTGCAGTCTCGATGGTATCGGGACAAATCGAACTAATAAACGTACAGAAAAGCACCCTCAAATTTTCTCCCTACGTTTTATTGGTTCACCCAAGTAAATGAGCAATTGATTGTTCTTAAAGAAGTGAATTATGAGTATTCGTAAAGATTTGGAAAAAAGAATTCTAGTGATTGATGGTGCCATGGGTACCATGATCCAGCGTCACAAATTAACAGAAGCCGATTATCGTGGTGAACGATTCAAGGATTGGCATTGCGACGTAAAGGGAAACAATGACCTGTTATGCATCACTCAACCGGATATCATCAAAGGCATTCATAAAGAATACCTCACTGCCGGTGCTGATATTATTGAAACCAATACTTTCAGCAGCACAACGATTGCAATGGCTGATTATGATATGCAATCACTTGCCTATGAGTTAAATGTAGCTGCTGCAAAATGTGCTAAGGATGCCGTTAAAGAATTTATCGCTGAAAATCCAACTACAACTCCTAAATATGTTGCAGGGGCCATTGGTCCATTGAATAAAACATTGAGTCTGTCGCCTGATGTGAATAATCCCGGTTTCAGAGCAGTTACATTTGATGAAGTGGTAACAGCTTACAAAGAACAGATCAAAGGATTGGTAGATGGAGGTGTAGATATCTTATTGATCGAAACCATTTTTGATACACTCAATGCCAAGGGTGCCATTTTTGCCGCTAAACAATTTTTCCGCGAAACAGGTATTCCTGAACTGCCGATTATGATCAGTGGTACCATTACGGATGCGTCGGGAAGAACATTGAGTGGACAAACACTCGAAGCCTTTTATACCTCTGTAATGCATGCAGAACCCTTAAGTGTAGGATTAAACTGTGCGTTAGGTGCTGCTGAAATGCGTTCACATATTGAAGAACTGAGTCAGATTGCAGCTTGTTATACTTCTGCATACCCCAATGCCGGATTACCGAACGCAATGGGAGAATATGATGAAGCACCGCATCAAACTGCTCATTTCATTGAAGAATGGGCGCAACAAGGTTTTGTAAATATTGTAGGCGGTTGCTGCGGAACCACGCCCGATCACATCAAACATATTGCCGATCACGTTAAAACGATTTCACCCAGACCAATCCCAGTTATTGAAACAGCATTGGTTTAATTTTTAAGTTAACGACATGAGTTCAGCTACTATCATAAAACCCTATCTCCGTTTATCAGGTCTTGAGCCCTTGGTGGTTAGACCGGAAACCAACTTTGTAAATGTTGGTGAAAGAACGAACGTAACAGGTTCAAAGAAATTTGCGAGACTGATTCGCGAGAATAAGTATGAAGAAGCATTGTCTGTTGCCCGTCAACAAGTAGAGAATGGCGCGCAGGTGTTGGATGTGAATATGGATGACGCATTATTGGATGGTGTAAAAGCCATGACCACTTTCCTGAATCTTTTGCAAAGTGAACCGGATATTGCGCGTATCCCAATCATGATCGATAGCTCGAAATTTGAAATCATTGAAGCCGGATTGAAATGTGTACAAGGAAAATGCATTGTGAATTCCATCTCCATGAAAGAAGGAGAAGAGAAATTCATTGAACAGGCATTCATTTGTAAAGCATTTGGTGCTGCCGTTATTGTAATGGCATTTGATGAAGTAGGACAAGCTGATACCAAGGCCAGAAAAGTAGAGATCTGTCACCGTGCTTATAAAATTCTTACCGAAAAAGTAGGCTTCCCACCACAGGATATCATTTTCGACCCCAACATTTTTGCAGTAGCCACCGGTATTGAAGAGCACAATAACTATGCAGTAGATTTTATTGAAGCGACCAGAGAAATCAAACAGTTGATGCCACTCACCAAAGTAAGTGGTGGTGTATCAAACGTTTCATTTTCATTCCGAGGCAATGACCATGTACGTGAAGCCATTCACTCTGTATTTCTGTTTCATGCTATCAAAGCCGGAATGGATATGGGTATTGTGAATGCCGGACAATTGGTGGTATACGATGAAATAGAACCCACACTTCGCGATCTATGTGAAGATGTACTGCTCAACAGAAATAACGAAAATAACGAAGCCACTGAAAAACTCATTGCGTTTGCAGAAACCGTGAAAGCAAAGGGTAAAGTGGAAGTGAAAGATGAAGCCTGGCGTAATGAGCCTGTTGAAAAAAGACTGGCTCATTCTCTCATCAATGGTATCACTGATTATATTGAAGCAGATACAGAAGAAGCCCGACAAAAATATCCTAAGCCACTGGATGTGATTGAAGGTCCATTGATGGATGGAATGAACATTGTAGGTGATTTATTCGGTGCCGGCAAGATGTTTTTACCACAAGTGGTGAAGAGTGCACGTGTGATGAAAAAAAGCGTAGCAGTCCTCACTCCTTTTATTGAAGCGGAGAAAGAGGAAAGAAAACAAGCACACCTCAAAGCCGGAACCGCCAACACAGAAGCAGCGGGTGCAGCAAAAATATTATTGGCCACGGTGAAAGGTGATGTACATGATATCGGAAAAAATATTGTAGGTGTGGTATTGGGTTGTAATGGATATGATATCATTGACCTGGGTGTAATGGTACCTGCGGATAAAATTTTGGATGCAGCACAAAAAGAAAATGCAGACATCATTGGTCTGAGTGGACTGATCACGCCTTCGTTGGATGAAATGGTGCATATTGCCAAAGAGATGAAACGTCGAGGCATGACGCAGCCCTTGTTAATTGGAGGAGCTACTACTTCCAGAATGCATACTGCTGTTAAAATTGCTCCGGAATATGGCAATGGTGTGATTCATGTATTAGATGCTTCCAGAAGTGTAACAGTCGCCGGTTCTTTATTGAACAAAGAACAGAAAGAGGTATTCCTGAAATCTACCACTGAGGAATATGTAAAACTGAAAGAAGGATTTGATAATAAAAAAAGTATCAAACAATACTTGCCTTACAGTGAAGCATTACAGAATAAAGTCAATATCGATTGGGCTGGTTTCTCTCCTGTTACGCCGGGTTTTACAGGTGTTCAAGTGTTTGCAGATGCAGATTTGAATGAGATTCGTTCTTATATCGATTGGAAACCTTTCTTCATTGCTTGGGAAATGCATGGCAATTTCCCTGAGATACTGACTGACACTGTGGTTGGAAAAGAAGCCACTAAACTGTACAATGATGCCAATGCTTTATTGGATACCATCGTTGCAGAAAAATGGCTCACTGCCAAAGGAACCATTGGTTTCTGGGAAGCTGCCAGTGAAGATGATGATGTGGTTGTAATCGACAAAGACAAAAAAATCACGCTTTCCTTCCTGCGTCAACAAATCAAAAAAGCACCCGGACAACCGAATTTATCTTTAGCTGATTTTATTGCTCCTGCAAGTAGCGGAAAGAAAGATCATATCGGTGCTTTCGCTGTCACCATTCATGGTATTGATGAACACATCAAGAAATTTGAAGCGAATCATGATGATTATAACAAGATCATGTTACAAGCTTTAGCTGATCGTTTAGCAGAAGCATTTGCAGAATTCCTGCATTTGAAAACCCGAAAAGAATATTGGGGCTATGATCAAAATGAGTCACTCAGCAATGAAGAGCTCATCAAAGAAAAATATGTGGGTATTCGTCCGGCGCCGGGTTATCCTGCATGTCCGGATCATACCGAGAAGTATAAATTATTTGATTTACTACAAGTCACTCAAAACATCGGTATAGAACTTACAGAAAGTCTGGCCATGTATCCTGCATCGTCTGTATGTGGATGGTATTTTGCTCATCCACAAAGCCAGTATTATGGCGTTGGTAAAATTCAACAAGATCAGTTTGAAGACTATGCCAGAAGAAAAGGTATGACAAAAGAAGTTGCAGAAAAATGGCTTAGTCCAGTGTTGGAAGGCTAGAGAAATATCGAATGTTGAATGTCCAATTTTGAAATTAGACATTCAACATTCATCTGTTTATCACCTTTTCTCAAACAACCACCACAATCTTCTCCTCGGTTTCACAGTATAGTTTTTACGGACATATGTTTTAATATAGTCCATGGCTTCGTTTACATCATCGGTGAGGAATAGTAACTTTTTATCTTCAGGAGAAATGGTGCCATGTTTAGCCATATCATCAATACTGTCAAGCAAGGGTTGGAAATAATCTTTTCCCAATAATACAATCGGAAAATCATTGATCACTTTGGTTTGTGCCAGTGTAAGTGTTTCAAAAAATTCATCCATTGTACCAAATCCACCCGGCATGATAATAAAAGCGTAGGAATATTTAACTAGTAGCACTTTTCTAATAAAAAAGTAATCAAACGTGATCCATCTATGCATGTATGGATTAGGATACTGCTCAAAAGGCAATTTAATATTGCAACCCACTGATTGCCCCCCATTTTCAAAAGCACCTTTATTGGCTGCTTCCATAATACCCGGACCACCTCCTGTCATGGTCGTGAATCCAAGTTCCGCAATTTTTTTTCCAACTTCAACAGCTTGCTGATAATAAGGATGATCTTCTTTAAAGCGAGCAGATCCGAATACCGTTATACAAGGACCCACAAAGTGGAGTGTACGAAAGCCTTTAATAAACTGGCGAAAAATCTGCCAAGCAAAAGCTAACTCATTGATCCTGGGTTTCGGTCCATCCAAATACACGGATTCTTTGGCCGGAATAATCCTTTCTGTTTTATTCATATCTATCCTTATATTGATTAAATTTCAAATTAGCACAAAATTTGCTGTAATAATAAACAGTTAAACATCCTTAACAGTTTTATGAGAAAATTTTACTGCGTCATCATATTCACCGCATGCTTACTATCGGCATCCGCACAAAAAAAAGTATTACTGGAACAATTCAGGACCTTCTCAATGGTAGGCCCGGTGATGCAGTATTTAAAACAAGAAGAAACCAAAGCTGCATTACTCAAACAATTGAACAATAGCTTACTGAAACATAAAAATGCGCAACTCATGGATCAAGATTTGCGCATCACAGTCTTACCCGAATTGAAACCAACCGGTTCTACTGAAATACCATTTACCATAGCAGATAGCAGTACATGGCACATGTACCTTGATTTATATGAATTTGAAACCAACACTTTTTACTATGTACACCCCGAATACAAAGAAGATTCTGCATTATTCAAAAGAACTGCTTCCGTATTTGATTTAACTGTTGTATTGATCAACTCAGAAAAAGAAATCGTACTAAAAGAAATCATCACCATCTGCATTACGCGAGGTAGTAGCAATGGTTTTGGTATCCAAGCATCTACTCCTTCACTGACTAATAAAGGATTTACAGATATGCTGAATCACGCACTTGAACGCATCCTAGATCCTGAAAATAAAATAGGAATGCTGGAGATAAAAGCAGCGCCGGTATTCTATGCTGATAATTTCTTACTCCCCATCATCAGTAATTATCCTGTCATACAAGTAAACAATAAAAATAATATTGCCTCCTATAAAAGAGATCAGACCGACGAACTCATACGACTGGGTGACCCCTTTTATGAAGAGCTGATTACTAAAGGGAAAAATAAAAATGTTGTAGATAAGTCTATCATCAGTACAGCTATCAACAATACGGGTAGACAAAACAGTTCTGATTTTGTTCAGTTAAAGCAAGACAGCAGAGACGTGCTGAGGGATAAAAACTATACCTTAAAAATGCTGATTGAGATCAACCCTATCTTTAACTATTTAAATGAAGACGAAGTATTTACCAGTTTTATGCCCGATTCTCTACATTTTTTATTGAAAGACCAGGATACGATCGCCAAATTCAAGATCATCAAAAACACCAGTTTAGTTGTAGAGAATCAATTGGTCTTAAAAACAAAAAATAACGGTTTAGGAGCAGAAAACAGAATGATCTACCTGAATAAACTCAGCAATGGCTATGATAGTACCAGTATTTTCTTAATGAACCCTGATGAGGTTTCAAGAAAAATTTTTTCAGAATATGTCATTACCGGACTCATACACAATCAGCCTTTCACGATTATGTGTAGCAATAAAAATACATTGAAAGAATTTTATCTGAATCAAAACAATGTAGCCGTTGCTATGGGAAAATTTTTACCGGAAAGAATTGCTGTTTTTGATGCATCTTTAGACAAAGAAATATTGAATCAGTTGATGATGGTTGGGTTTTCCCGTCTCTTCCGATAAATCAGACAGCTATGCGTATCATTTCATACAATGTCAATGGCATCAGAGCCGCCATGAAAAAGGGTTTTACAGATTGGTTAGCAACCAATCCGGCAGATGTTATTTGCTTACAAGAAACCAAAGCCAATCAAGAAGATGTAGATGTAAGTGCTATTGAGAAAATGGGTTATCAAACATTTTGGTATTCTGCTCAAAAAAAGGGTTACAGTGGGGTTGCCATTTTTACCAAAATAAAACCTGATGAAGTACTTTATGGGAATGGTATGGATCAAAGCGATGCTGAAGGAAGAGTGATCAGAGCTGATTTCGGAGACATCACCCTCATCAATGCATATTTCCCTTCCGGTACCAGTGGGGATGAAAGACAAACCTATAAATACCAGTGGCTGGATGAGTTTTTTACATACTTACAAGCACTGAGAAAGAAAAGAAAGAAACTGATTGTAACGGGCGATTATAATATTGCGCATACGGAAATTGATATCCATGACCCGAAAGGAAATAAAAAGTCATCGGGATTTTTACCGGAAGAACGTGCGTGGATGGATCAGTTTTTAGCCAATAAGTGGGTGGATACCTTCCGTCAACTTCATCCGCAAGCTACAGGTGCTTATTCCTGGTGGAGTCAAAGATTTCCATCTGTAAGATTACAAAACAAGGGTTGGAGGATCGACTATATCAGCATCACAGATACACTAGCACCTCAATTGAAAGCCGCTGCTATTTATCCGGATGTGAAACACAGTGACCATTGTCCGATTTACGCAGAAATCATCTAATACTCATACAAACTATAAATTTTTAATCGTGTATATCTATAATGTAACCATTCAATTAGCTTGGGATATTCATGAAAACTGGCTACAATGGATGAAAACCAAACATATTCCGGAAGTAATGGCTACCGGTTGTTTTACTGATTTTCGTTTTGTACGTGTGCTTGAAATGGATGAAACCGAAGGACCTACTTATGCCACTCAATATTTTGCCGCTACCAAAGAAGACTATGATCGTTACATTGAGCACCATGCAAGCGCTTTACGTAAAGATGCGCTGGATATTTGGGGCAATCAATTCGTTGGTTTTCGTTCTTTAATGCAGGTTGTGAATTGAGTGTGGATAGTTTTGCAAATTCATTTTGTCAATCACAAAACTTCGCTATATTGCTCTGAAACCCGCTTCGGGACTGCTTTTCAGCTTAAATATTCTGAAACCATTGATAATAAAGGGTTTCAAGAGATAACGGTGTTGAAACATGCAATGTACAATTGGTACACAATCGGCTGAAATGCTTGTTGGCGAAGGGTTTTAAGGAATCACAAAAAGACGATAAAGTTGTAAAAATATTTTGCTATTTGATAAAAGCGAATAAATTTGTTTCTCTTATTAAAATACATCTAAAAACACATCTATGAACAAAGCTGAATTAATCGCGCAACTCGCAGAAGATGCAGGTATCACCAAAACTCAAGCTAACGCTGCTTTAGATTCTTTTGTTGATACTGTAACTAAAACCCTGAAAAAAGGTGATAAAGTTACTTTAGTAGGTTTCGGTACTTTCTCTGTATCTAAGCGTGCTGCTCGTACAGGTCGTAACCCTCAAACCGGTGAGACTATCAAGATCAAAGCTAAAAAAGTTGCCCGCTTCAAAGCCGGTAAAGAACTGAGCGCTAAGATCTAATCTAAGCCTCCAAAAAGAATTGAACCCCGCTTTCGCGGGGTTTTTCTATTTTTGCAGCTCACTATTTATCAATTAAAACATTATTACCATGGGTAGAGGCGATAAAAAAACCGCTAAAGGAAAGAGATTCAAAGGTTCATTCGGCAAAAGCCGTCCGGCCAATGCGAAAGCTACTGCTGCAAAAGCAAAGAAAGCTGCTGCAAAAGCGTCTTAGGATCTTTGATTTTTTGATCTTTGATTTTTTGATTTGGTTGAAAGGCTAATGGCTTTTGTCAATCACAGATCAAAAAATCAAAGATTCAAACTTTCCTCCCCGCAATTTCCTCCAACGCAAATACCAGCTTGTCTAAATCTTGTAGTCGCGTGTATACATGTGGTGTGACTCTTACACAACTAATGTTTTCCCAGACGATACCAACAGTATGAATTTTATAGGTATTGAACAATGCCTGATCCAATTGCGCGGGTGTCATGCCATCAATAGATACACCACAAATTGCACAAGCATATTCGGGTTTGAATGAGGTATGTATTTTTACCTTAGGAATATTCCTTGCTTTCTCCGCCCAATAATTTTTTAGGTAACGAATCCGTTCTTCTTTTCTTTTTGCTCCAATCGCATTGTGAAAGTTCAAGGCCTCTCCTATTCCTTGTTCTATTGGAAAGCTTCTGGTACCAAGGGTTTCGAACTTCCTGATGTCATCACTCCTAGGTTTATCATTACAAACCAAGGGCCATATCTTTTCGATTTTTTCTTTTTTAATCCATAACATTCCACTGCCTATTGGGGCGCTAAGAAATTTGTGTAGACTGGTGCCGAAATAATCGCATTCCAAGTCGGGTATTTTAAAATCAAGTAACCCAAAAGAGTGGGCCCCATCAACAATCACTTCCAATCCACGTCGATGCGCCATTTGTGCGATCTTCTTCACCGGAAGAATTTGTCCGATCCAGTTGATGATATGTGTTAGGTGTAAAATTTTTGTTTTAGGGGTGATGGCTTTTTCAAATGCTGATACAATGGCATCATCATCTTCCATCGGAAAATCAAAACTGATCTGTGTATATACAATCCCATCACGCAATGCTCTTTGTTTCCAAGCCTGAATCATATTCGGATAATCTTGCTTGGTACCTATCACTTCATCTCCTGCTTTCAGATCCAACCCAAAAATCACCGTATTCAGTGCTTCGGTAGCATTTCTGTTGACCGCAATTTCTTCAGGAGAACAGCCCGCCAACGTAGCCAGTTTATAACGCAAAGGTTCACGCCCTTGGTCTAAAATGCGCCACATATAGTAGGATGGACCTTCATTAGACAATTGATTGAATCTTTCTACTGCTTCCTGTACCACTCTCGGAGAAGGACTGACCCCTCCATTATTGAGATTGATCAGATTGGGGTTTACCGTATAGGATTGTTGAATAACCGTCCAATAATCTTCATCAATAGCCGTTTGTTCCGGACTAAAACCAGCCACTCGTTGTTGCTCAGACTCCCATTCAGCGGCATGTACCTGCTGAAACAGACTATTGACAGAAAATGCCCCGGCCAGGAGCCCGATCCTTTGTATAAAATCTCTTCGTTGGTTCACGGTAAAAGGTTGAACAAGAAAGATAGTGAAGGGAATTCAAAAGTCAAAGAATGTGAAAAGTGAAAGGTGAAAAGCGAAAAGATAATATTTCCTTTCACTTTTCACCTTTCACTTTTGACTTTCAACTTATCCCTACCTTTGCATAAACTTTCCGGTATGAAACAGCAGGGATGGAAAATGATCGTTTTTTTGTTTGTATTGGTGCTTATCAGTCAGTTGGTAGATGCACAATGTTCTATTTGTACAAAAACTGCTTCACAATTGGGTGAAGGTCCGGCCAAAGCCCTAAACTCGGCCATTATTTATTTGGCATTTGCCCCTATTGCAATAATGGGTTTCATTGGTTTTCGTTGGTGGAAAAGAGAACAGGAAGTAATGAAAAATGAGAAACAAACTTCTACTAAAGACTAAGGCATCTCTACCAGATCTTCATTTATAAATACCAAGTTTTCATCGGAGATAGAAAAAGAAAAGTTGTATTTGCTAGTGGCTGCAAATACAGCTTTAGAACATCCTTTTTTCATTTGATCATGCAACTCTATTACAATTGCTTTTGTTAAAGGCAGCCAATGCTCATAGTTGCTTTCAAATACTTCCTTTTCAGAACCCTCTATATCAATTTTTAATAGATCAATATGATTCCATCCTTGCTCACGCATGATAGTATTAATACAAATAGCGGAAATTGAATTTGGATCATTAGGGGATGTTTCCTGAACCATAAAGGAGTTTTTTATTGCTCCATGATCAACTATAATTAAATGAACATCTTTATTCCACAAGCCTTTAAGCATAGGCTTTACATTAGGATAAGATTCAATGTTTTTAGATAAAATTTCAAAGTTTTCTTTGCTTGGCTCAACTGCTACAATTGAGCAATTCGAATATTTTTGCGAAAAATAAACAGAAGCCAAACCGATATTAGCTCCCGCATCTAGTATATATTGTACTTCAAAGGGGAAATTAATATTATATTGATTTCTTAAAAAGACCTGATCAAAAGTAAAATAGTCGGTTGTTTGGGGCCGCAAATAAAAAGGACCCTTATATCTTGAAGCACTTAATACCCCGTAAGGCTTTAGTTTAACCCTTATATAAAGTTTGATTGCATCAATGAACCCGAATGCTTTAGTCATTTTTTTGAAACGAGATGACATAAATACCTATTATAATGATTATACAATAATGCAAAGTACAACATAGCATCTTGATCTTTCAGTATTTGGTTAAATTAAACATTATAGCTTATTTTGTTATCAATCTTATAGCCGTCAGGCATCAATAATGACACAGCAACCCGCAATAGTTAGTATTGTTATTCCGTGTTATAATCATGGGCAATATCTTCAAGAAGCATTGGATAGCATAGATTACAATAAAATCAACTACAGTGTTGAAATTATTATAGTTGATGACGGATCTTCTGATCATGAAACACTTCAAAAATTAGAGAGTCTAAAGCAATTAAATTATACGGTTATTCATCAAACGAATGGAGGACCCGGTAAGGCTCGCAACACCGGAATAAATGTTGCAATTGGAAAGTATATTCTACCATTAGATGCTGACAATAAAATAAATCCTAATTACATCAATAAAGCCATCCCTTTATTAGAAAAAAACCAGGCAGACATTGTATATGCTGCTCCGGAATTTTTTGGAGATACTTCACTTAAGAAGCGTCAATTTAAAGTTCGTCCATTTGATGATTTAGGGCTTGTTACCGGAAATTGTGCAGACGGTTGTGCCATATATAGAAAAGAGGTATGGACGAAAAATGGTGGCTATGATGAAGCTATGCCTTATTATGGATTTGAAGATTGGGAATTTTGGATCAATGCGTCAAAGAATAACTTTACCTTTCATTTCATCAATGAGAAATTATTTTTTTATCGTATTATAGGTGACTCAATGATTGCACAATTCGACAACAACGAAAGAAATGTTTTAATTCATCGCTACTTAGCAAAAAAGCATTCTGATTTTTTTTTGGAGAAACTAGTGAAAATCACCTACATAAGAGAACGATACTTTTATGATCTATTACGCTTTCCAATCACACCCATTGTCTATTTACTATACTGGTTAGGTATACTTGAAAACACAACATTAAGGGCAAAAAAGAAATATGCACACTATGAAGTCAATAAAAAAATAGCTTGATAAAATAGTAGCAGGAAATGGTAATTGAAAAAAAACATTTGAATAAAAGTGATCATAAAGAAGAATACATATTCTCTATTATGATACCTAGTTGGAATAATTTAACTTACCTGCAGCTTTGCATAAACAGCATTCGGAAAAACTCTTATTACCCGCACCAACTCATTGTTCATATAAATGAGGGATCTGATGGAACTTTAGAATGGATTCAATCACAACCCGATATCAGTTATTCATACAGCCCTGTGAATGTTGGTGTTTGTTATGCACTGAATAGCTGTAGAACATTGGCTACAACAGACTATCTATTGTATATCAATGATGACATGTATGTATGTCCCAATTGGGATAAGCCTTTGTTGGATGAAATAAAAAAAATTGGGCACAAATATTTTTTCCTTTCAGCCACTGCCATCGAAATCAAAGCCCAGAGCAGCTGTTCTATTCAGAAAAATTTCGGAACATCCATTGATCAATTTCAAGAAGAAACACTCATTCAAGAATTCGCCAATATCCCATTTCACGACTGGCAAGGTGCTACCTGGCCTCCCAACGTTGTGCACAAAGATATATGGGACTTAGTGGGAGGCTATAGCGTAGAATTCAGTCCGGGTATGTATTCCGACCCCGATTTCTCCATGAAACTTTGGCAAGTAGGTATCCGTCTGTTTAAAGGATTGGAAAAAAGCCGGGTTTATCACTTCGGATCCATTTCTGTTAAACGGGTAAAACGTAATAAAGGTTATTATACATTTATTGCTAAGTGGGGTATGACTTCCGGCACCTTATCAAAATATTATTTAAGAAGGGGTGATAAATTTGACGGACCGCTTTCAGAACAACAGATTCCCAAACATATACATCTTAAGAACTACTTCAAACGCTTTTGGAACGCAATTCTTCAAAATGGTTAAGCATCTATTTTAAAGAACATTTTGATACAAAATAAGATCTTCATGAATGCTGATTTCTTTTTGTATGCTAAAATAATATGCCTGTATTTGAAAAAAGTACGCATCCGTTTCCATCTACTCCCAACATCTGTTTTTCGATAAGTAGTGGCGAGTATTTCAAACACTTTTTTTTGATCAGGTAATGATGCCGGACATTTCTCAAACAGCATTTGCATTCTTTTTCTGGCAATCTCTATTCTTGTGCTTTTAGTTGGCTTCTCTTTTCCATGCTGTCGGGTATTGGCTCCAATAGCATTGTCTGTGTGTTGTCTGTATTGAACCAATACTTCATTTACATATTGGATACCGCCATAACAGGATGCTACAAATCCAAGCCAAAAATCATGGGTTACGATGGTTGGAAAGGGCGTACATTTTTCAATCAACTCCTTTCTGAACAACATGGCATGTCCCGGAGCCCAAGCACCAATAGCATACATGAGACAATTATCGTACGTAAGTTGATTCTTAATATCAGACATTTTTTTGAGCAGCGACTCCCCTTTTTCATCTATCAGCATTGAATCACTATATACAGCGATATTATCTTGCAAGTGTGAAAGCAATGTTTCCAGTTTATGAGGCAGCCAAATATCATCTTGATCACTGAGAGCCACCAATGAACAAGTAGCATTCAGCATACCCCTTTCAAAGCTTTTGATATATCCGATATTCTCATCATTGATGAATAAACGAATTCGATCATCATGCGCATAGGTTTTGATGATGGCAACCGTATTATCAGTTGACCCATCATCAACGATGAGGATTTCTTTTGGAGCGTTGGTTTGTTGAAGTATACTATCTAACTGCTGCCTGAGATATTTTTCCCCGTTATAAGTAGCCATCACGACTGAAATATCAGATGCAGTAAAAGACAGAGGGTAGTATTACTGTTGAGTATAAGAATGAATAAAACTAAAAAGGTTAAATGTTCCTTCTGAGCGTAATGATGCGATCTTATCTTTTAAAACCTGCTTATTGATATCTTTCATACGATGTTGCTGAATTAATTTCCATGCTCTTTCTGTCAGCAACCAATCTTTTCTTTCAGAATGATGTACTTCCTGCTGGTGTTGCTCGATGGCAGTGGCGAGTTCTGCTAAGCCTGTTTTATCTGTTGCAATTGTTTTGATGACGGGTATCGCTGTAGTTGTCTGATGAAAAGCAGGGGCTAACATCATTCTTAAATTGCGTACAAAAGTATCTGCCTCGGGGCGGTCACTTTTATTCACAACAAAAATATCAGCGATCTCCATTAAGCCGGCTTTCATGGTTTGTACTTCATCACCTGCCTCGGGAACCACTACCACAACAGTAGTATCTGCCAAACCTGCAATCTCAATCTCACTTTGTCCAACTCCTACTGTTTCAACAATGATATGATCAAATCCAGCTGCTTGCATCAATGCAGTAATTTCAATAATATGCGGATGCAACCCTCCCAAAGATCCTCTGGTAGCCAACGATCTGATAAATACATTGGGATGATTGTACCAATCACTCATCCGTATCCGATCTCCTAAAACAGCTCCCAGATTGAAAGGAGAAGAAGGGTCTATACACAATACACCTACTTTTTTGTCCGCAAGCACCCACTGATGTATCAATGCATCCACCAATGTGCTCTTACCGGCTCCCGGTGGACCTGTAATGCCCGTAACAGCAGCATGTCCAACAGGTAACTTACCCAAAAATTGTTCATACCCCTCCACTTCATTCTCTACCAATGAAATACTTCTGGCTAGCGCTTTTGGTTCAGATAATGCTATTTGTTGTAATAATTGATCCCACATATTGTGATCGGTAGCTTAAATTTAAGTTTACTATTGCACTAGCAAGTATTTGCTTCGAGAGTATGACACATTCTTTGATATATCATGAAAAAATAATGCT
>CAYMQQ010000035.1:0-20990 GCA_964392685.1 uncultured Sediminibacterium sp.
CTCAAATTGGAGGCAGTATTGGTATCCATGGCACTTGGCCCAATGAAGATTTTGCCATTGACGGACTACAAAACTGGACCGAAGGATGTATCAGTACCAAAAACCGATATGTGGAAGAGATCTTTGACGTACTGCCGGTGGGGACTCAGATTACGATTAGGAGGGAGAAGTGAGATTGTGAAAAGTGAAAAGGTTGGGTTCTACTCGTTCAACCCTCCGTGCAACTCTGTGCCTAACTTCTTTACCTCTGCGGTTTTTTTACCACAGAGTACGGCACAGAGTTGCACGGAGGTATAAATAGAAAAGCAGAATCTAGTTGTACATTCCGCTTCCCAAAACCCTTTCACTTTTCACCTTTGAACCTTGACTTTTCACCCAAAATCCCTCATTTATTTAGAAAAAAGCTCATTACAGACACCCATTTTGCCTTTTCTTTCTTAAAAAGACTCTCATGTCCGCTTTGCAGGTATTTGATCATGACCTTGTCGCGACTACCGATATTTTTAAATAATTCATTGGTTTCATCCTCGGTTACCCGTTGGTCGCCGGCACCCCATTGCAATAAAACAGGACAATTTACTTTTTTCGCGTAGATGGATGGCTGATGGTTAAACGCCCAAGTACCCAGTTCAAGTCCACCCCAAAAAGTCAACAAAGTACTAAGGGGTTCTGCGGGTAGTCCCATGGTTTTCATACGCCCTTGCACAGCCAGGTGTAAAGAACCAAATGGCATTTCGATGATCATTTTGGTGGGTTTGATCCCATATTCATCCACTGCTTTCAACGCTGTAGCAGCTCCCATGGAGATTCCCCAGATGATGATATTTTTTTCCCCTTTTGCAACAATATAATCATACACTGCTTTTACATCTTTTGATTCATTGATACCAATAGAAGTTACAGAACCCTCACTGTTGCCATGAGCGCGAAAGTCTGTCAGCACAAGATTATATCCCATTGCATGAAGTTCTCGAGCCTCTGCAACGATACCACTTTTACTACTGCCATGTCCATGAAACATAATTATTGTTCCTCGTGCGGAATCATTTGGCACATACCAACTTTCTAAAGAAACACTATCAGTGGTTTTTAAAGAAATGATTTGATGTGGAATATTGAGCGAATCCACCACTTTGCTTTTTGGATAGCGAATGCCAAAAAAGATAGCTTTCATTTTATCAACTGTACTCATCTCCTGCGGCTTTTTTACAGGACTGGCATCTGCATAGAAGTGTGTGAACTTATAGGCATGAAAAGCAGCGATAATATTGACCAAAACAAATAAAACAAGAAAGGTATAGCCAACTCTTTTGAGCCATTTAGATAACATGTGTAGTTGTTTTAAATGTATAAGTGATCTTAATCAATCATTGCTGCACCAAAGTATGGAACCAGTGCAGTAGGTAGTTGAATACCATTTTCCTTTTGATGATTTTCCAGTAAGCAAGCAACAATTCTTGGCAATGCCAATGAACTTCCATTCAGTGAATGTGCCAGTTGCATTTTACCATTTTCATCTTTATATCTGCATTTCAAACGATGGGTTTGAAAACTTTCGAAATTACTTACACTGCTCACTTCCAGCCAGCGTTCTTGGGCTGCACTGAAAACTTCAAAATCATAAGTGATCGCACTAGCAAAACCCATATCACCACCACATAAACGAAGGATGCGATATGGTAATTCTAAAGATTGTAAGAGCTTTTCTACATGTAACACCATTTCTTCCAATACTGCATAACTTTTCTCAGGCTGAACAATTTGAATGATCTCTACTTTTTCAAATTGGTGAAGACGATTAAGTCCACGTACATCTTTTCCATAACTACCTGCTTCTCTTCTAAAGCAAGGAGAATAAGCCGTCATTTTTATCGGGAACTGCTCTTCTTTTATAATTACATCCCTATACACATTGGTCACCGGAACTTCTGCAGTTGGAATCATGTAAAAATCATCTTCCGGCATATAATACATCTGTCCTTCTTTATCAGGTAACTGACCTGTACCCATAGCAGATGCTGCATTTACCATAAAAGGAGGAAGGTATTCGGTATAACCGGCGGCGGTATTAAAATCCAGAAAATATTGTATCAAAGCTCTTTGCAGCTTTGCACCTTTTCCAATGTAAACAGGGAATCCACTTCCGGTAATTTTATTCCCCAATTCAAAATCAATGAGGTTATATTTTTTGGTCAGATCCCAGTGAGCGAGTGCTCCATTTGGTAAGCCGGGCTTATTTCCTCCTTCTCTAACAACTACATTTTCTTCCGGCGTTCTTCCTTCCGGCACTTCTGTTGCAGGTAGATTGGGTAATTGTAATAAGGTATCCAGTAATGTTTGTTCCGTGATGGCCATTTGTTCTTTCAGTGGTTCCAATCCGGTTTTCAGGCTTGCCACTTCGGCTTTCATTGTCTCGGCTGCTTCTTTGTTTCCTTGACCCATCAGTTTACCAATCTCTTTAGAGGCGGCATTGATACTCGCTTGAATGGTATCAAAATCCAATTGAATTTTTTTACGTTCATCATCCAATGAGATAATCGTATCCACCAATTCAGGTTGTTTAAAATGCTTTTTGGCCAGTTTTTTCTTTACTTCCTCCGGATTCGCTCTCAGAACACTCACTTGTAACATAAGGGTCAATTTTGCGCAAAGATAAAGGCTAGCTGCTGATGAAGGATGGCTTTCAGCGTTTACCTTTGCCCTATGCAATTTATAAGTGATGATCTGCAACAGCGTTGGTGGGCGTTGGAAGCCCAACTGGTAGAACGTTTTGGAAAAAAACCGGATCTGGAAGCCATCCTTTTTCTCATTGGATTACAGGAGACGGGATTTATTCAGGAAAAAATATCAAAAGAACAGAAACAAGACCTGATGCATGTTGCCGTGTGCACCGTTCTTGCGCAAAGTGGCTATTATGCGGTGGAAGGAAAGGATGCAGACGGCTGGCCTCATTTCCGTCAATTAAAAGAATTACCCGTAATGGCATTGCCCGACCAGGAGAACTTTATCAAAGACCATGTTCTCTTATATTTTCAACAATCAGAACTTCCCGAGGAATAAATTTTTCATGTTGAGGAATTAAGCAATATTTGCACGTGATTAGACCATGGACCATGGTCTATGGACTAACTGCTAATAAATAAAAACCACCATATGAATTTCCCAGCTGAATTACGTTACACAAAAGATCATGAATGGATCAAATTAGAGGGTAATATCGCTACAATTGGTATTACTGATTTTGCTCAACATGAACTGGGTGATATTGTGTACGTAGATATCAATACTGTAGGTAAAAGCCTCGCTTCTGAAGAAGTTTTTGGTACTGTAGAAGCGGTAAAAACAGTAAGTGACCTGTTTTTGCCAGTGGCGGGTACCATCAATGAAGTGAACAGCTTATTGGAAAAGCAACCGGAATTGGTCAATTCAGACCCATACGGAGATGGCTGGATGATTAAAATGACGGTGAATAGTCCGGCAGATGTAGAAGCTTTGATGAATAGTGAAGCTTATACAGCGCTCGTAGGATAATTCCTCTTGCGGTTACAATCCATCCGAACAATTTCTCCGTATATTGGTTACCTAACCTTGTACTAAACACCAACCTGCTTTTGGAAGTAGCTAAAAAATACAGCGAGTCCGAACTGGTCCGTTTGCTTCAGCAGCGGAGTCAGCATGTATTCAGCTATTTGTATGATAACTACTCAGGCGCCCTTTTATCCATTATCTGCAACATCGTCAAGAATGAAGAACTTGCTAATGATGTACTTCAGGAGGTGTTTGTAAAAATCTGGCGCCAGATAGAAAGCTATGATAGCAGTAAGGGAAGATTATTTACCTGGATGCTGAATATTGCCCGAAACGCGTCTATTGACACGGTTCGAAGCAAAAGCTACCAGAATAATCTTCAAAACCGTGAATTATCGGAAGACGTATATGTATCAGCCGGGACTGCACAATTACAAGTAGATCAAATTGGTTTACGAAAAGTGGTGCACCAGTTGAAAGAGGAACATCGCGTATTGATTGATCTGTCTTATTTTCAAGGCTTTACCCAAGATGAGATATCTAAAATGTTGGATATACCTTTGGGTACCGTGAAAACAAGGCTACGCTCAGCATTAACACAATTAAGAGGCATTATTAAACCATAAATGGATATAAAGGCATACATAGAAAGCGGAATCATTGAGAGCTATGTTTTAGGCATGGCCGATGATCAGGAGCGTGCCGAGTTGGAACAGTACTCACGTCAATACCCCGAAATCAGGGCTGCTATTGATGCGTTTGAACTGTCGCTCGAGCAAAACGCTATGGCCAATGCCATTCAACCTGACGCACATGTAAAAGCCAATATTCTAGCGGAGATCGCCGGAGAATTTGCAGATACCGACACTTCTTCTAAAGTGGTATCGATGTCTACTCCTGCCATTGGTTGGTTGAGATACGTAGCCGCTGCTTCTGTAATACTTTTAGTAGTAAGCGCCGCTACAAATGTGTATTTCTATCGCCAATTCCGTGAAGCTTCTTCGCAGTACCAAGCTTTACTGACTGAAAAAACCAGTTTGCTAGCTCAAAATCAGGCTTTACAGGCAAAAGGTTTAGATCTGTACCAGGGTATGCAAATCATGAGCGACCCGAGTTATACTAAAGTTTCTTTGCCCGGAGTAAAAGCAGATGAGAATAAGCTCGCTACTGTTTTCTGGGATAAGAAAAATAATGAAGTATACCTACTCACTAACCGCCTACCTCAAACTGACGCTAATACTCAATATCAATTGTGGGCTATTGTTGACGGTAAACCTGTTGATGCAGGTATGGTTGATATTTGCAATGGTCTTTGTAAAATGAAAAATATCAGTAATGCAACTGCTTTCGCCATCACTCTTGAAAAACGCGGAGGCAGTCCAACTCCGAATTTGGACCAATTACAGGTATTTGGTGGTGTAAACGGGTAGTCATTCTCTCTTATTAACCTAATCACAACAGTTTGTTTCTAGGCGAAGTCTATTTTTGTGCTTCATGGCATAAATAGTCCCTTATTTTGAAAATCATTCATTTTATTCCAGCATTCATTTTCTTTATCATTAGTGTCATTTTGCTCTGTTTACCGGGCACAAAGAATTTCCCTGCCGCTTGGTGGTTTCAGAAAATACCTCAGTTTGATAAACTGGTACATATTGGGCTTTTTGGTTTATTGAGTCTTTTGTTTCATTGGCCGGCTATGAAAAGCAATTGGAATAATGGCAGAAGAAGAATCTGGTTTTGGGTCATTTCTTGTTCATCAGTAGCTTATGGAACCATCATGGAGTTTGTGCAAAGGGAACTGATCGTCAACCGATCTTTTGAAGAAGCTGATATCCTTGCAGACAGTGTAGGTGCCTTTGCAGCATTGGCTTTTTCTTTGACTTTTTTCCTTCAGAAACAACCTGCAAAAGCTAGCTAATACATTCAGAAACAGCAGCATAGACTTCGGTTTATATAAAAAAATTGTCCCCTGTGGAAACAGGGGACGCAACCAAAACTAACTGCTTATGAGAAAATTGACTACTTACTTATATTGATATAAACGCAAATTCAGTGCCAAAAGATTTCAGGAATTTGTTAATACTTTCTAAATAGATACTTTTTCTTTCTTTACTGTTGCCTAGTGCAAAGTTCTATATAATAGACAGAAGAAAATGTCAATGGTTTAACAATGATTTGTTAAAGGATCAATGACAGGATATCGTATCTGTACTACGTTCAGAGAGGAATGGACTGATGTAAGGAATATTTAGATTCAGCCCCCTGAGAATCAATAAAATACCGGTCATAGCAACCACATAGGGTACAGCTTTTTGCATGTAGTGGCGAGTTTGCCAACTCAGTTTTACACCCCAAAATGCCAACCCCAATAAGGCAGGTAATGTGCCGATTCCAAAAGAAAACATAAATAAGGCTGCACCGGCTATACTTCCGCTTGCCATGGCTCCGGTGAGTGCTATGTATACCATACCACAGGGCAGCAAGCCGTTAGCAGACCCCATCAAAAACATTCCGATCGGCGATTGTTGTTTAATAGCCCAAAACATCATTTGAGTTACGCTTGTACTCAACCAATTACTTCCATGTACTTTCTTTAGAAAAAAACTACCGGACAACATCAATAATAATATCGTACCAAGCATGATGGAAAACAGCTGTTGAAAACCTGCTGCATATACTCTCCAGCCCAACAATCCTGCTATTACACCGAATACTACATAAGTGCCAATTCTTCCCAATTGATATAACAGAATACCGATTGTTTTTTTTCCCTCCGGTAAATGTTGAACAGGTACACTCATAATCAAGGGCCCGCACATTCCTACACAATGTAAACTACTGGCTAATCCTAATAATAAAGATGATATGAGCAATGCTACACTCATTGAATATTCAGTTCAATATCTTGTTCTGTATAATATTTTTTGTTGGCAGACTCCCAACTCAACTTCAATAAATACTTATTGGCCATGAGTTGCTTTTTGGGAATGAATTGTCTTCCGGCTTCATCAGCAGTTAATGGCAAACGGAGATCCTTGATAGCATCAGTTTTACAATACAACCAGATATCTCCTTTCACAGACTGACCAATAAAATTATCGGGTAGTTGTAGAATTAAATTGTCGTTATCTGTATCAATTTTGATATTACTGATTGCTGAAGCATTTGCTTTAGCATCTATTTTATCCTGATACCTCAACTCATCTTGGTAATAAGTCTTACTTACCAGTTCATAACGAGTGTTCATGGCTTTGTATACCAGAAAGCACATTAATCCTGCAAATGCAATAAAAACCAGTATTAGTTTATTTCCCCAATTCATATCAATTATTTTAGTAAAAGATTTTTTTCATCGTAAAAAGCTTCATTACCATCTACCCAACTCATTTTAATGATATAAGATTTCCCATTTAACCAACTCTGAGGTATCAGTTGTTGTCCTACAACATCCGTAGCCAACTGAATTTTTTTATCTAAATCGGCATTGTATGCACAATAAAAAAATATCTCTCCTTTTATCCCTTTGTTTATATGTTCTGTTGGTAGTTCAACTACAATAAATGGATCCGCTTTTGCCATTTTAAAGGATGAAATCATTTTTGCACGCTGCATAGCATTCATTTTCTTTTCATAGCTGTTTGCTTCCTGTATATAATCATGTGACACAATATCTGTGCGTACTGTTTTATTAATGAGATAAGTAGCAAGCATCAAAACCATGCAAAAAAGCATAAGTAAGATGATCAGTTGTTTTCCCCAGTTCATTTGATTCAGTTTTGAAAGTGATACTTGGGGATATTGGATTATTTTTTAGAGCGCCGGTCCTAAAAAATTAGTTTTTGTGATTGTGATCTCTTTCCCATTCTCAAAAATTGCCAGTCTGATCATTGTTTTCCTTTGTTTGATATTTTCTTTTGGCAAAACCACAAAGAAAGTTCCCGCTGCCTGTGCCTCTTTTGCCATTTTAATGATAGGATTTCCAGCCATTTGAATTCTTCCTTGGGCATCTACCAATCTTATTTCGATGTTTAAATCCTGCGTTGTTTTATTGACCATTCTGATATTGTATAGATTGGAGATACTGTCTGTTCCTCTTTCTTGATACAACATACCTGCTGTTCTAATGACAGTTGCATCTACATCTTTTCTCGTAAGCAATATCACACTCAGCACTGCCAGTAATAAAAAACACAACCCTGTATACAACTTCATTCGCGTAGTATAATGAAGCGGTTCTCCTTTCGCAATACTGTTTTCAGAAGCATAACGTATCAAACCTCTTGGTTTATCGATACTATCCATGATGTGATTACAGGCATCTATACAAGCCGTACAACCCACACATTCCATTTGTACGCCGTTGCGAATATCAATTCCTGTTGGACAAACTTTCACGCATTGATGACAATCAATACAATCTCCTAAATTTAATTCTGCTTGCTTCTTGAAATTACCACGAGGTTCACCTCTTTTGTAATCATAGGCTACAATCATGGAATTCTTATCAAGCAAAACACTTTGTAATCTTCCGTAAGGGCAAACAACCGTGCATGCCTGTTCTCTGAAGAAAGCATATACGCCGTAAAAAACACCACTGAATACAATGATAGAAGCAAAGCCTGCTACATGTTCTGTTACGGGCTCTGTTATGATCTTCTCCAGTTCTTTGATACCAATGATATATGCCAGAAAAAAATTGGCAATAATAAACGACAGCAAAAAGAATAAAACATGCTTTAATCCTACTTTAAAAATCTTCTTGCCTGTCCATGGCGCTTTTTTTAATTGTCGCTGTGCAGGTGCATCTCCCAAAACCCAGTACTCCACTCTTCGAAACATCATTTCCATGAAATTGGTCTGTGGACAAGCCCAACCACAAAACAATCTTCCAAAAGCAGCTGTAAAAAGAACAATGAAAAACACAAAAGTCACCATTGTTAATCCGAAGATGAAAAAATCCTGCGGCCAGAAAATTTTCCCGAAGAGTATAAACTTAGCTTCCGGAATATTAAACTGAAATAATGGCCTTGCATCAACTTCGATAAAGGGTAAGCCAAAAAAAATCAAAAAGTAAAAAACACTTAATATAGTTCTGATATTGTAAAACTTTCCTTTAGGCTGATATGCATAGATCCACTTACGCTTTCCTGATTCATCAACCGTTGCAATACGATCACGAAAAGCTTCTGTTTCAATGATATTAGTATGTTTTACATCACTCATGATTACTTAGTTAAGACCTGCTTTTATTATCGGCGCTACTGAAGCTGAATCCTGTACGGGTTTCTCTTCATACAATTCACCTTGTGGCTCTTTAGGCGTTCCGGGTTTTGTTCCTTTCAGTGACTTGATATAACTACTTATCTGTGCAATCTGCGCAGGAGAATAATCATCTTTCCAACTCTTCATTCCTTTCTCCGGCCATCCATATTTGATAGACTTAAAAATATCTGATATACTTCCACCATGTAACCAATAATCATCTACTAGATTTGGTCCAACCGTACCACCACCATCAGCCGCATGACAAGCTGCACAAGCTGTGACAAATATTTTTTTACCGGCCTCTAATGAAGTGGCATCTGATAAATAGGTCACTGTATTTTCATTCACATTATTTGCTGCCTTTTTTAAATAATTCTCTTTTTCAAGCTCTGCTTTTTCCATTACGATGGCCAACTCTTCTAAGCTTGAAGGCGCAGTATGTGTAACATGATAACGCCATAAATAAATAGCAGAAAAAATGATGCAGATATAAAAACCGTATAGCCACCAGGGAGGTAATCTGTTGTCTAACTCACGAATACCGTCATAATTGTGACCCAAATCAATGTTCGCTTCTTCTTGCACAGGCTTGAAGCTATTGGCTTTTCCCCACCACTTTTTCCAGGCTGATTCTTTTATCACAGTTTCTGTTACCGATACAACTTCAGGATCTTTTGCCAACAAACTTTTCAGATGATATAATAACCAAAGCAATACCAATAGTTCAACTCCCACTACTGAGACCAATGAATAAAATGCGGTAGGTGATAACCCGCTAATTGTGGAAGAAGCAGCTACTGCAACATCTGTAGCAGGTTCTTCTGCAGCAAATACACTATTGGAAGAGCATAATAAAGCAATGATACCAAGTATTTTTGCACCGGTATTATTTTTTTGTTGGTCACGAAAGCGTTGCATTTTCATTTCTGCGGCTCCCAATACCACATGGGCTAATAAGGCTATGGCCAGTAAGAGTACCCCAATAATCACCACAAGTACTTGTGCCAGTGGATTCGCCATAGCTGAGGGTTTGGGAGGACCATCAGCCCACGCATTCATAGGAAGTGCAGCAAATACGATAGCTGTGAAAAGAAGACCTGAAATTTTCATCCATTGATTTTTACACTGTTGCATTGCGGTCGGTTTTATATAGGTCAGAGGGTTAGTTTTCAAGTGGTAAATGACTGATCTCTTCAATCATTTTTTTATCTGCTTTCCATGCCCATAAGGTCATTAGCAGAAAAAAAGTAAAGAAGATGGAAAAGGAACTGATCGCATAGATATCTACGCCGATGATTTTCTCTAAATAGTTAATGAATTTCATGTCTGTTGATTTATTTTTTTGCGGTCAGTGGTTTTTGCTCTCCTTTGATATCAATACCTACTCTTTGCATGTAAGCAATAAGTGCTACGATTTCTTTATGTGTGCCTGTTTGAATTTTATCTGCTTTCAGATTTTTTTGAATCTGCTCTGCTTGCTTAGTTAATTCCTGATTAGCGATCTGATCATATCCTTCAGGATAAGGAACACCCAAAGTTTGCATTGCTCTAATACGTGCTGCAGTAGTAGCAGTATCAATGACATCATCTAATAGCCATGGGTAAGAAGGCATCACGGAACCCGGACTCATACTCTGCGGTTCTAACATGTGATTGTAATGCCAGCTATCCGGATATTTTCCTCCGATACGTGCGAGATCCGGTCCTGTACGTTTACTACCCCATTGGAATGGATGATCATATACAAATTCACCCGCTTTACTGTACTCACCATAGCGTGCTACTTCATCGCGGAAAGGTCTGATCATTTGAGAGTGACAGGTATAACATCCTTCACGGATATAAATATCACGACCATGTAGTTCAAGCGGTGTATACGGCTTCACTGCAGCAATGGTTGGAACATTACTCTTGATCAAAAAGGTAGGTACGATTTCCAGAATACCACCAATAGCAACTGCAATCAAACTAAATACCAGCATTTGAATGGGTCTTGCTTCGATCCAACGATGCCAATACTGTTTACCATGCGTAACAATCTTTGCAGGCAGTGGTGGTGCTTCGGCTGCTTCTTCAGATACCAGCTGTCCTGCTTTTACAGTCTTTACAATATTGTAGACCATAATAAACACGCCAACCAAGTATAACAAACCTCCAATACTTCTGGCTACATATAATGGAATGATATGTGTAACCGTTTCCAAGAACTGAAACTTCAATGTTCCATCTTCAGTAAACTGCTTCCACATCATGGCTTGAGTAAAACCTGCCCAATACATGGGAATTGCATAAAGAACAATACCAATAGTGCCAATCCAAAAGTGTGTGGTAGCCAGCTTTGTTGAATACAGCGGTGTATTGAATATTTTAGGAATAATCCAGTATAAAATACCAAAGGTCAAAAACCCATTCCATCCCAATGCACCTACGTGAACGTGCGCAATGGTCCAATCTGTAAAATGTGAGATCGCATTTACATTTTTTAAACTCAAAAGAGGTCCTTCAAATGTAGCCATACCATAACAAGTAATGGCAACCACCATAAACTTGAGAATAGGATCTTCACGTACCTTATCCCATGCACCACGAAGTGTAAATAAACCATTCAACATACCACCCCAAGATGGAGCGATCAGCATCACACTGAAAACCACTCCTAAACTCTGTGCCCAATCAGGTAATGCAGTATATAACAAATGGTGTGGACCAGCCCAGATATAAATAAAGATCAGTGCCCAAAAGTGAATAATGGATAAACGATAGCTATATACAGGCCTGTTAGCAGCTTTTGGTAAGAAATAATACATGATACCCAAATAAGGTGTGGTTAAAAAGAAAGCCACGGCATTATGTCCATACCACCATTGTACCAATGCATCCTGTACACCGGCATACCAACTATAGCTTTTCAAGAAAGTAACAGGAATTTCAAATGAATTGACAATGTGCAACATAGCAACCGTAACCCAGGTTGCGATATAAAACCAAATAGCTACATACAAATGACTCTCTCTTCTTTTCAGAATCGTACCAAACATGTTGATTCCAAACAGCACCCAAATCAAAGTAATAGCAATATCAATAGGCCACTCTAATTCTGCATACTCTTTTCCGGTAGTATAACCCGCTAACAATGTAATAGCTGCAGCTACAATGATTAACTGCCATCCCCAGAAATGTATTTTGCTGAGTGTATCATTGAACATTCGCGCTTTACACAAACGTTGCAACGAATAATACACACCCATAAAAATACCGTTACCTACAAAAGCAAAGATCACGGCATTGGTATGCAAAGGTCTTACCCTTCCAAAAGTAGTGATGGGAAGTCCGAAATTGGCTGCAGGTAAATAGATCTGAACAGCGGCCAGTAAGCCAACGATCATTCCTACCACACCCCATAAAATGGTAGCATAGGCAAAAAGCTTAACTGTTTTGTTGTCGTAGAAAAATTTTTCTGATTGCATGAATGTTGGTTTTATGAGTAGCAGTTTTCTGTTATGATTTTGGTTTATCGTCGAAAAGCATTCTTACAGAGGGAGAATTCTCATCATCATATTGACCTGTTTTAACACTCCAGATAAACGCACCCAGAAACAAACCTGCAACGCTAATACTGGCAATCAATAAAAGAATGATAACACTCATGATGGTCCTGTAATTGATTGTAAAAGTATTCTGCTGTTAGGGGGTAGTCTATGATATTACTCAATGGAATACATGATTTTAGTCATGTTTTTGTCAGTTCAGGTGCAGTCGCTTAGCCGCCAGATTACTCAATCCAAATGTGATGAGAAGAATACTGATACTACTGCAAGGCATTAATATGGCAGCAATCATCGGAGACAATGTTCCTTGAACAGCGAAATAGATTCCGATTATGTTATATAGAATTGAAATGATAAAAGCTGCCAATACAATTTTCCGATTCAACTTACAGAGTAGAATCAATTCATACAACTTAGGTAATGCTGATGCTTCAATGATGGCATCACTTGCCGGGGTAAAATTGTTACTGTTATCGGTTATCGCCACACCCACATCCGCTTGTTTCAAAGCCCCGGAATCATTGAGTCCATCCCCAATCATCAATACACGATGACCATCTTGCTGCATGTGTTGCAAAACACAAAGTTTATCTTCAGGCTGTTGATGAAAATGTAATGCAGCCGAGGGACCGAGTAACTTTCTGAGATATGGTAATTCTCCATCATTATCCCCACTTACAATAGCTAATCTAAAATGTTTCTGTAAGCGACGTAATAACATGGGAACAGATTGACGATAATGATTTCGAAAACGAAACTTTCCCATCAATTGTCCTTCTACGGCTACATATACTGTTGAAGTATCATCCTGTTGTGGCTTTCCTGTAATAAATAAGGCAGAACCCAAAGTAATCAGGTCTCCATCTACCATGCCTTCAATACCTTTTCCCGGTTTTTCTTCAAATGCCAGAAAAGGGGCGTTCAGCGGTGTACCGGCCCATGCTGCTATGCCTTTGCTCAAAGGGTGAGTAGATTGTGCGGCAAGTGTGGCTATCTTTTGTTTTAATAAAACAGACAACGGTTTACCATCGTAGACGACTTCCATTTCTGTACCTGCTGTGAGTGTACCGGTCTTATCAAAAACTATGGTATCAATAGATGCCATTTCTTCAATCACTGTGGCATGACGCAAGTAGAAACGATTATGGGCCAGCCTTCGTAGAATATTTCCATTGGTGAAGGTATTACTCAATAACAAGGCACACGGACAGGCAATAATCAACACAGCTGTGATTGCATTCCAGCTTTTACCGGTATCAAAAATGGCCCAATACAAACCTGCAATGAGTGCTATTGCAAAAACTGCCCAGGTAAACCATCGACTCAAGCCATGTACGAATGAAGATTCGGTTTGATCAGATGAATTGAATATGTCTTTATTCCATAAACGAGTCAAATAACTTTGAGCTACTTCTTTAATCACCAATATTTCAATATTTCCACCCACTTGTTTCCCACCCGCATATACGATCTCACCCATTTCTTTTGCTACCGGTAATGATTCCCCGGTAACAAAGCTATAATCGATCAATGCTCTGCCCCTGGTAATGATACCGTCCGCAGGAATCAGTTCTTGGTGATGAATGAGTAACGTATCATTTAATTGAATATCAGGAAGTGTAACTGTTGCATGTCCTTCTGCTTTTATTCTGGTAACAGCAACCGGGAAATAAGAAGTATAATCCCGATCGAAATTTAGCTGACGATGTGTTCTGTCTTGCAGCACTCTTCCCACCAACATAAAAAATACAATACCGGTCATGGAATCAAAATAACCACTACCTGTTGCAGTAAATACTTCATACAAACTGCGTGCAAAAGTTACCCAGATAGCCAGTACAATGGGCGCATCAATATTCAGGATTTTTTGTTTTAATGCATTCCATGCACTGGTATAAAACTCCCCTGCACTATAAAAGAAAACCGGTAAGCTCAAGAATAAATTCAGGTAGCGAAAAAATACGAGAAGGTTTTCCTCTTTATCATCAATACCCAAGTATTCCGGAAAACTCATCAACATGATATTGGCAAAACAAAAACCTGCTACTCCCAAACGGAATATTTTTTTCCGATCAATCAGTTTTTTCTTTTTCCCCATATCATGGTAACTGATATATGGCTCATAACCAATACCGGTTAATAATTCGGCTACTTCACGCAGACTGATCTTTTCATGATGAAAAATGATATCCGCCTCTTTACGCTCAAAGTTTACTTTACAACTAATTATCCCTTCATGTAAACGATGTAATTGTTCCAATAGCCACAAACAGCTACTACAATGCATCTGTGGGAGATAAAAGCTGATATGTGTTTGTTGTGTGTCTTTAAAACTAATCAGTGACTGCTGTATAGATGTATCATCCAAGAACAGGAACTTATCTTTCCGAATGGTTATTTTTTGAGACTGACCCGGATTTTTGTTGAGGTCATAATAGGTACACATTCCGTTCTGATTCAAGATATCATACACCAATCGACAACCATCGCAACAAAAATGTTTGTCTTCAACTATAATCTCGGAATTACTGCAGGGCTCACCGCAGTGATAGCATGCAAGATCAGTAGAGGGCATAACAGGTCCTTGCTTCATTCTTTTCCTGTTTTAACGATCCTGATTAATTGAGGATACAATACACTTTGTTCAAATTGAATCCAACGAAATACATAGGTCTCCAGTAAAAACATTTCATGTATACAGTCTTTGAATTCTTTTGACCAATCCGGTTTAGCGATATAATGATTCATGAGTTCGCGCAGTTTGCGGAATAAAGCAATCAAAACCTGATGCACGGATATCATGGTCTCAATGACTTTGGGCTGTAAGTGTGCAGATTGTACATGCTGTTGGTGAATACAAGGAAACAAAATACCTGTCTCTTTCCGGAAAGTATGAATCAACTCATCCTCAATACGTTGAAATACCAATTGAACCAATTCAGTAACAGATTCCGGTAATTCACTAATAGATCCATGGTTTTGTAGGTAATGATTAATGACGGTACAAGACTTTAAGACAGGAGCATGGTAATCTGTAGGGATGACAGAACAGATTTCCTGCGCCGAATTAAATCCTGAAAATAACGGGTCACGAGCCTGCAATAACATTACCTGTAATTTGAATGCAAGGTAGCGGCAGGTACACAGGCTAACTATGATACTACTCAATCGTAAACATGATTTTTATCATGTTTCAGCGATTAATCCTGAAGATTGGCTGTTTGAAGCAGCAATGAAGGTTTTAAAATTTTGATCTTTTTGCCATCTAAATCCACCATACCATCTTTTTTAAAGTCTGATAACAAGCGAATGGTAGACTCTGTAGCAGTGCCTACTAAATTGGCAATCTCCTCGCGTGAAAGACGCACATTGAGGGTAATACCATCTTCTTCAAAACCATAAGTCTCTTTAATAAACAGCAGTGTTTCTGCTAAGCGTTCTCTGATGGGTTTTTGTGCGAGATGGGTCAATTTAACTTCGGCCTTGTGTAATTCATCACTCAATAATTTCATCATTTCAAATGCAAGGCCCGTATCATTTTTCAATACAGTAACAAATAGCTCTTTTGGTATAAAACAAACTTTGGTATCCTCCAGTGCTATAGCAGACGCACCATATCTATCTCCACTCAACAAAGCCCTGTAACCTAATACATCTCCGGCTTTCAACAAACGAATGATTTGTTCTTTACCATCATCACCTTGATGAGAAAGTTTTACTTTTCCATCATTGATGCAGTATACGCCAAAGGGATAAGAGCCTTCATTGAATAATACTTGCCCTTTTTTATAGCTATTGCAAATCTTTTGTTCATTGATGGCATTTACATACTCTTCTCTGGCTTTACAAAAAACAGAATTGAATCTTTGAGAGCAGGTTTGACATGTGCTTTGATCGTACTGAAGATTCATGAGAAGGATTGAGATACAAAATTAAATTATAATCTGTTCTGATCCCTTTAAAAATCCTTTAATCTTCTTAATGCATCAGTAATTGTTTAAATTTAACTGAGTCACCATTAAACACATTACAATCTACTTTGTGTCTTATACCATCAATACTACCATCTTCACTATGTTGCCAGAAATGCCAGTCACGCTGAACCCTTGGCTTATCTGGTTGAAAATAATGGGCTACCCATAATGGATATTTTTTGAAATCATCTCCTAAATGCCTTTCATAAAAATCTGCATACGTATAAATAATAGGCTTCACCCTATAATAGGCTTCAATTGTTTCTAAAAACTCTTTAACTCTTTGTCGCATCAATACCGGTTTAACACCATATAGTTTTTCGATATCAATCACGGGAGGCAAATCACCTTTTTTGAGTTCAACTTGTTTGATGAATTGCAAAGCTTGTTGTTTCCCGCTTTTAGTAGCCAGAAAAAAATGATATGCCCCTCTAATCATACCTGCCGCTTTGGCTTTTTCCCAATTGCTGTGAAAACGTTTATCGGTATCATTCAATCCTTCAGTAGCTTTCATAAATACAAAGCCCATTCGTAAATCTCCAGATATCATTTTTTTAACAGAAGGCCAGTGAATAACACCCTGATAACTGCTCACATCAATGCCATGAATAGCATAACCGGAAGGCATTGTTACCCCAAACGCATCATAACGAACAGATTCAATGGTTGCTGTTTGTCTTTCTTCCCATTTCTCCCATAAAGCAAAATATAAAATGAGCGCAAAGCCACTCAATAACAATACCAACCAAAGAAGTTGTGATCTGTTACGTTTTTGGGATCTCTTTCGGGTCATACAGTACAAAAATCGTTGAAAAGCGATTTCAATATTAATTTCTTAGTCAATAGATCCAAAGTCTGTTTCAATCCTCTTTTTAGTAATTTTACACCGATGGGCTATTTTAATTGGAATGACAGTATTAATTTTTTAAGCAAACTAACCCCCAGAAGGTTTTGGAATGCTTGTAAAGTATACAGTAGTTATCAGATCAGTCGCTTTACGAAGAAACCCATACAATGGGGTTATCCTATCTCTATTTCTTTTGAACCTACTACATCCTGTAATCTGCGATGCCCTGAATGTCCGAGTGGATTACGTGAATTTACCAGACCAACAGGCATGTTGAAAAAGGATTTTTTCAGAGAAACCATTGATGATATTTACAAAGACCTGCTTTATCTCATCTTTTATTTCCAGGGAGAACCGTATTTGAATCCTGATTTTCTGGATATGGTAAAATACGCACATGATAAAGGCATTTATACCGCTACTTCTACCAATGCACATTACCTGACCGATGAAAAAGCCAAAAAAACAGTTGAAAGCGGATTGGATCGATTGATCATTTCTATTGATGGTACTACTCAAGATGTATACCAACAATATCGGGTAGGCGGTAAACTGGAAAAAGTATTAGAAGGCGCTCGCAATATCGTGAAATGGAAAAAAGAACTGAATAGTAAAACCCCTTTTATCTTCTTTCAGTTTTTAGTTGTGAAACCCAATGAACATCAGATCGAAGAAGTAAAAAAGTTGGGTGCTGAAATAGGCGTGGATCAAGTTCGCTTTAAAACAGCACAGGTATATGACTATGAGAATGACCCAAACCAACTCATTCCTGAGAATAAAAAATATAGTCGCTATGCCAAAGACAAAGAAGGAAGAATGAAAGTGAAAAGCGGGTTGAGCAATCGGTGCTGGAAGCTTTGGCATGCCAATGTAATTACCTGGGACGGATTGGTGGTTCCTTGTTGTTTTGATAAAGATGCGATGCATCAACTGGGTAATCTGAAGTCGCAAAGCTTTAAACAAATCTGGCAAAACGATAATTATAAGCAATTTAGAACTGAATTGATGACCAGCAGAAAAAACATTGATATCTGCGCCAATTGCAGTGAAGGATTGAGTGTTTGGCAGGATTGAGGAACTGAAAAGTGAGAGGTGAAAAGTGAAAGGACCCGTATTTATTATGTTTTTCACTTTTCACCTCTCACTTTTCACCTATTTTTACAGCTATGGGTATTGAAAAAGATATACAACAACAGCATTTCAGGAATGAATACCAGAAGGCTTCTGTGAATATCATTTATTCTGCCAACTGGTTGAACGAGAAGATCAAAACCATGCTTGATCCGGATGACATTACCCCACAGCAATATAATATTCTTCGTATTCTCAGGGGGAGCCAGCAACCACTCAGTACGCTACAAATACGCTCAAGAATGCTGGATAAGATGAGTGACACCAGCCGTATTGTAGAGCGACTACTCAAAAAAGGGCTGGTTGAAAAGAAAGTTTGCTCCACTGATAAAAGGCTGGTAGATGTCAGCATCTCAAAAAAGGGACTTTCATTGCTGGACAAACTTGATAAAAAGAATGCTGAAATCGATCAGTTAATGCAAAACTTATCAGAAACAGAAGCTGCTACACTCAATAAGCTGTTGGATAAAGTTCGTGAACTGACCTCTTAAATGTTAATTTCCACGCTTATCATTTTGATTTCTTCCACAACGGGCCACTTCGCGCATGACTGGTTTATCTTTAGGGCATGAAATCTTTGCTGCGTATACTCCCCTTTTCATTATTTCTTGTTCTGTTTTTGCATCCAAAAGCACAATACTCGCCAAATTATGAATTCAGAGCGGCTTGGGTGGCTACAGTTGAAAATATTGACTGGCCCAGCAAAAGAACCTTATCCACCGAAGAGCAACAAGCTGAGTTTATCAAATTGGTGGAAATGCATCATCGAAATGGTATGAATGCATTGATCGTTCAAATTCGTCCTTCAGCAGATGCATTCTATCCTTCATCATTAGAACCTTGGAGTGAGTATCTTACCGGGAAACAAGGGTTACCGCCATCTCCTTATTATGACCCACTTGAATTCATGATTCAAGAAACACATAAACGAGGTATGGAATTTCATGCATGGTTAAACCCTTATCGGGCTGTATTCAATATTCTTCGCTCTTCCATTGCACCCAATCATATCAGCAAACAGCACCCCGAATGGTTTGTAACCTATGGCGATAAAAAATACTTCAATCCCGGAATTCCGGAAGTACGCGATCATGTTTCAGCAGTAGTAAAAGATATTGTAAAGCGTTATGCCATTGATGCCATTCACATGGATGACTATTTCTATCCTTATAAAATTCCCGGTAGAGAATTTCCGGATCAATCTACTTTTCAGCAATATGGAAAAGGGATGACGAAAAACGAATGGAGAAGAAGTAATTGCGACAGTATCATCGTTCAACTACAACAAACCATCAGAAAAACCAAGCCAAAAGTAAAATTTGGTATCAGCCCATTTGGCGTATGGCGCAATAAACATCAGGATCCGATGGGCAGTGAAACCAGATCGGGACCAACGAATTACGATGAGTTACATGCAGATGTATTGCTTTGGTTACAAAAAGGATGGATCGATTATATCGCTCCACAACTGTATTGGGAACGTGGGCATGCTTTAGCCAGTTATGATATCTTATTACGTTGGTGGAATGAACATAGCTATGAACGACACTTATACATCGGTCATGGAATTTATCGTGCGGGAAGCAATACTGCTTGGAAGAACAGAAATGAAATTCCAGAACAGATCAAGGCACTAAGAAGCTATGAAAATGTGCAGGGAAGTATTTATTACAACAGCAGTTCATTCAATCGAAATCCAAATGGATGGAATGATAGCTTACAGCAAAACTATTACCGTTATCCGGCCTTGGTTCCTCCAATGTCTTGGATCGACAATACCATTCCACCACAGCCTTTGGTAGAGAAAGCAAATGAACATACCTATAAACTTGCATACAAAGGAGAGGAAAAGATCAAAGGTTTTGCGGTATTCATGCATCAGGGAAAAGAAGAGCCTGATTTTGGGAACAGTCAATTAATCCTTTTTATCCCGGGTGATAAAACCGCAATTATTGATCTAAGCAAGCTACCGGAAACAAAAAATAAAAATGTATTGATCGCTTCAGTTGATACAGATAATAATGTAAGTCCGCTCCGTTTATTACAATGAGCCATCAAACAACACCCGTTTCTCTTGAGTACCTGGCCAGGCACCAAAACGCTGTTCTACTGCCTGAAAGCGGTGATCAAATATACCCTTGAGTTGTGTGCGTACCATAATGGTATTGGCAATATCTCCCAAAAACCAAAGCGGTAATTTGTAATGAACAATATCTGTCATTTCCACACCCCCATCAATAGCCTTGAAATGGTGTTGATGATGCCATAAACTATAGGGACCAAATCGTTGCTCATCCACAAAAAACTTTTGCTCCTCCACATGTGTGATTTCTGTCATCCAATACAAAGGAATACCCAGAATAGGACTCACTTTATACTCAATGATTTGTCCTTGGTACATTCTGTCGCCATGGTGCTTGCTAATAATATTGAAACCAAGATTAGAGGGAGTGATTTCTTTCAGGTTCTGTGGCCGACTAAAAAAATCCCAAGCTTCTGCCAGTGAGATCGGAATTTTTTGTATGGTTTTGAGTGAATAGACTTTTGACATGTGTGTGCTTTGTGTAGTAACAGCTTCTGAGGCAAAAAGTTCAGGGAGCTAATGGCAAATAGGTTATAGGTTATGGGTTTAAGGTAAGATCAGTGTCAATGCCTAAAATACGTTGACCGTTTTTAAACTTGGATTAATATTATTGA
>CAYMQQ010000036.1:0-20721 GCA_964392685.1 uncultured Sediminibacterium sp.
AATTTGGTTTAAAATTTCTATTGATGAAAAAATAAGCCACAGATGCACAGATTATTGAACAATAATCTGTGCATCTGTGGCTTGCTACTTGTCGCTTACACTGCTATTTTTTCAAAAGCCCCTGATACTCCATCCATGCCGCTAACTGATCGGCCCAAGCATCGGAAGGCTGTTGTTGCTTGCGGATACCAAAACCATGTCCGCCTTTATTGTATACATGCAATTCAGCAGATCGTTTAGCATTGTTCCATTTAGAATACAACGCTACACTATGCGTTTGTAGACCAATCTGGTCATCAGATGCTACGGCAATAAACATGGGTGGAGCATCTGCCGCCACTGTACCCTGCATTTCTGGAGGCAGAAAAGCATAAATAGGTGCCACAAAATCAGGCTTATTAGCTGCGGTATACCCAAAACCGGCCGAACCCGCCACCGTTCCGCCTGCTGAAAAACCCATGATGCCTATTTTATTAGGATCAACACCCAATTGCGCTGCATTTTTTCTGACATAAGCTATTGCCTGCTTCCCATCTGCAATCGCCATAGGAACAGATGCCATTTGTTTGGCCTGTAAATCCTTATCACCAAATGAGGCATTGAAATCTTTGATCGGATCATCACCTGAGGCTTTTGCTAATCTGTATTTTAAAACAAAACAGGTAACCCCTTTTGTAGCCAACCATCTTGCAACACCCAATCCTTCGTTTTCGATCGATAAAGCAAAGAAGCCTCCGCCCGGACAAATGATTACCGATGTCCCATTCGCTTTTCCCGCTTCCGGCTTGATCACTGTTAGCGTGGGTTCTGACACATTAAAAACCACCGGTGTATTCCATGCTGTTTTTTCTATGTAAGCTTCAGACCATGTCCAACTTTCTGAGCCCGGGGCTTTGCCTTCATAGAGTTTTAGTACTTGCTGCGCATTTATAAACGTGCAACAGACCAACATGAGTACTGCGCTGAAAATTGATTTTATCATTTTCTTCAATATTTATTGATTAAGGAATAAATTATTACAAAATTTCTGTACGCTTGTTGAATACCCATCAACAATATGTATTTGAAAAAGCAACTAACCCTTCACAGGGGGATTCACCAAGGGTTCACTAAGGGTTCACTAGGGGTTCACCTTTAGTTAACCTTATCCACATTTTAATCAGGCAACATTCACACCAAACAAGTAACCGACCAATGCCGATAGTCCCATAGCAATCGTTCCCCAAAATGTAACCCTTATAATAGCTTTCAATACTCCTGACCCACCTGTCTTTGCTGCTAATGCACCAAGAATGATCAAAAAAATGATCGCAGATCCATACAATGTATACCTAAGTGATTCCAAGGGAAGAAACAAAGTGGCGAGCAACGGCAATACGCCACCTGCCGTAAAAGCAGCGCCTGATGCCAACGCCGCTTGAATAGGATTAGCCTGACTGATTTCATTCAATCCCAATTCATCCCTTAAATGTGCTCCCAATGCGTCATGTTCTGTTAGCTCTTTGGCAACCAGCATGGCTGTTTCTTTTTTCAACCCTCTTTGTTCATAGATCTCTGCCAGTCTTTGTAATTCGAGCTCGGGCATTTCTTCGAGTTCTTGCTTTTCACGAATAATATCCGCCTTCTCCACATCAGTTTGTGAACTCACGGAAACATACTCACCGGCTGCCATCGACAAAGCACCCGCCACCAAACCCGCCACTGTTGCCAATACAATTGGGTCTCTTGTAACACTGGCAGAAGCTACACCAATAGCAATACTTGCAGTGGACAGTATACCATCATTCGCTCCCAAAACCGCCGCACGCAACCAATTGCTTCTATTGATATAATGTGGGGCGAGATAATCATCCATGTGTGCTGACATAAATATATTTTTATCTAGACTCCTGTTCAAGTTACTAAACAATTGTAATAGAAGAACGACTTATACAATAACTTCGTAATTGTAAAATGGCTTATAAAAAATTCAATGCTTCGCAACTTTTTACCGGCAAAGAAATGCTGGATGAAAATTCAGTACTCATTACTGATACTACAGGGAATATTGAAGCCATTGTTTCCAAAGAAGAAGCCGGAGAAGATGTACAATCGCTTGCCGGAATACTCTGTCCCGGTTTTATCAATGCCCACTGTCATTTAGAGCTGAGCCATTTAAAAGGATGTATTCCTGAAAAAACAGGTCTGGTAGATTTTGTTTTGCAGGTTGTTCAACAAAGACATTTTCCTGATGAAGAAATACTTATTGCCATCAGCAAAGCAGAAGATGATATGCTTAACGCCGGCATTGTAGCGGTAGGAGATATCTGTAATAACACCCTTACGCTCTCTCAAAAAAAATTACTGCGATTACAATACCATCATTTTATTGAAATCAGTGGTTGGAATCCTGCAATCGCTCAAATCAGGATGGAGAAATCATTTGAATATTTCAAAACTTTTGTTGCTGCATTTCCAAAACATTCCAGCATTTCCCCTCATGCGCCGTATTCTGTTTCCCCTGCATTGTGGCAGGAAATGCAACCTTACTTTAGAGATCAAATCATTACCATCCACAACCAAGAATCAGCGGCAGAAAATGAATTATTCAAATCTGATAGTGGAGATTTTAAAAGATTGTATCAATTGATGCAGATCAGCAATCCTTCTTTTACTGCTACCGGAAAAAACAGCTTGCCTTCGGTATTTCATTACCTTGAAGCAGCCAAACATGTATTACTAGTGCATAACAGCTTTACCGAACAATCAGATATTGATTTTATTCGATCGTCAAAAACCCCTGTATCCTTTTGTTTATGTCCAAACGCCAACTTATATATCGAACAAATATTACCACCCATTGATCTTTTTGTGAAAAATGAAATCACATTGGTTATCGGAACAGATAGTCTTGCCAGTAATCATCAGTTAAGTATACTGGATGAATTGAAAACCCTTCATCAACAGTTTCCCCATCTCTCGCTTTCTCTTTTACTGAAAGCCGCTACATACAATGGTGCTACAGCATTAGGAATGGAAAACGAGTTGGGTAGTTTTGAAAAAGGAAAAAAACCGGGTGTATTGTTACTAAAGGATATTGCAGATATGATTACTGCTGATACTTCTGTTCAACGAATAGTATGAGACAGCTAACTCAATATCTCCTGAAGAATAGCCAGTGTTTTCAACTCCCCAAAATCGGCAACATGCAATGCCATATAATTTTGATATGATTCTAATAAAGCTCTTCTGGTAGAACGATTCAGTTTCAAATTTTCAAGTTCATTGTAAAAAGAAAGATCAATCAACTGCGAAGTCAATTCAGCCATTTGCCCATCTAAAAAATAGGGATGTGAAGGAAATGCTTTTACAAAAACCCCTTCCTGCAAATCCAACACCTCTGTATCCTTACCAAACTTTCCTTGTGGACGAAAACCCAATTCCGATGCAAGGTGTAGAACAAAATACAAAGGCAGATTCGCCGTTAAAGTTTCATTGCCTTTATCGAGTTGTTTCAAACTGTCTTCAATCAAATAAAATAATTCGGGATTGGCTTCCGGTTGTTTCAAACTGTGTTGTACCAGTTCAATCATATACATAGCAACAGAGTGCTTCACTACATCCGACAACACATGTTCATATAAATAACTCCATCGATATTCCTTCACAAATTGTAATTGCTTCAATTCATTGTGATACACTTCCATATCCAATAATGCAGAAGGCTGAAAATAGCCCGCTTTACCTGCTGAAGTTTTGGTAGACTGTCGAACCCCTTTTACCAAATAACTCTGTATGCCAAACAACTCCGTATACACGGTTGTGATGACACTCGTATCACCATACTTAACCGTTCGCAGAACTATGCCTTTTGTGGAGTGGATCATGAGAGAGCAGCCCATGGTCCATAGTCCATGGTGAATGGTGGTTTAATTTTATGATGCATATAACTCTTCCAAGCTCACAATACCATGGACTATCGACCATGGACCATTGACCCCAATCACAGCGCCCCCGTAAACTGTTTCAAAAACCTTACATCATTCTGTGAGTAAAGACGCAGGTCGTTTACTTGGTATTTTAATTGTGTAATTCTTTCTATACCCATACCAAAAGCGAAGCCGGTGTATTTATTGGAATCGATACCAAAGTTGTCCAGCACTTTCGGATGCACCATACCACTACCCAATATTTCTACCCATCCTGTATGTTTACAGATATTACAACCATCACCACCACAAATCTGACAGCTGATATCCATTTCAGCACTGGGTTCTGTAAAAGGAAAATAGCTCGGTCTGAAACGCACTTTTACATGTTTACCAAATAGTTCTTGTACGAAAAAGTATAAGGTTTGTTTCAAATCAGCAAAGCTTACATTCTCATCAATGTATAAACCTTCTACCTGATGGAAAAAGCAATGCGCTCGAGCACTGATGGTTTCATTTCGATACACACGACCCGGACAAATCACACGGATCGGTGGTTTTTGTGTTTCCATCACACGTGCCTGTACACTGCTGGTATGTGTACGCAATAACCAATCAGGATTCTGACTGATATAAAAAGTATCCTGCATATCACGCGCCGGATGATCTTCAGGAAGATTCATCGCTCCGAAATTATGCCAGTCGTCTTCAATCTCCGGACCTTCCGCCACCGCGAAACCCAAACGCCCAAAAATGGAGACAATTTGATTGCGAACAATATTCAATGGGTGTCTGGTACCTACAGGAAAGACTTCTCCGGGTAAAGTAATATCTCTTTGCTGATCACCACCTGCAACTACATCTTCGTTTTGCTCTTTTAATGCAGTATATCTTGCTTCCGCAAACTCTTTGAACTCATTGAGGATTTGTCCGAACACCTTTTTTTGTTCATTCGGTACATTTTTCATCTCTCCCATAACAGTCTTTACCAAGCCCTTGGTTCCGAGGTACTTGATGCGAAAAGCTTCTACCTGGTCGGGGGTGGTAGCTTCAAAAGCCTGCATTTCCTGTTTGTATTGCTCAATTTGTTGCACAATCTGTTCCATATTGCGAAGATAAACAGCGCAGGGGAGTGATGAAAAAATGATTTGTTGAAGGCAATAACGTTAAAATACATCCTGAAAAGCCCTAATTACTTACATTTGTTCTCTTACTTATTATCGTTACATGGAATATAATACTTCGAGAAGTTATCTGGGAATGCGTGAATATGGTCGTCATGTACATAAAATGGTGGACTATTTACTGACCATTGAAGACCGCGACAAAAGACAGCAACAGACACAGGCTGTTATAGAATTGATGGGCTTTTTAAACCCACATTTGAAGAATGTGGAAGATTTCAGACATAAATTATGGGATCACCTCTTTTTTATCAGTGATTTTAAACTGGATGTGGATAGTCCGTACCCTATTCCCACCAAAGAAACCTATAAACTGAAACCTGATCCATTACCTTATCCCAAAAGGCATCCTAAATATGCGCACTTGGGTAAGAACCTGGAAGTGGTGATTGATAAAGCATTGAAAGAAGAAGATCCGGAGAAGAAAGCAGGTTTTGCACATGCCATTGCTTATTATATGAAACTGGCATATAGTAACTGGCATAAAGAGTTGGTGCATGATGATGCCATTAGAACCGAACTCAACAGCATCACCGGTGGAGAACTGGAATTCAGCAATACCCCTTATATCAAACACCGCAATCAGAATTTTGAACGTGATGAATATGGTAGTGGTGGTCGTGGTGGTCGCTGGCAGCAAAATTTTGGCGGACGTAACAATCGCAACAATGGTGGTGGCGGGGGACGCAATAACGGCGGTGGTAGAAACAATAACAACCGTAATAATGGCGGGGGAGGCAGAAATAATAATAACCGCAATAACAGTGGCGGGGGACAATTCAAAAAAAGATACTAATCAGATCTTCCAATATAGAGAAAGTCCACTTGGTGGACTTTTTTTATGGCTATCCATCAGACAATAAAAAAAATCACGGCGGCGTTTTATTACATTCGTATCAACAAGCAATCAAACTAATTGTATGAGTTCCTTTGAAGTTCGCGGTGGTAATCGTTTACAAGGTGAGATCATTCCACAAGGTGCTAAGAATGAAGCATTACAGATTCTCTCTGCGGTTTTATTGACCGACGGAGAGATGATCATTTCCAATATTCCGGATATTTTGGATGTAAATCTGCTTATAGAACTACTGAGTGATATGGGCGTAAAAACTACCCGTATCAACGATGATACCTATAGCTTTCGCGCAGATGATGTGAATATTGATTATTTATCTTCAGCAGAATTCAGAAAAAAAGGAGGTCGTTTAAGAGGTAGCGTGATGTTGGCGGGACCTATGTTAGCGCGTTTCAAAAAAGCCTATATACCCAAACCTGGTGGTGATAAAATTGGAAGAAGAAGATTGGATACCCATATCATTGGATTTGAAAAACTGGGAGCCCAATTTGAATTTGATGAAGACAATAGTTGCTTCAAATTAACAGCTCCATCTTTACGCGGCACTTATATGCTATTGGATGAACCTTCGGTAACAGGAACTGCAAATATTGTCATGGCAGCTGTATTAGCAGAAGGTACTACACAAATTTATAATGCTGCCTGCGAGCCATATCTTCAACAATTGTGTGCCATGCTCAATCGAATGGGCGCCAAGATAAGTGGTATTGGAAGTAATTTATTAATCATTGAAGGAGTCACTAAATTAAATGGGACTACGCATCGCATGCTACCTGATATGATTGAGATCGGCAGTTTTATCGGTTTGGCCGCCATGACGCAAAGTGAACTCACCATTAAAAATGCAGGTGTGGATCATTTGGGAATCATTCCTGAAAAATTCAGACAACTAGGCATCGCTTTAGATATTCAAGGAGATAATATTCATGTGCCGCAACAAGACGTATATGAAATACAGACTTATCTCGACGGTGGTATCCTCACCATTTCAGACCACCCATGGCCTGGCTTTACGCCTGATCTGTTAAGCATTGTTTTGGTAGTTGCCACACAGGCAAGAGGTAGTGTATTGGTGCACCAGAAAATGTTTGAGAGCCGATTGTTCTTTGTAGATAAACTCATTGATATGGGCGCACAGATCATTCTTTGTGATCCACATCGCGCAACTGTAATTGGATTGGGCAGAAAAAATAATTTGAGAGGTATTACTATGAGTAGTCCGGATATACGTGCCGGACAAGCATTGCTCATTGCTGCTTTGAGTGCAGAGGGGAAGAGTACCATTCAAAATATTGAACAGATAGACAGAGGCTATCAGAAAATTGATGAAAGATTGAGAAATATCGGTGCTGATATTCGAAGAATTGTATAACGCTACTTAGCGTGAAGGGAGTTTTACAATCGATATCCAATATTCTTCAATGCTGCGTATCACTTCCATAAACTTATCCAAATCAACCGGTTTGATGACGTAACTATTGGCATGATTCAAATAAGACTCTTGCACATCCGATTCTGCAGATGAAGTAGTGAGCATGATGACAGGAATGCTCTTTAATGAGGGATTATTTTTCAACTCATGTAACACTTCTTTACCATCTACCTTGGGCAAATTGATGTCCAGCAAAATGATATCGGGTGTCTGCACATCTGCATATGCTGCTTCTTTTTTCAAATAGGCCAATGCTTCTTCTCCATCACGCACCACACGTATATGATTCCTGATCTTAGCCTCTTTAAAAGCTTCAATGGTCAATCGGATATCTCCTTCGTTGTCTTCAACGAGTAATATCTCCAAGTCTTCAAATGCAGACATATTGTTTGGTTTAATGGATGGATATTTTGGGTAAGCTGAAATAAAAAGTACTTCCTTTTCCTTCTTCAGAACTTACCCATATTTCTCCGTGATGCCTTTCGACGATCTTTTTACAGATGGCCAATCCAATTCCAGTACCGGAATAATTATCAATCGGATGTAAACGTTGGAAAACCACAAAGATCTTTTCAAAGTACCTTGGATTGATGCCTATTCCATTGTCTTTAACAAAGAAGATAAATCTATTGGCTTCTTCTGTACATCCAACTTCAACGACCGGGGGGTTGTCGCTTTTATATTTCAGTGCATTACCAATCAGGTTTTGCATCAATTGCTGTAATTGTGTTGTATTTCCTTGAATGGTTGGTAAATGATCGATTTTTAAAGTTACCTGTTCTTTTTCAAACCTCGACTCAAATATTTGTACTACATTTTTTACCAAAGCATTCATGTCCACCAACTGAAACGGCTCATTGACGGTTCCCACTCTTGAATAAGAGAGTAAATCCAGTATCAAACGTTTCATTCTTTCTGCCCCACCTACCGCAAAATTGATATACTCTCTTGCTTTTTCGTCCAGCCCCACTGAATACTGACGATCTAACAATTGTAAGAAGCTACTTACCATCCTTAAAGGCTCCTGCAAATCATGTGATGCCACATAGGCAAAACGCTCCAGTTCTCTATTAGACGTCATGAGTTCAGCGGCCCTTTTTTCCAATACCTGGTTTAACTCCTGCAATTGTTGTTCTGATTGTTTTAATGCAGTAATGTCTTGTGTAGAACCAATCATACGAACAGCTTTACCTTCTTTGTTCCTGATCACATAACCCCTGTCATATACAAACGCAAAAGAGCCGTCTCTTTTTTCAAACCGATATTCATCTTCCCAAAATTGATCGTTGGTTTCTTCCAGTAGTTTTCTTCTTTTTTCAACCACTCTTTCTAAATCTTCCGGATGTACATGTTTACGCCAAAAATCATTATCACGGGAAGCTTCTTCTGTACTATATCCAAATAACTTTTGTAACCCATCTCCCGAACGTACTACAACATGTGTACGCATATCCCAATCCCAAATAGCATCGCTGGTAGCTTTGGCAACCAACTCATAGCGTTCATTCGTTCTTCTGATCAGCGTTTCAGATTTTTTGCGCTCTGAAATATCTCTGATGAATGCACAAAAGAATTCCTCACTTTCTTGTTTAATGGGCAATACAGTTAGTTCTATCGGAAACATGGTTCCTTCTCGGTTAATGGCATTCAGCTCGAGTAAAACATTCAATGCCGGACCTTTTCCCGTTACCTTATATTGTTCCATTCCATGATCATGCATCTGTCGATATGGCTCAGGAATAATGATAGAAGACAATCGTCTGCCCATCACTTCCTCCTGCTTCCAACCAAATATTTGTTCTGCCTGAGGATTCCAGAAAGTAACCATGCCTTCGGTATCAATACAAATAATGGCATCCAGTGCTGCATTCATGATCAGCCTTCTCTTCTCCTCACTATCACGCATTAAAGCATCTGTCTTTCTTCTTTCACTTACATCTCTTTCAATAGCTACCCAATGGGTATACCAGCCTGATTCATTGGCAACCGGCGCAACTGTAAAATTGTTCCAAAAAGGTTCTCCATTTTTTTTATAGTTCAATACTTCTATGTCGCAAGGCTGCCAATTTTTTAAAGCATCTTTTAAACGAGCTAACTCATTTTTATCGGTATCCGGACCTTGAAGTATTCTCGGTGTTTTGCCAATTACTTCTTCTGCTGTATATCCTGTCATTCGTGTAAAAGCATCATTGACATAAAGGATTCTAGGTCCTTCCCCTTCAATGGGTTCAGCCTCAGTAATTAAAATAGCATCGTTGGTGTTGGTAATCACCATATCCATTAATCTGAGTCGCTCTTCTTCTTCTTTCTTTTTGGTAATATCTGTTCGAATGGCAACATATTGATAGGGCTTACCTTCTTCATTTAGAAATGGAACGATCGTTGTATCTACCCAATAATACCTTCCTGATTTGGTCTTATTCTTTAACTCTCCACGCCATACTTTTCCGTGAGCGATGGTTACCCATAACTCTCTTAAGAACTCTTTAGTATGGTATCCTGAATTGATGAGACGATGATCTTGCCCAATCAATTCTTCACGACTATACCCTGATATTTTACAGAAATTATCATTGGCAAAATGAATGATCCCTTTTTGATCTGTAATAGCTACAATGCTAGATTGATCTAAAGCAAACTTATAATCTGATACTTCTTTAAACGCATTTCTAAGTGCAGTTTCACTTTTCAACTGCTCTGTAATATCATTGATCAACACCAATACACATGGTCGATTATTGAAATCGACATGATGCGCGGTTACTTCTACATCAATGAGGGTTCTATCTTTTTTATAGTGTCGCCAAATACCTTTGTGTGTTAAAATATCTCCTTTTCTTGTTTTGGTGGATTGGTCTAGTTTTGCGAGATCTTCCACAGGTCTGATATCCCTGATGGTCATACTCAAAAATTCATCCCGAGTATATCCATAATGACTTACCGCTGTATCATTTACTTCTAAAAATTGTAATGAGTGTTCATCATAGATCCACATGGGCATGGGATTATCGTAAAACAGTTGACGATACCGCTCTTGTGCTTTTTTTGAATCTGTGATATCCGTATAAAAAATAGTGATCCCACCATCCGGAGAAGGATAAATTCTGTTTTCGAACCATCGATTCCAGGGTAGATAATACTCCTGCATAACAATCGGTTCTCTCTCCTTCATTACTTTATGATAATTCCAATAAAAAGGCTGACCCACACCTTCGGGAAATAAGGTCCAGATATGTTTACCGATCAGATCTTCCGGCTTATGTCCATTGAGCAATGCCGCACCACGTTCATTTACATAGGTATAATTCCAATCGGCATCCAATGCTACGAAACCATCGGAAATACTGGTCAGTACATTGGACATGAGTAACCTTGTTTTTTCAATGTTCTCATCCAATGCTCTTTGTTTGAATACTCGGTCAGAAATATCTTCTACAGAATTGATGATCTGAATCACATTGCCGGCCTCATCTAATACGGGTGTATTAATGACTCTCCAGTATCGTTGTAAAAAATTATTCGTACCATCATTTAAAGGAATATCATACCGCAGTTCATTCACCTGATTGGTTTGCTTTAGGCGAATAGCTTCGTCAAATAGATTCAATAACAACTGCTGACTTTCTTTTGTATCAATACCCGGCGTATCGGGAAAAACGGTAAAGACCGGTTTCCCTACAATATGCTCTTTCCGGGTAAATGTTGCTTGTATATAGGCCTTATTAGCAGATATGATGGTATAAACAGGGGCATCGGGTTGCAATAAAAGATACATCCCGGGCAGGTTATCAAAAACAGATTGAAATTCTTTTATCGTCATTACAATCGTTACTATAAAATTTAGAACAAAACCTGCGGATCAAAAGAAACGATTATCAATATAAAACATTTTAGTCATTCAACGAAATTGTTCAATACTGTACCGCTAATTTTGCAACATGAGCACACTCGAAAAAATTATTCGCGAAAGAAGAAGCGTGAAGCCTTCTTTGATGAATGGTAAAAAAATAAGTCCAGCTATTATCCAACAATTGTTAGCACTGGCAGACTGGGCGCCTACACATGGTAGAACCGAACCTTGGCGTTTTATTGTTTTTAGTGGAAATGGGCTAGCTCAATTTTCGCAACAACATGCCGATTTATATAAAAATCATACGCCTGAAGAAAGCTTTACCAATGCCAAGTATCAGAATATCATGCACAATGCTGAAAAAGCTTCGCATATTATTGCCGTATACATGAAGAGACAGGCCAGTCAAAAAATTCCCCTCATAGAAGAGATCGCTGCTACTGCTGCTGCTATTGAACATATTTTACTGGGTGCGCAGGAACAAGGGATTGCTGCACTTTGGAGTACCGGAGGTATGACTTATCATGACAGTATGAAACAATTATTAGGACTGGAAGAACATGATCAAATGATGGGACTGATCTATCTCGGATATTCCGACGAGCCTAGTCCGCCTGCCAAAAGAAATATTGCACTATCAGAAAAAACGGTCTGGAAGGATTAAGCCTTCTTAAAATTCTGTTTCTTTGCGCATGCAGGAAAACAAAGGCAAGATCATCATTATTACAGCCCCTTCAGGATCGGGTAAAACATCGATTACGCATTATCTGTTGAAGAAATATCCTCAACTTTGTTTTTCTATCTCTGCTACCACACGTTCTCCAAGAGGTAAAGAGCAAGATGGTGTTGAATACTATTTTTTATCGGTGGAAGCGTTTCAGTCCAAGATCAATGAACACGCTTTTATTGAATGGGAAATGGTGTACGAGGGAAAATATTATGGCACCCTCAAAGCAGAATTGGAACGTATATGGAACGAAAACCGTGTGCCTGTGTTAGATATTGATGTGAAAGGCGCTATTCATGTACAAGGTGAGTTCCCCGGAAAATGTTTATCCATTTTTATTCAACCCCCATCTGTAGAAGAGCTGAAAAGAAGATTGGAAAGCCGAGGAACGGAAACTCCTGAAAGTATTGCCACACGGGTAAGTAAAGCCAGTTATGAGTTGTCATTCAATCATCATTTTCATCATATTGTAGTGAATGATGAATTGGATAAAGCCTGTACCCAAACAGAACAGCTCATCAAAGAATTCTTAGGTTGGTAAGACAGTTTTCCTGAAATTTAAGGTTCAGCAACAAACTACACTATGTCATTTGAGAACAGAACCGTTTTTATTACCGGCGCCAGCAGAGGTATCGGTAAAGCTATTGCCTTGCGTTTAGCCAAAGAAAAAGCCAACATTGTTGTTGCTGCCAAAAGTGTAGAAGAAGACCCCAGACTTGGTGGCACCATTTTTTCAGCAGCTGAAGAAATTGAAAAAGCCGGTGGTAAAGCATTGGCCGTGCAAGTAGATATTCGTCATGAAGATCAAATTCAGGCTGCTGTTGAAAAAGCAGTAGCAAGGTTTGGGGGTATTGATGTTGTGATCAACAATGCTTCGGCCATTCAATTAACACCCACAGAACAAACAGATACCAAACGCTTTGATTTGATGCACAGCATCAATGTCAGAGGTACTTTTCTGGTTGTCAAAAACTGTTTACCATGGCTCAAAAAAGGCAAAAACCCACATATCATAACCTTATCACCACCTATTAGTCTGGAACCCAAATGGCTGGGTGGACATATTGCCTATACACTCACCAAATACAATATGAGTATGCTGGCCTTGGGTTGGGCTGCTGAATTCAAAGGGATGGGCATCGCTTCCAATGCGCTATGGCCCAGAACTACGATTGATACGGCGGCTGTTCGTAATCTATTGGGAGGGGAAGCTTTGGCAAAAATGAGTCGCACCCCCGAGATCATCGCTGATTCTGTTTATTATATCCTTCAAAAAACAGCTGATCAGTGCACCGGTCATACTTTTATTGATGAACAAGTACTGGCTGCCGAAGGCATCACCGATCTGGATCAATACGCAGTTGTGCCGGGCGGAATGCTGTACAATGACCTATTCGTGTAAGTTTATACTGATTTTAAGGTGATTCGTTATTAAGTCTGACCAAAACAGGGTATTATTACATACCCCCTTATGAGAACTATTACCCTGCTTACCACTCTGTTGGTCATGTTGACCACTTATGCCCCTGCGCAATACAATGGCAGATGTGGCAGTTTTAGATACACCATTAATGGTCAACTAGCCAGTTCTGTAGAAATAGATAATATTACTACAAAAACCTATTATTCCATTGATCAAAAAAAAGGGTATATCTGGTTTTGGAAGGAAGTTTCTGAACCCGGAAATCAACAGGTAAATGAATTCTTGACATTGTGGGCAAGGTTATCTGACATGGACACTTCCTGTATTGAAGCATTGATAGCAGATCCTTCAATACTCAAAGTTCGGCTGACGCAAAAACAAAATTTCTTCTTTGCCACAACGTATGTACAACAAAAAAATGGACCCGCTTATGGGGTCCGTAATGATATATTAATACCTTTTAAAAATATAGATGCCGCTACCGATTTCTTAAATCAATTCAAGCTTCAAATTCCTATTAGGAATTACTAGCCTCTTGTGCATCCTGTACACGCTCAGGTCTCATTTGTGGGAATAATAACACATCCTGTATAGAAGGCTGATTGGTCATCATCATACACAAACGATCGATACCGATACCGATACCCGCTGTTGGCGGCATACCATATTCCAGCGCACGTAAAAAGTCATGATCAATGAACATCGCTTCATCATCACCTCGCTCCATCAATTTCAACTGCTCTTCAAAACGTTCACGCTGATCAATAGGATCATTCAATTCTGTGTATGAGTTAGCGATTTCTTTTCCGTTTACCATCAACTCAAATCTTTCTACTAATCCGGCCTTGCTTCTATGCTTTTTGGTAAGCGGACTCATCTCTACCGGATAATCGATGATAAAAGTGGGTTGAATAAAAGTATGCTCACTGGTGGCACCAAAAATTTCATCAATGAGTTTGCCTTTTCCAATATTACCGGGAACATCAATCTTCAATTGTTTACATACTTCACGCAAACCTGCTTCATCCATAGCACTTACATCAATCCCGGTATTCTCTTTAATGGCATCATGAATACTGATTCGTTTGAATGGTGCCTTAAAATTGATGATCTTATCACCCAAGGGCACATCTGTAGTTCCATGTAAAGCAATAGCGATTTTTTCAAACAATTGCTCCGTGGTTTCCATCATCCAGAAATAATCTTTGTAAGCAGTATACCATTCTAGTACGGTAAATTCAGGATTATGAGTTCTATCCATTCCCTCATTTCTGAAGTTGCGACTAAACTCATACACCCAATCAAATCCTCCTACAATCAATCTCTTCAAGTATAACTCATTGGCAATTCTCAAATAAAAAGGAACATCCAATGCATTATGATGTGTAATAAATGGGCGCGCAGCTGCACCTCCGGGAATAGCTTGTAATACCGGCGTGTCTACTTCCAATGCCCCTTGTTCATTTAAGAAATCACGGATTGTATTAATAAGCTTGGTTCGTTTAACAAAGGTTTCTTTTACATCCGGATTGATAATGAGGTCTGCATAACGTTGACGATAACGAAATTCCGGATCAGTAACTGCATCAAAAACATTTCCTTCTTCATCTCTCTTTACCACGGGAAGCGGCTTTAAAGATTTAGTGAGTAAAGTAAAGGTTTGTGCATGAATAGAAGTTTCACCTGTTTTGGTTATGAATACAAATCCGGTCACACCAATAATATCTCCCAGATCCAAACCATGTTTTACAACTGTATCCCAAAAGGATTTGTCTTCATCCGGACAAATATCATCGCGCTTTACATACAATTGGATAATGCCTTTACTATCTTGGATCTTGATAAAAAATACTTTCCCCTTATCATTGATACTCATCACCCTTCCCGCAACACAGACATTGGCAAAAACTTCCTTATTTTCTTCTTTGAACTGTTCCTTGATATCGATTGAATAGTGACTTACGGGATATGACGGAGCCGGGAATGGATCGATCCCTGCTTCTTGTAATTTGGTCAGTTTCTCACGACGAACCAATTCCTGCTCAGATAAATGTGCTTGACTCATATATACTCAATTGTAAAGAGCAGCAAAATTAACGGTTAGCGGGGAAGAATTGCTACTCTGTTACTGATTATTGCTGTTTTGAGCAGAAGCTTTCCCTGTTTGGTAAATACCGGGCTGATGTATTTGCTTCAACCGCCCCATCACCGCTTCAGGAATTGGTGCAAACCCTCTATGTTTTTTATAACAGCATCCAACGCCTTATCCCTGAAGTTAAGGGTGGCTATAAGCCTCGTTCAACAAATGCCGGGATTTATTCATGGAAAAGATGCTGGTATAGTTGTTTACGGGTCATGCTGACCAATTCTCCGGGTTGTAAACCTTCCATCGTAATATTTTCGATTCGGTAACGAATCAATCTTAATGTAGGGAACCCCACCTGTGCAGTCATTCTTCTTACTTGTCTGTTTTTACCTTCTTTCAATACCATGCGGATCCATGGTGCCGGAATTTCTTTACGGAAACGTATTGGCGGATTTCTAACAGGAACAGATGGTTCATTTTCAAAAACAGAAACCTCCGCTGGTAAAGTCTCATGTTTTTTTCCATCGATTGAAATCGTTACACCATTTTGTAATTGTTGAATAGCTTCACCGGTAATCGCACCATCTACTTGAACCCAATATTCTCTTTCATGTTGAAAAGAAGGATGCAATAAACGATGATTGAGTTGTTTATCATTGGTAAGAATCAGTAATCCTTCACTGTCATGATCTAGTCTGCCAACAGGATATACATCTTTAGGTACATCAAAAAAATCAGCAAGCGTTTGTTTTCCATTAACCGGAGAAAACTGCGATTGAACGAGATAAGGTTTATAAATAATGAAGTAGTGATTCATATAAAACAAAAGTCCCGCAGAAGCGAGACTTTGTATATGGATGGGTTAGTAAGTACTGGGAAATAAATTTCCCTACACAATATTAAAAAGAGTTTTATCGAAAGCAAAAAAAATTTTAAACAATTTTATTCACATTTTAGGTCCCTTTGTGAATACCTGATCCTTATTCAACGCTGATTCCCATTGCATTTTGTACAACAAAAAGAACGCATTAAAAATTTCATTTCGCTGAAACATTGATGGATAAAGGTTTTCATAAGATTTTATTTTTTTGATACGAGAAAATAAGCAATGATAAAAGGAGTGTCAACAGCTTCATTTCACCTGTTTTTATGGGCTTAAAAAAAACTAAAATAATGGAGGGTGAATAGCTCTTAGTACCTTTGTTTTTAACAAAAACCCTTGTTATGAAGTTTCCCGCACCTGTTTCTGCCGGTTGGATCGCATCATTGATCAGTGCCGAATTAATCGGTAATCATGATGCATTGGTAACCGGTATCAATGAAATTCATAAAGTAGAAACAGGCGATCTTGTTTTTGTCGATCATCCTAAGTACTATGATAAATGTTTAAACAGTGCTGCTGATTTTATTATTATCAATACAGATCAAGTAACCATTCCTACCGGTAAAACAATTTTAGTAACCCCTGAACCATTCGAAGCATATCTCAGCATCGTTAATCATTTCAGACCTTTTGTTCCGGCACAAAAAGCCATCAGTGATACTGCTGTTATTGGTGAAGGAACTGTGATCATGCCCAACTGTTTTATTGGCAATCATGTTCAGATTGGCAAACATTGTATCATTCATCCAAACGTAACCATATTAGACCATACCATCATTGGAGATCATGTGATCATCCAAGCCGGAACAATAATTGGAAGTGACGCTTTTTATTACAACACGAAAAAAAATCGAGACGTATGGTATAAGAAAATGCAGAGCTGTGGTAATGTAGTCATCGAAGACCATGTAGAAATTGGTGCCGGATGTACCATTGATAGAGGCGTTACAGCAGAAACCAGAATCGGACAAGGAACATGCATGGATAATATGGTGCATATTGGTCATGATACCACCGTTGGAAAGAATTGTTTGTTTGCAGCACAAGTGGGTATCGCCGGAGGTACCATTATTGAAGATGGCGTCACCTTATGGGGACAGGTAGGTGTGAGCAAAACATTGACCATTGGTGCCAATGCGGTGGTATTGGCACAAAGTGGTGTTCCCTCTTCCTTGGAAGGTGGCAAAACCTATTTCGGGTACCCCGCAGAAGATGCTTCTCTCAAAAGACGAGAACTCGTTTGGATCAAACGTATTCCTGAATTATGGAAGAAAGTGATGGAGGGGAAATCGTGAATGGTGAATGGTCAATGATAGAGGAAACTATTGACAATTCACCATTCACAATTCACGACTGACCATTCACATCATTTCATCGAACCATAATTCGGCACATAGTTTTCCCGTCTTAAAATCGATAACAAGTCTTTTTCCAGAGATACTACGGGATATTCTATAACCCTTCCTATCTCTTTTTCATTTTCATACACAATCAGTGTTGGTACTCTTTTAATATTTTTTCCTGCTTCTTCATGTTGCGGACTTTGCTTATAGCTATTTGACTCATTGCTGACGAATATGAGTCTGATATGTTGCTTTTGAACTCCGGCTTGTGTCAATATTTTCATCATGCGAGGAACTTCTCTTCTGCTATCTCCGCACCAAGTGCCTAGAAAAATATCAATCTGTTTTCCCTTCAGTAATTCGGTTAGGAATGGAATGGTGGAAGAGTCGGGTATGTAATGGTCATAACCCGGCTGGTACCAGTTTTTGTAAACCCCTTGTTGCAAAAAAGAAACATCACAATGACCCAGTAACATTGATTCACCGTTACTATTCTTAACTTCTATATTGGCAAAAGGAGTAGTGGTTTGCGCATTAACACATGGTTGAGTCATCACTGTGCATAGCACAATGATCACCAAGAAAGATGATTTCATATGAATTGATTAATTACATAAATGAATAGCCCCCTTCGAAGGAAGCATAACAAGACGGTATATGTAATCAATGAAGCGGAGGATGAAAAACTGCTTTTTGATAAGGATCTAAAAGTGCATCAGGAATAAATACTGTTGGGGTTTGATGGAACGAACCCATTACATGAGTCTGATCATAAGATGCGATACCGGTATACTTCCAATCTGTTTTAAAAGCAATATCTTTTTGTTTTTCTGTTGCAGGAATACCGTCAGTATCTGTATCAGCTGTCAACATACAATCACACCAGTTTTGATCTGCTTGTGAAATTGCCAAGGCCGAACATTCTGCATAAGCCAATATTTTTGCTACCGATGGCGTATAGAGTGAAAGGGATAATATGATAGCTACTACATATTTCAAGTCTAACAAGTTACCAATTTTTAAGAAAGACCCAAATAGATTAGGGTAAATGGTATTTCAATTTCAATTCTTCACAAATACGCAGAATGGATTGTTCCATAGCTGCATATTGAAATTCTGGAATGGCCTGTAATAGTTTTTCATTGTTGAAACGGACTTTCGCTCTGGCTGTTTTAGCGGTTTCTTTTGTCAGTAGCGGCGACTTCCCGGTAAATTTAGATTTGATGGCTTCCAAACGCCAAACAATGGCTGCCATCCATGCTGTAACTTTCTTATGTGGAGGTTTTTTCCCAAATGCTTGAGCAATCATCGTAAAAACAGAACGGTAGGGTAGGTTAGCACCACTAATCACAAATCGTTGTGCAGTAATATTGCTTTCCATCAACGCTATCATTGCTTTTACTACATCTTGTACATCTACAAAACCACTCATGCCTTCTGTATACCAGGGAAATTCATCATAGGCAGATTTAAAAATAGCTGTGGACCCACTGTTCCAATCACCGGCACCCAGAATAATAACAGGATTTACGATCACGGCATTCAATCCCTCACCTATTCCCCGCCATACTTCCATTTCAGCCATGTATTTACTCTTGCCATATTCACTGTTGCTGGTTTCGGGCGTCCAGTTCATTGTTTCATCAATCATCACATCTTCCCGTATACGACCCAAAGCTGCAACTGAGCTCATAAAAACCATTTTGGAAATTCCGGCGTCTAAAGCAGCATTCACCACATTGGCAGTACCCTCAATATTTACATGATGGAGATTCTTTTTTTGCGATGGGTGAAATGAAACTACTGCAGCACAATGGTATACTTGCTGAACACCTTGCATGGCTTCTTCCAAAGAAAGTACATCCAAAATATCACCTTTCACCCAATCCACTTTTTCTGTATTGGGCATTGTAGGAATGATGGAACGATAGAGTGCACGAACTTTCTCTCCTTTGTTCAGCAATGCCTGTAACAAATGGGATCCTACTAAACCTGTTGCACCTGTAACAAGAATCATGAAATAGATTTCAACGAAGTTAACCCAATGATGCGGATAAGTGAAAAACAGTGAAGAACCATTCTATTGAGAACATTTATTACAAAGTCCACTCACCACCAAGTCTTTTTGTAGGGCTTTGAATCCGTCGGGCAATGCTACTTTCGGAACAGTGACATGATCCAGACAATAAGTAGTTCCACAGTTATCGCACATAAAATGAACATGATCATCGTGGTGATGACCTGCTGAACACTCATCCTTACACAAAGCATATCGAACAGAGTTATCGGCGGTGGGAATGGTATGGATGATGCCTTTTTCTACAAAAGTTTGTAGCGTACGGTAAATTGTTACCCTGTCGAATTCTGTACCACTCCTACTTTCAATATCTGCATGCGCCAATGCACCATTTGCATCCAGAAAATGATGCAAGATTTTTTTCCTGCTTTCTGTAACGCTGAGGTGATTTTTCTTCAACAGATCAACTATTCGCTCTTGCATGATTTATTTAGGATTGTTTGTAAAAATGCCATTCACAAAGTTACCCGTTGCTTTCTCTTTCAATAATATTCCAATATCTTTTTTCAACTTCTCCAGTTCATCTGCTTTTAGTCCATCATAAATCTGCGCACGCACTTTCCCTGATTTGTCTACCAATGCAAAAAACTGTGTATGGATGAACTGATCTTCTATCTTCTCAAAATTATTCTTTGGATCATCCAACAAATACGAGTTACGTGCCATCTGATACAAGCTATCTTTTCTACCGGTCAGCAACACCCATTTCTTGGTGTCTATCTTCATGGAGTCAGCATAAAATTTTAATCGGGGTACAGAATCTGTTTCAGGGTCACAAGTATGTGCCACGATCATAAAGTCGGGATTGTCTTTATAAGCATCATACACGCCTTTCATTCCCACATGCATTTTCGGACAAATACCTTTGCAGGTCGTAAAGAAATATTCTACCACGGATACTTTGCCCAACATATCTTTTTCAGTGAAGGGCACACCATCATGGTTAAGAAAC
>CAYMQQ010000037.1:0-20648 GCA_964392685.1 uncultured Sediminibacterium sp.
CGAATAAAGCCTCCTTTCTTTTTTAAAATTTACTTTCACCGGACAGCAATGGCTTCAAGTTACAAGCTACAAGATCGTTACAGGTATCCCTGTTAACAAAAAAAGCAGGTGAACATAAAATTCACCTGCCTTATTGAAAATATTACTCACTTGAAGCTTGCCGCTTGCAGCTTGTAGCTTTAAAAGACTAGTTCTTTTTCTTATACTTCTCATTCAACCCCTTAATCACATCAGCAGTAATATCATAAGCTGCATCTTTGTAATAGAAAGCAATAGAGGCATCATTATTTCCTACGATGAATGCATATCCTTTGGATACATTGTATTCTTTCAAGTAGTCACTGATTTTTTGTCTTACATCCAGCATTTTCTTCATGCTCTCATCCTGCATTTCATTGTTCATCATTTGCTCTTTGCTGTTGTACGTCTTTTCCATTTGCATCAGCTCCTGCTGCTTGCTATTCAGCTCGGCCTGTGTCATGGTTTGAGCAGTACGCTGAAGCTCTTGGTATTTATCAGCAAAAGTTTGTTTCAGTTGATTCAACTGCTTGCTATTCTCCTGCGCTTTTGACTGAATTGAATTACTTACTTCTTTATAATAATCAAAATGTGCTTCGATAGAATCAATCTCAAAGTAAGCGATCTTGAAATCTCCTTCAGGAACAGCTTTGCTTCCTGAAGCACTTACTTTCCCATCTTTTGATCCTGAAGAAAATTGGAGGTAAAATAAAACAGCTACCGCTATCACCAACACTACATTCAACCCGATGGTAAAATTTTTCATGTACTAATGTTTAGATAATAAAATTAAAGGCTTTTGTTCCCATTATGTTTTCGGGGCAACAAGATTAACAATAAATATCAGATTACAAAAACAGTGTATAAAGAACTCGATGTATACCTGAAAAAAAGTAGGAAGTTTTCACTTCCTACTTTAACATGTATTCAAAAGATCATATGATCTTATTCCTCATCATCAAAGCTCATCGCTTCGCGGGTAGTAGCCAGTACTTCATACTCTTCCTTACTTCCTACGATCAGGTTCTCAAACTCTTTCTGTCCGGAACCGGCAGGAATCAGGTGTCCGGTGATCACATTCTCTTTCAGACCCAACATAGCGTCGGTCTTACCTTGAATAGCCGCCTGACTCAGTACTTTAGTCGTTTCCTGGAATGATGCAGCTGAAATCCAACTTTGTACACCCAGAGACGCCTTAGTGATACCCAACAATACCGGTGTTGCAGTAGCCGGTTTCGCATCACGTACTTCTACCAGTTTCTTATCAGCTCTACGGAGGATAGAATTTTCTTCTCTCAACTCACGCAAAGTGATGATTTGTCCGGCTTTCAGCTTCGTGCTTTCACCTGCTTCGGTTACTACTTTCTTGTCATAGATTCTGTCGTTCTCTTCGATAAAGTCGAAGCGATCTTCCAGATCCTCCTCCAAGAATTTAGTATCACCTGCATCAACGATCTCCACTTTCTTCATCATCTGACGAACGATTACTTCAATGTGCTTATCGTTGATTTTTACACCCTGTAAACGATATACTTCCTGGATCTCATTCACCACGTACTCTTGTACTGCGAATGGACCTTTGATTGCCAAGATATCCGCTGGAGCAATTTGTCCGTCAGACATTGGTGTACCTGCTTTCACGAAGTCACCATCCTGAACCAGGATCTGACGAGTCAATGGCACCAAGTATTTCTTCACCATACCGTCTTTAGACTCAACGATGATCTCACGGTTACCACGCTTCACATTACCGAATGCAACCACACCATCAATCTCACAAACGATCGCAGGGTTACCCGGATTACGAGCTTCAAACAATTCAGTTACACGAGGAAGACCTCCGGTGATATCTCTCAACTTACCAAGTACGCGAGGGATCTTCACCATTACCTGTCCTGCTTTCACTTCATCTCCTTCTTCAACAGAAATGTGTGAGCCAACAGGTAAGTTGTATTGCTTGATCTCTTTACCATCAACAATAATGGTTGGGATCTTGGTCTTATCTTTCGTTTCAATAACCACTTTCTCGCGGTGACCTGTTTGTTCATCAGCTTCATCACGGTAAGTGATACCATCAATTACATTTTCAAAACGGATCTTACCATTCTGTTCTGCAACGATTACGTTATTGAATGGATCCCATGTACAGATCACATCACCTTTCTTCACTTGTTGTCCGTCTTTCACATTCAATGTAGAACCATAAGGAACGTTATTTGTGATCATTAAACGATCATTCTTCACATCCATGATTCTCACTTCACCTGTACGACCGATAACGATCTTCACTTTATTTCCTTCATTGTTCAATGTTTCTACTGTACGCAGACCATCAAACTGAATGGTTCCATCAAATTTTGCTTGCAAGGTTGATTCAACAGAAGCAGAACCCGCAACACCACCCACGTGGAAGGTACGAAGTGTCAACTGTGTACCCGGCTCCCCGATCGACTGTGCAGCGATGATACCTACAGCATCACCTCTTTGTGCTAAGTAACCTGTTGCCAAGTTCTTACCATAACATTTCACACACACACCACGCTTGCTTTCACATGTCAATACAGAACGGATCTCAACAGTTTCGATACCTGCTTCTTCGATCGCTTTCGCATCATCAGAAGAGATCTCTTCACCTGCAGTGATGATCAACTCATCCGTTACAGGATGGTATACATTGTGTAAAGAGGTACGTCCTTCAATTCTATCTGCCAGTGGCTCAATTACATCTTCATTATCTTTCAGTGCGGTTGTTGCAATACCACGAAGTGTACCACAATCTTCTTCACTGATCACCACATCTTGTGATACGTCAACCAGACGACGAGTCAAGTAACCGGCATCCGCTGTTTTCAGGGCCGTATCCGCAAGACCTTTACGCGCACCGTGTGTAGAGATGAAGTAATCCAATACGTTCAGACCACTCTTAAAGTTAGACAGGATCGGATTTTCAATTACCTCACTACCGGTACTACCACTCTTACGTGGTTTTGCCATCAGACCACGAATACCTACCAGCTGCTTAACCTGTGTTTTACTACCACGGGCTCCGGAATCCAACATCATGTAAACAGAGTTAAAGCCCTGCTTATCATTTTGCATTTCACGGATCAGTGTTTCGGTGATACGTGTATCCACACGGCTCCAGATATCAATTACCTGGTTATATCTTTCATTGTTGGTGATGAGACCCATGTTATAGTTCTCCCACACTTCTTCTACTTCTACTTTTGCATTCTCCAACAATTCGTTTCTCATATCAGGAACGATCAGATCATTCACGTTGAATGACAGACCACCACGGAAGGCCATACGGAAACCGAGGGTCTTGATATCATCGAGGAACTTAGCGGTCTTAGGAACGTCTGTGATCTTGATGATATCACCAATGATCTCTCTCAGGCTCTTCTTGGTCAACAGTGCATTGATGTATCCAACTTCAACAGGAACATGCTGGTTAAATAAAACGCGACCTACAGTCGTATCGATGAGTTTCTTCACCAGTTTACCACCTTCGCGCACGTTTACTTTCACTTTGATGTTTGCATGAAGATCTACACGCTGCTCATTGTAAGCGATGATCACTTCATCCATGCTGTAGAAGGCTTTACCCTCACCTTTCACCACTTCTGTTTCAGTGGTTCTCTTACCCTTTGTGATGTAGTACAGACCAAGTACCATGTCCTGAGAAGGAAGGGTAATAGGCGTACCGTTCTGAGGGTTCAAGATATTGTGTGAAGAAAGCATCAGTAACTGCGCTTCCAAAACAGCAGCATTGCTCAATGGAACGTGTACCGCCATCTGGTCACCATCGAAATCCGCGTTGAACGCTGATGTAACGAGTGGGTGCAGTTGGATCGCTTTACCTTCTACTAATTTTGGCTGGAAGGCCTGAATTGACAAACGGTGCAATGTTGGGGCACGGTTTAACAATACTGGGTGTCCTTTCAGAATATTTTCAAGGATATCCCAGATCACAGCTTCTTTACGGTCTACCAATTTCTTAGCAGACTTCACTGTTTTCACGATACCTCTTTCAATCAACTTACGAATCACAAATGGCTTGAACAATTCTGCCGCCATGTCTTTTGGTAAACCACACTCATGCATTTTGAGTTCTGGTCCAACCACGATCACCGAACGACCGGAGTAATCCACACGCTTACCCAATAAGTTCTGACGGAAACGACCTTGTTTACCTTTCAGTACATCAGATAATGATTTCAGTGCTCGACCACCTTCTGCTTTCACCGCATTGGATTTACGGCTATTATCAAACAGTGAATCGATCGCTTCCTGCAACATACGTTTTTCGTTACGCAGGATCACTTCCGGTGCTTTGATCTCTAACAAACGCTTCAAACGGTTGTTACGGATGATCACACGACGATACAGATCATTCAAATCTGAACTCGCAAAACGACCACCATCCAAAGGTACCAATGGACGTAATTCCGGTGGAATAACAGGAATGTATTGCATCACCATCCACTCAGGACGGTTAGTGATTCTTGTGCTTGCATCACGGAATGATTCTACAACGCTCAAACGCTTCAAAGCATCTGCTTTACGCTGCTGAGATGTTTCAGTTGCGGCTGCATTACGCAGAGAGAAACTCAATCCATCCAGATCAATTCTTTCCAATAAAGCATGAACGGCTTCAGCACCCATTTTAGCGATGAACTTTTGTGGATCATCATCAGGCAGATACTGGTTATCTTTTGGCAAGTTGTCGAGAATATCTAAGTATTCTTCTTCAGTCAACAGGTCACCCATGTTGAGGTTCTCTTTCACACCACCTTGAATCACTACAAAACGCTCGTAGTAGATAATGGTCTCTAATTTCTTAGAGCTCATACCCAACAAGTAACCAATTTTATTAGGTAAGCTTTTGAAATACCAGATATGCACAACAGGAACCACCAATTTGATGTGTCCCATGCGTTCACGACGAACTTTCTTTTCAGTTACTTCAACACCACAACGGTCACAAACGATACCCTTGTAACGGATACGCTTATACTTACCGCAGGCGCATTCATAATCTTTTACCGGACCGAAAATTCTTTCACAGAACAATCCATCACGTTCTGGCTTGTAGGTACGGTAGTTAATGGTTTCAGGCTTCAGTACTTCGCCAAAACTTCTTTCGAGGATACTGTCCGGAGATGCCAGACTGATGGTGATCTCGGAGAATGTTGATCTTGGGCGATTGTCTCTTTTTATGGCCATATTTTTAAGCTTCAAGCTGCAGGCTACAAGCCGCAAGCTTAGTTTTTAAATTATTATGCTAAAAATTAGAAGCAAGCCGCACACTTCATGCTTGTAGCTTGAAGCCTGCAGCTTGCAGCTTATTATTCAAACTTCAGATCCAGACCCAACCCTCTCAGTTCATGTACCAATACATTGAACGATTCAGGTACACCGGCGCGTGGGATATTATCTCCCTTCACGATGGCTTCATAAGTCTTGGCTCTTCCGATGATATCATCAGACTTCAGGGTCAACAATTCCTGGAGGATGTTAGCTGCACCATATGCTTCCAGTGCCCATACTTCCATCTCACCGAAACGCTGTCCACCAAACTGTGCCTTACCACCCAACGGCTGCTGTGTGATCAAGCTGTATGGTCCGATTGAACGTGCGTGCATCTTATCATCTACCATGTGGTGTAGTTTGATCATGTAGATCACACCCACAGTAGCCTTCTGGTGGAAACGTTCTCCCGTTTCACCATCATACAGATAAGTATGTCCGTTTCTAGGAATGCCTGCATCTTTACAGTATTGCTCAATCTCATCGGTGCTTGCACCATCAAAGATCGGAGTAGCAAATTTCACACCCAGACGCTTACCGGTCCAGCCCAGAATGGTTTCATAGATCTGACCCAAGTTCATCCTTGAAGGTACCCCCAATGGATTCAGTACGATATCCACCGGTGTACCATCTTCCATGAATGGCATATCTTCTGCACGAACGATCTTCGCAACGATACCTTTGTTACCGTGACGACCCGCCATCTTATCTCCCACTTTCAACTTACGTTTTACAGCGAGATATACTTTAGCCAGTTTCAATACACCTGCAGGTAACTCATCACCGATTGAAATGTTGAACTTCTCACGCTTGTAACGTCCCAGTTCTTCATTGTAACGGATACTGTAGTTGTGTAACAAGGTATTGATCAGGTCATCTGTTTTAGCATCACCTGTCCAACCCAGCGGATTCACATTCTGATAATCGATCGTGCTCAGGTTCTTTTGATTGAACTTAGCGCCTTTACCGATCAGCATTTCGCCAAAGTTGTTGCTAACACCTGCAGAAGCTTTGTCTTTCAACAAGGTCTGCAACTTATCCAACAACAATTCTTTGATAGACTCTGTATTTTGCTGGTGTACTTTTTCTACTTTCTCCAACAATGCTTTCTCACGGATCTTACCATTCTTATCTTTCTTCGCACGCTGGAACAGTTTTTTATCGATCACCACACCTTCAGTTCCGTTTGGAGCTTTCAGAGAAGCATCTTTTGCATCACCGGCCTTATCACCGAAGATGGCACGTAAAAGTTTCTCTTCAGGAGTAGGATCAGATTCACCTTTTGGAGTGATCTTACCGATCAGGATATCACCTTCTTTGATGGTGGCACCGATACGGATAATACCATTTTCATCCAGATCCTTGGTTGCATCTTCTGATACGTTAGGGATATCCGGAGTCAATTCTTCTTCACCCAATTTGGTGTCACGAACTTCCAGTTCATATTCATCGATGTGAATAGAAGTGAACAGGTCTTCGCGAACTACTTTCTCACTAATTACAATCGCATCCTCGAAGTTGTAACCCTTCCATGGCATGAACGCCACTTGCAGGTTACGACCCAATGCCAATTCACCATCTTTGGTTGCATAACCTTCAGTTAAGAAGTCGCCCTTCTTCACTTTCTGTCCTTTCTTCACGGCCGGACGCAGGTTGATACAAGTGGCTTGGTTGGTTTTGATGAACTTAGTGAGTTTATATACTTGCAGATCATCATTAAAGCTGATCAATCTGTCAATATCATTTCTGTCGTAACGAACATGGATCTCATTCGCATCAACGAATTCAACCACACCATTACCATCTGCGTGGATCTGGATACGTGCATCACGTGCAGCCTTACCTTCCAAACCGGTACCTACTACAGGTACTTCAGGACGGATCAATGGAACAGCCTGACGTTGCATGTTTGATCCCATCAACGCACGGTTGGCATCATCATGTTCAAGGAATGGAATCAGTGAAGCACTCAGACCAACAATCTGGTTAGGAGCTACGTCCATGTATTCCACTTCTTCTTTATCGAGAATTGGGAAGTCACCTGTTTCACGTGATACAACTTTATCTTCTGCAAACTCACCCTTCTCAGTTAATGGTGAATTACTCTGTGCAATCTTAGCAGTATCTTCTTCTTCAGCACTCAGGAAAGTGAGTTCTTTCATGTTCACTTTACCATTTACTACTTTACGATAAGGCGTTTCAATAAAGCCCATATCGTTAATGGTAGCGTGTACGCAAAGTGTAGAGATCAAACCGATGTTCGGTCCTTCCGGAGTTTCAATGGTACACAAACGGCCATAGTGTGAATAGTGTACGTCACGCACCTCGAAACCGGCACGCTCACGACTCAAACCACCGGGTCCAAGTGCGGAGATACGACGCTTGTGCGTGATCTCACTCAGAGGGTTGGTTTGATCGAGGAACTGCGACAACTGAGAAGTTCCGAAGAATGAGTTGATCACAGAAGACAATGTTCTTGCGTTGATCAAATCTACCGGAGTGAATACCTCATTGTCACGAACGTTCATACGCTCACGGATGGTACGGGCCATACGAGCCAAACCAACACCGAACTGCGCATACAACTGCTCACCTACGGTACGAACACGACGGTTGCTCAGGTGATCGATATCATCGATCTCAGCCTTCGCATTGGTCAGACGAACCAGGTATTTAATGATCTCAATGATATCCTGCTTGGTCAATACTTTCTTGGTCAGCGGATAATCGAGGTTCAGTTTACGGTTGATTTTGTATCGACCAACTTCACCTAAATCATAACGCTTGTCAGAGAAGAATAATTTATCGATGATACCACGAGCCGTTTCATTATCCGGAGCATCAGCACCACGCAATTGGCGATAGATATGCTGAACCGCTTCCAGTTCACTGTTCGAAGTATCTTTATTTAAAGTGTTGTAGATGATTGCATAATCACCACCCACATCTTCTTTCTGAATGAATACACTCTTGATCTCCATTTCGATGATGGTAGCAATCGCTTCCTCATCCAAAACAGTATCACGCTCCATCACGATCTCGTTACGCTCGATGCTTACTACCTCGCCGGTATCTTCATCAACGAAATCTTCTACCCATGTTCTCAATACACGAGCAGCGAGTTTTTTACCAACGTGATTGGCAAGTGTTTTCTTATCGGCTTTCACTTCATCGGCCATACCGAAGAGTTCCAGAATGTCCTTATCAGTTTCGAAACCGATAGAACGTAACAAAGTTGTTACCGGGAACTTTTTCTTACGATCGATGTAAGCATACATTACATTATTGATATCGGTAGCAAATTCCATCCATGCTCCTTTGAAAGGAATCACACGAGCAGAATAAATTTTGGTACCGTTCGGGTGTACTGATTGTCCAAAGAACACACCCGGAGAACGATGCAACTGAGATACCACTACACGCTCAGCACCGTTGATCACGAATGTACCACGGGGAGTCATGTAAGGAATATTACCCAGGAACACATCCTGAACGATGGTTTGGAAATCTACGTGCTCTTCATCATTACAACTTAAGCGCAGTTTTGCTTTTAAAGGCACTGCATACGTAAGACCACGCTCCATACACTCATCAAGTGTATAACGTGGTGGATCAATAAAATAATCCAGGAATTCCAGCACGAAGATGTTACGCGTATCAGTGATCGGAAAGTTTTCCTTGAACACGCGGAAGAGACCTTCATTGTTACGCTTATCAGGCGTAGTCTCTAACTGAAAAAATTCTCTGAATGATTCTAACTGGATGTCGAGCAGGTCAGGAGCATCAGCCAAATGTTTAGTTTTACCGAAGCCGACCCTGTTGTTCAATGTAGTTGTAGACATATGTATGTAAAACCGGTTTTGATACGATAAAAATTTGGGGAGAATGGTGAGATTCTCTTAACGTACAATCGGCTCATTCATCATTCAAACGTCAATGATAAAAATGTCCACCCGCTAATTGGCCCAAAAATAAGGATGGCAAAGGTAGGAAATGGGAAGGCAATCGCAAAAACAAATTTAGGGGTGCTAGGTGCAAGGTACTGGGTACTAAGTTATTTTAGCCCATATTTGAAGACCATGCTTTATCCTGACTGATTATCAATATCTTATAAATGCATCATTATAAAGACTCCAAAATATAACTTATAAAACCAATCACCTAGTACCTAGTACCCAAACTCTACCAGATTCGAGCACGCTGATCGGCAGGACGGTAGAGTTTATGTTGATCGGTTACCCCGAATGCTTTGTAGAAAGGTTCGAAATTAGCCAACGGACCGTTTACCCTGAATTCTTCGGGGCTGTGCGGATCGGTTGTAATTCGGGTACGCATACTCTCAGGTCTGTCAACCAAACGCCATACTTGGGCATAACCCAGGAAAAAACGTTGATCAGGTGTAAAGCCGTCAATCTTTTCAGTACCCTTTCCTTGTTGGGTTAATTTGAAGGCATCATAAGCAATGGCCAATCCACCAATATCTGCTAGGTTCTCTCCTAGTGTTAGCGCTCCATTCACATGTAAACTATCCAGTACTGTATAAGCATTGTACTGCTCAACTACCCCCTTTGCTTTGGCAGTGAATTTTTCAGCATCGGTTTTGGTCCACCAGTCGGTGAGGTTGCCTTGTGCATCGTATTGTCTACCCTGATCATCAAAACCATGGGTCATTTCATGTCCAATCACCATTCCAATGGCTCCATAGTTAATGGCATCATCTGCTTTCAGTTCAAAGAATGGGAACTGTAGAATGCCTGCCGGGAAAACGATCTCATTAAAAGTTGGATTGTAATAAGCATTCACAGTTGGCGCTGTCATTTGCCATTCGGTTTTATCTACCGGCTTTCCGATTTTAGCAATGCTTTCTTTGTAATCATGTTTGGCGATGCTACGCATGTTGCCATAAAAATCGGTTCGGGTAATGGTAACATCATCATACGACTTCCATTGATCAGGATAGCCGATCTTTTTCATGATGGCAGTCAATTTTTCTTTTGCTTTTTGCTTAGTAGTATCACTCATCCAATCTAACTGAGCAATACGTTTATCAAATGCGATCTGTAAATTATTCACCAACTCATCCATTCTCTTTTTTGCTTCTGCCGGAAAATATTTTTCGACAAAGATCTGTCCGAGTAAATCTTTCAATCCATTATCCGTTCTATTCACCATTTTCTTCCACCGGTCTTCCTGTGTTTTTGCCCCGGAGAATAGTTTATTGAATGCAAAACGTTCATCTACAAATGCTTTACTTAAAAGAGAGGCGTTGGAGGAGATATAATCAAACTTTACTTTACTCTTCCAGACATCAATGGGTTGAGAAGATAATAAGGCACTCAGTGTTTTGTAGTACTGTGGCTGAGCAACATTCACACTATCGGTCTGAATACCCATTAGCTGCAATGAGTTGGACCAATTAATATTCGGAGATATTTTTTGCAAATCCACTACCGACATTTTATTATAGTTCCTGATCGGATCACGCAATTCCACCGGCGCCAAGTGTGATGCCGCAATAGCAGTTTCCAATTTCAGTACAGCAGTTGCTTGTTGAGTAGCTATTGTTTTATCAACCCCTGTTAGCACAAAAAGATTAGTGATATGCTCAATCAGCTTCTCACGTTTTTCTGCAGTGGCTGCATCGGTTTTGGTATAGTAATCTTTTTCAGGAAGGGTTAATCCGGTTTGATATAAACTCAAAATATTCTTTGCACTGTTTCTCTCATCCGCGCCCACATAAATACCAATCAATGCACCATCTCCTTCTGTGTAACTAGTCGCCAATAAACTGATGAGTTCTTTGTGATCTTTCACTGCATCAATTTTTGCAAGCATGGGTTTGAGTGGATCATAGCCTGCTTTTTCAATGGCAGCAGTATCCATACCACTCGCGTAAAAGTCACCCACTTTTTGTTCATTGCTTCCGGATTTGTGGTCTGTTTTAGCTGATAGCTCATCTAAGATGGTTCTCATTTTTTTGAGGTTCTCATCATAGAGGGTATAGAAACTGCCCCATCCACTTTGATCATCGGGGATGACGCTGTTTTTGATCCAGGTGCCATTAGCATACATAAAGAAGTTATCACCGGGATGAACGCTGGTATCCATACCGGCTGTATCAAAATAAGAAGATGAATCAGTGTTGTTTTTACAGGAAGCAAAAGCCAAGCTCGCTCCTATTAGTAAAGTGGCAAGTTGTTTCATGGTGAAATTTTAGTAGGATAAATATGAGGAATTATTGGGGGATCGTAAAACCGTTTGACACATAAAATCTTTTCTCCTCTTTCAAAGTGTCACAACCAAATAATCTCTCTACATCACCTCGTTATACGTGAGTCTTCCTTGTGCGTGCTATAACACAACCAGAATATTTATGACAAATAATTGTTATATAAAATAATTATTAGGTATATTTATACATATAAATATTAGCATGCAAAAATTATACTGGTTATTAATCTGTTTTGTTATCTGGTCGCCATCATTTGGACAAACAAATATCCAGTTGATTATGAAAAATAGTGGTATGCACAAATTCGAAAAGATTGATGTATTTGATATCAGTCAAAAGGAATTTTACACGATTCAATATCAGGATACTGCCAACTTTTCTTTTAAAAAGACCAATATTGATCTTTACAATATTCGTTACCATGCAAAAGGTAAAATGTACAGACAACTTGCTTGGCTTGATACCGGATCGATAAAGATCGAATTACATATTGATGACTTAACATTAAAAATTGACTCTGTTCTGAACTCACCGATTTATTATGAAAACCTGAATTTTTATAAATCTCATGCATTGCTCTATCAAAAAAAAGATACTGCGTCATTATCAGATGTATTATTGAAACTATATGAAAAACATATCAGCAATCCTTATTCAGTAAACCTAGCTTATATGTATGTTGACCTGAATCAGAATTCAAAAAAAGACTTGCTCAGGTTGAAGACACTCACTGATCGGCAAGGCGATACATTCAAGTGGTTTTATTTCTATCAATTGGCAAATGAAAGGCTTAATAAAATTTTAGCGATTACTTCCTTAGATTTATATGCGTATACTTTTATTAATTCATCCAATAAAAAAGTAAAACTTCCTACACTTTTTGATAACAAATATTATCTACTGGATTTTTGGTTTCTGGCATGTAAGCCATGTATCAGTGATCATAAAGAAATATTTAAAAACCAACAACTACTTGCAGCGAAAAAAATAGAACTGATTAGCATATCAATTGATGAAAGTGTGAAAGAATTAAACAACTATTTGAATAAAACCAGTTATAAATGGATTAACTATTTAGAAACCGATTCTAAAAAGATCACTACTGATGCAGGTATCAATATTTTCCCAACTTATCTTATACTTGACAAATCGGGGAAAATTATAAGTTCGCAAAATACCTTTGATAATGTTTTGAAATGGTTAGAAAGTAACGATTGAACTATAAGTGCTATGTCCGCTCATATTAACTTTTGGAAAGTTCTGAAACTTTCCAAAAGTATTACTGCCATTAATTCGTTTGGGCATTTGTTTTGTCCAACTTAAGATTATGAAACTCAATTGCGCAATTTGTCAACCTGCTTATATGAATCAGGTCTTACACTTGTTGAAAAAGATCTTAATGATACTAATTTGAGTTTCAAAAAGTTGAAAGATCTTGTAATGGAAATTTAAAGCGAATAAAATGTCTAAATTAAAAAGTATATTAATTTTATCCTTATCGCTAATCTTGCTTTTCATTTGTTGGCCTCATTACCTAAGCAGTCAAGGCAACAATAATAGTTCAGTAGATAGTTATGTTGGCAGATGGCGTTGGGTTAGCAATAATAGAGATACTTTTACATTGGTCATTGTTAAAGCAAATCCGCAGGTAAAATTTTCTGAAATTCAAGTCATAGGATTCCACTCATATATTGAGAAAGGATTAATGATTGAAAGTAATTTAAACGTAATAAGTGATACCGTATCCAATTTATCCTCTTTAGGAGGAAAAATAGTAAATGGTAAATTGCATATTTCTTTTCAAGATTTTACTCGCGCTAAATTTTTTACAGGAACGATTAGCCTTATCGAACCAGATTATAAATTGGCTATATGGTCTGTTCCTTTTGAGATGGAAAAAATGGAGTTGCATAAAAACAGACTTTTCCCCGATGGCAGAACAGTTCCCAATAACATTTTATTAGAAAAAATAGAATGATATTGATAATAAAGACAATATATAGAATTGGCATAAGTTTCTCTTTCTTCTTTCTTCGAAGAGTCTCCGAGGTACGAGGTCCAAAGGACTACTATGGAGGACTCTTCGTGTTACACGGCTATGGTGATTGTATTTAGTTTTTCAACTTTCTTATCCTTTCAAAATAATAGCCTGTTCCTCGCAATTCACAATCTGTAAAACGAAATACTTTATCACATGTATTGTATAGAAAACATAACTGATTTTCTATAAAAAATAGTCCTATAAACAAGCTCCATTCATTTTGGTTTTGATGTAATTTTCAAAACATCTTTTTACCAAAATTTCAATGCAGTTATGTCTTCTCAACCAGATTCAAATTATCGCAACATACTGCATTTATTAAAAGAAAAAATCAGGCAGGCAAGGTTAAAAGCCACACTTGCCATCAATCAAGAATTGCTCAAAGTTTACTGGGAAATTGGCAATACCATTTTACAACAACAACAACAAGAAGGCTGGGGCTCAAAAGTTATTGACCGTTTTATTACCGACCTCAAAACAGCTTTTCCTGATATGAAAGGATTATCACCCCGTAATGTCAAATACATGCGGGCTTTTGCTGAAGCTTATCCAACCTTTCCAATTGTGCAACGCTCCGTTGCACAATTACAATCAAATGAAAATCAATACACTACAATTGTGCAACAGAGCGTTGCACAATTACCCTGGGGGCATAACTGTACTTTATTGGATAAACTGGATACCGTAGAAGAAAGGCTATTCTACGCTCAAAAAGCAGTCACCTATGGCTGGACAAGAGACTTATTAGTACAGCAAATTGAAAATGGACTGTACAAAAGACAAGGTGCGCTTACTAGCAATTTTCAATTGGCTTTACCCGATTATGATTCAGAATTGGCATTTCAATTATTTAAAGATCCGTACCAGTTAGACTTTATTATGCTGGGCGAAAAAGCAAAAGAAAGAGACCTGGAAGATGCTCTAATGAATCATATCACAAAACTGCTGCTAGAATTGGGTGACGGGTTTGCATTTATGGGCAGACAAAAAAGACTCGAATTAGGTGGTAAAGAGTTTTTTATAGACCTGCTGTTTTATCATACCAAATTAAGAAGGCATATTATCATTGAATTAAAAATTGGCGAATTTGAACCGGAATTTGTTAGTAAGATGAAGCTCTATTTGGGTATAGCTGATGATACACTGAAAGGTAAATATGATAATACCTCAATCGGATTAATACTTTGCAAGACTAAAAATAAAATCATAGCAGAGTATGCTCTGAGAGATACCAGTAAACCTATTGGAATAGCCGAATATAAAATAGCAGTAAATCTACCAGAAGATATCAAAGGAGCATTGCCAAGTATTGAAGAGATTGAAACCTGGTTGGATGAGCATTGACTTTCATTTTACAATACCCCCTTCCTCGCAATTCCCGACTTGCAGTCGGGATGCTTCCTTCAATGCTTTCAGGATAAACTTCAGGGTGACATAGGTGAAGCGCTAAAACAGCGAAGATGATTGGTTTCGCCAATCATCTTCGCTGATCTCCTATTCATCATGCAAAAAAACGTTCTTTCACAATTTTACCATCTTCCCAATCCTGTATTGCCACTTCTGTAACTTTAAAGGGATTTCCATCCACATCAAAATCAAAAGACCATACGATAAAGCTCCTATTGTCTTTCACCACTGAACCTGAACAGGAGAAGTCTCGCACATTAGATATGCGTGAAGAAAATATTCTTCCGTTTTCAATGTTCTTTTGCATACCCAGTACCGGGTTACCATCCAGATCTGTTTTTTCAATATCAGGATGATAAAATTTTTCAAAAGCAATTTCCCACTTGCCTTCCAATGCCAATGAAATAAGTTCATTCACAGCACTTACAATGTTTGTTTGATTCATGTTTTTTATTTTTAAAATTTATACAAGTCTTCCACCACCATCAATGTGAAGTATCTCTCCATTGATAGATGCATTCGACATCAGAAATAAAACTGCAGATGCTACTTCTTCTGGAGTTGCAATCTTTTGAACGGGTATTTTTTGTGCTACTTCTGCCAGGACTTCATTACGGTTTGCACCCAATAACTCATCCCACATCGGCGTGTCCGTATATCCCGGTGCTACTGCATTGAAACGAACATGTGTGTATTCCATCACCAATACCCGCGCTAATTGCTCGGCAGCAGCAGTACCCAAACCGGATACCCAAGCACCTGAGATTGGACGATCTGTTGAAATACCTCCGGTAAAAACAAATGAACCGCCATGATTCATCTTGTCGATGGCTGCACGAACTACATGCAGACTTCCCAGCAGTCTCGTATTAAAGGCCTGCAGGTTTTTATCCAGGGTTTCGTCAGTCAGTGATCCGATTTTTGTACTACCCGCAGCGATATAAATATGATCCTGAGGTGCTAGCTGACCGAACAAAGAATGCACCTGACTTTCATTATTGATATCCAATTGCAGACCTGTAACAGTATCCCCGATTTTTTTTGCTACTGATTCCGCTTTTGCCAATTGTCTACTTGTGAGGATCACTTCGTTACCCATGTTGTAAGCCATTTCAGCTACTGCTTTTCCGATACCGGAACTACCGCCGATAACCAAGATTTTCTTTTTGATCAATTTCATTGTATATCGTTTTAAATAAATGATAGACCAAAATTGAAATTTATTAAGTTTGCATACAAATAGTTATGTACATACAATAAAGTGCGTACAAATGAGAAAACAAAACTCTACGAACACGATCAATGAGCAAAGCATTACAATGGGCTGTCCGATTGCATCCACTTTAAAAATGGTGGGTGGAAGATGGAAATTGATCATTATATGGAACCTGAGAGAAAAAACATTCAGGTACAAAGAATTACACCGATCCATTCCCAACATCACTGAAAAAATGCTGACGCAACAGCTTGCTCATTTGGTAGAAGACGGCTGGGTGCAAAAAAAGGATTTTGGAGAAATACCCCCGCGCACTGAATACAGTTTAACGCCGCTTGGCAAATCATTTCTTTCTATTCTTTATCAGATTTATGATTGGGGTCAATCAAATAATATCATTGAAATGGCGAATGCGAAGTATGGGAATGATTGATGTATTACAAACTAAACGTAAGAATTCGCTTATTTACTGTTTTTAACCAATCACTTAAAGTCAGACCAAAGAAATCTATTATATTTACTCAGCCCCCCACCAACGATTTAATTCTTTTGTACACTTATGAAAAAACTCTTAATGCTTGGGGTATTCAGCAGTATTTTATCTGTAGGCTATACACAATGTGAAAAGCTCTCTGTTAGTAAAACTTCTTCAGGACGTTTCATACAAAACAATGTAAAACAAGCTGACATTCCATTCGAAGCCACCATTACCATTAACAAAGAAAAAATCAAACTATCCGGAAATATTGCAGGTCAATCTATCAATATTGATAATGAGATTAAATCGGTGGTGCTATGTGAATGGAAAGAGTATTTAAGAAATGGGCAATCGATTTATAAAGTATTGGCTGATAAAGGCAATGGAATTTTTGAAAACTCAATCATTAGAATAACAGCTAAGGATGGCAAAACAACCATTTCATTTGCTTCAGAGGCAGACGATAAAAATGGGCTGGAATTGGACATTTATGAAAGTTGGATTGAAAAACAATGATACGTTTCCCCGTTTTTCTTTGAATAACCTTTAGCACTATGAGGGCTTCATCGGGTGTTAGAACTTTTAGAAATTTCCGAAACTTTCCAAAAGTTCTAACACCCGAAGTGACTTGCTTAAAAAAACTTGAAAGCTGTGAGGAGTTGTATTTGTATAACCTTACACCACCGCTGGTAGCATAACTTTTATAGGCCGCAGATTTTTATGATTAGTTATGATTGGCGCTGACCAACATCATCATAAACAATCATAAAAATCTGCGGCCCATACTTCCCTTTCCCAAAAGTCGCAGTTCTGAAACTTTCCAAAAGTTTCACCAGCATGGAGAGAAGCATTCCGACTACAAGTTGTAAACTAAGGCGAAGTCTATTCGGATCATATTGCCACTGCCCTTTTCTTACTACCAATTTTCGTCACATGTACAGGCAATACCAATGCATAAGGACGATTAAACGCTTCCTGAGATACTTTAAAATGTGCTGCCAGCTTTCTGATCACATCTTTTGAAAGGCCTTTTTTGTAATGCAAAATATCAGAAACATACCCTTTGCTTACCTCAAGCAGGTCCACCAGATCTTTCGCTTTCATTCCCTGTTCATCCATAAAAGACTGAAGCAATTGAATAGGATCCAAATCAGTGGTGGAAAGGTGATCTGCATCCCACTTTTCAATGAGAAGCGTTAAAAGTGCAATTTCATCTTTGGTATTTTTATCTTTAGCACCGGAGAATACCAATTCCTCCAAAGTATTACAATACTTCTTGTACTGAGCAATGCCGGTGATCACTTTATATTTTAATGTTTCCATGGTAGTAGTTTTAATAATTATGAATCAGATATTGTTCCTCCGTTTTACATAGCTTGTCGTATTCGGCATGCGTACCTATCCAGCTAATAAATAAGTGGACTTGTACATCGCCAAACGCATACTTAGCAATCAGCCGATACTTATTTCCGCCTATATCAAAGACAATCCTATTACTACCCTTCCCTAATAGATCAGCACTCGGAAAAGTAGACTGAATATCCTCGGGTATCACCCAATCAGCATACTTCAATTTAACCAGCCATTCCTCGAAAGAGACCCGACTTTGTGCATTTTGCTTTTTATAAGTATCAACAGTTTCTCGTCTTATCAAATGAATTTTCATAACAAAGGTATATTTTATTTTTTAAAAGTTCTCATAATGAGAACTTTTTTATTCACATTGTATAAAAATACTTCTGTCACTATGATAAAGCCGATTATATCCGTTTAATTCCGTTTATGAGTATCGAATGGCTCTCCTTGTTCGTGCAGCTTGCAGCGTATAGCCTGCGGCTAAAAAAAGGCATAAAAAAAGCCGCTCCTAAGAGCGGCTATATTTTGTGGTTAACACTAAAGTGTGTGAATTACTTCACTTCTACTTCAGCACCAGCTTCTTTCAGCTTAGCAACGATATCGTCAGCTTCAGCTTTAGAGATACCTTCTTTAACAGGCTTTGGTGCACCGTCAACCAGGTCTTTTGCTTCTTTCAGTCCAAGACCAGTCAATTCCTTAACGATCTTAACTACGTTCAGTTTGCTAGCACCGCCGTTCACAAGAACAACATCGAAAGATGTTTTCTCTTCAGCAGCAGCAGCTCCACCGCCGTCGCCAGCAGCAACTACAACTGCAGCAGCAGCTGGTTCAATACCGTAATCAGCTTTCAATACATCAGCTAATTCCTGAACTTCTTTTACTGTTAAGCCTACTAGTGTTTCGGCTAATGCTTTTACGTCTGCCATTTTGTTTCAATTTTTTCCGGCTTCATATCCGCCTTAAGCGAATCCGTCGGATGGTTTAAAAAAATTTGATTTTTATTAATTTGAAAATTTGGGAATTTGAAAATTTGAAAATTTTCAAACCCGGCATTTCAGTTAATACTTTGTTTTAAAATGATCAACCTGAAAATCATTTTCAAATTTTCAAATTGGTTCATTTTCAAATTATTCCGCGCTAGCGGTAGCCTGCTTCTCGTGGTGGTGCAATAAAGCAGCCAATACACGCTTAGCAGGAGATTGCAACAATCCGATCACTTCACCGATCAATTCATTCTTCGTCTTGATCTGAGTCAGTGCTTTCAGGTTGTTATCACCGGCATAAATATCACCGTTGATGAATGCTGCTTTCAATACAGGCTTTTCACCATTGCTTTCTTTGCGGAAAGAACTGATGATCAAAGCTGGTTCTTTCGGATTCTCAGAGAACAACAATGCAGTTACATTGTGCAGAGAATCGTATACACCTGCATACTTTTCAGCATCCAGTGATTCCAAAGCTTTGCGGATCAAAGTGTTCTTAGCCACTTTCATCTCAACCTGCTTATTGAAGCAAGTACGGCGTAATTTAGATACTTGCTCTACTGTGAGAGACTCAGTATCAGTGATGTAGAAGTTATTGTATTGGGCGAATTTCTCTTTTAAGAGCTCAATCACCTCATTTTTTTGATCTTTTGTCATATCTGATCTTTTTTAATCTCGCCTCAGGCGAGACCAGGTAAATTAGTTCATTAATGATTTGGTGTCTAAAGAGATACCGGGACTCATGGTGCTGGCCATGCTTACACCTTTCAGGTAAGTACCTTTAGATGAAGATGGTTTCAGTTTGATGATGGCATTGATCAGTTCAGCACTGTTCTCAGCGATCTTCTCAGGAGCAAATGATACACGTCCGATAGAAGCGTGAACGATACCTGCTTTATCCACCTTGAAAGCGATCTTACCGCCCTTCACTTCATTTACCGCAGCTGCTACATCATTGGTAACAGTACCGGTCTTAGGGTTTGGCATCAGGTTACGTGGACCTAACACTTTACCTAATTTACCGATCTTCGGCATGACAGCTGGAGTAGCGATGATCACATCGATATCTGTCCAACCACCTTCAATTTTGGTAATGAACTCATCCAAACCTACGAAATCAGCGCCTGCTTCTTTAGCAGATGCTTCTTTATCAGGAGTACAGAGTACCAATACTTTTTTAGTCTTACCAGTACCGTGTGGTAATGATACAGTACCACGCACTTGCTGATCAGCTTTCTTTGGATCAACTCCTAAACGGATGTGCAGATCAACAGAACTATCAAATTTGGTACAGTTAATTTCTTTTACGAGTGTAGATGCTTCCTTCAGGGAATAGGCTTTATTCTTATCCACCTTGGCTGCTGCTACTTTTCTTTTCTTAGTCAGTGACATTTTTTACAGTTTATAAGGTGAATAATTAATTGTTTTCCCAAGGGGCTTTACCATCTACTGTCAATCCCATACTGCGAGCAGTACCTGCTACCATGCTCATCGCACTGTTCAGGGTGAAAGCATTCAGGTCAGACATCTTGTCTTTCGCGATTGCTTCAACCTGTTCCCAGGTTACTTTACCTACTTTCTGACGATTGCTTTCCTTGGATCCT
>CAYMQQ010000038.1:0-11001 GCA_964392685.1 uncultured Sediminibacterium sp.
CCGCGGACCCTCTGCTTGTAAGGCAGATGCTCTAAACCAACTGAGCTATGCTCCCGTTTTGTTGGGAGTGCAAAAATAGGGTCTGAAACATTACTGCCAAAAAAAGTTTTGAGATTTTTTAAAATTAGTTGAGTTGTAAGGCAGGTAAACGATAGTGCTGACTATCATACACAAACAATTCCTCAATCTCATAAGTCCAGTATTTGTACAAAGGAGATTTAACCAATAATTGGTCTGCTTCCTCCTTACTCTCCGTATTCAAGGTAATCCAGCAGGTCTGGCTTTCCATGCTTACGGCATAGCTGTCGATGATTCCTTTGTTTAATAAGAAATTTACATAAGTACGATGGGGTGGAACCAGCGACATAAAATCATCATCCATCTGAAACTTAATAATCGCCTGAAACTTTTTCATACTTGCCTGTTTTATTGGATATACGAGTACAATATCCGTGCTGATTTTATTTCAGTGGCAATCTGACAATTCCGATTTTGTTTTACTGCTGATATTGCAGTTATTTACTGCCACATTCAAAATGAACCTATATGATCAAAACCATTCTTCTGTTATTGGTCTCTAATGTCTTTATGACTTTTGCCTGGTATGGCCACCTGAAACAACAAGGAATGCCATTATGGAAAGCCATTGCCATCAGTTGGGGTATCGCTTTTTTCGAATACTGTTTAATGGTACCTGCCAATCGTGCAGGATATGCCAACGGATTCTCGGGCTTTCAATTAAAGATTACCCAGGAAATCATAACGCTGCTTGTGTTTACCATATTTGCAGTCTTTTATCTAAAAGAACCTTTTCAAACCAAATACCTGATCAGTTTCTTGTTCATTCTTGGAGCTGTGTATTTTGCTTTTAAAAAATAAGGAGTACTGAACTAGACAGTACTCCTTTCCGATATCCCAAAAAAACAACAATGAATCTTCAATGCTTTCAGCTTATCCAATTTTACGTTTCAACATTCTTCTTTGACCGGGATGTAAACTATCTGATCTATGCTTGGCCCGTTCTTTGATCTGTGCTTTTTGTTCCGGTGTTAGTTCATCATAACGCTTACGTATATTTTCACGCATTACTTTTTTCTGTTCAGGCGAAAGACTATCATAACGGGCTCTCATGGCTTCTTTCCGCTCAGGTGACAGTTCATGTCGTCCATGTTTTCTTCTTTCGTGTAACCTTGCTTTTTGTTCAGGCGTTAGACTATCCGCACGCTGACGAATTCTTTCTTTAACTTCTTCTTTGGTTTGTGCTATTGCGGTATTGGTTTGAATGGCAATGCAAAACAATGCTGCCATACAAATGAGAAAGGTCTTTTTCATGTCTTTATGTTTTTAAGTAAGACATGAACGATGGAGATGGGTTTAAAGCGATCGTATTTATTTCAGGCTTTTAACTTTTTCTATGATGGCAGTACCAAAAATGCAAAGCCCACTGTTAAAAACAATAAGCGAAGCGGTCCCATACCAAAACCAGTTACCGCCATTGGCTTTTACAGATCCGGCATCAATGGCCATTGATAATCCGGCACCCACCAATACCAACCCGATTGGCGCAAGCAATAACCATTTCTTTTTATGCGTATTCATGGTATTAAGGTAAGATGAGTTGTGCAATTCTTCCATTGCCTCCGGCAAGAAAAATGGCTTTGCCGGTTCTTGCTTTTTGTACTACATGAAAACTCTCTTTCGAAATTAATGTCCAGGTTTGTCCGCCATCACTTGAAATATCAATCCCTGATGTTCCGCAAGTGACCAGTTCTTTTTCATTGAGGTAGATAACACAAGAGCGATAGCCATGAGGAGGAACTGATGGCTTTGAAAAGACAGGTTTCCCTTTTTTGAAGTTTACCAACACACAGTTATCCGAAGCAATGGTATCTTTTGCAAAATCGCCACCCACAATCACTGCTGATTTTGCCGCACTCCAATAATCGATGGAGTTAGCACCAGTTGAAGTCCCGCCTTGCATCATAGGAAGAGAATCGTTGAATGTATTGCGATACAGGTCTTTCAATCTTGCTTTGCTACCTCCTGTAACCAAAATCGTATTCGTGCCGAAATCTTTTTCGTTGATCAATTTTACATTGGTTCCACTGGATGCAAACATAGCTTCAGTATCCAATACTTTACGTACATCTTCTTGATGATTGGAAGCGGGCATTTGTTCCCAAGAATCACCACCATTCCATGATATAGCAGCAAATAATTTTCCTTGAATCGGATCACCAACAACGATCATCTTTTTATTGTCTGCGTATAGATCCATTGCGTCCAAAAACATTCCTTTGGTGGTATCCTCGAATACTTTTCTCCAGTTTTTACCGCCATCGGTTGTTTTCAAAATAACAGCCGGCTCTGCGATTGCCATGATTACAGCAGTATCTGCATGAAAAGCTTCGATATCACGGAAATCCCTTTTCTCATAACCGGGAACAGGAATCCATTGTAGGCTTTTACCGCCATCAGTAGACCTTACTACTGATCCATTGCTACCACTGGCCCAAAACACTTGGTTATTCACCACACTTAGCCCACGAAAACTCACCCTTTTACCTGACTCCAATACCTGAACTTGTTGTGCCTTACCCAAGAAGGTTACAGCAAGGGATAAGCCCAAAATAATTATTTTATAAAACCGCATGGCTGCTACATTTTTGTAGCCTGAAGATAGGAGAAATAAGAAACAGGGAACAAGAAACAGGGAACAAGAAACAGGGGACAAGAAAGAAATCAAAAAATCAAAGATCACATGATACCATATTGGATGAGTCGGACGCAACTTTTATTGGGTGATGAACCGATTGAAAGATTAATGACAAAAAATGTACTGGTGGTTGGATTAGGTGGTGTGGGTGGTATTTGCGCAGAAATGATTGCTCGCGCCGGCGTGGGTAAGATGACGATCGTTGATGCGGATACAGTGGATCTGAGTAATTGTAATCGTCAGATACCGGCTTTACATTCCAAGGCAGGAAAATTGAAAGCAGAAGTAATGGCAGATCGATTGAAAGATATCAATCCTGATCTTGACCTCACTGTCTTAACCGAGTTTATTCGTGACGAACGCACCAATGAAATTTTAGATCAAGGCAAATTTGATTATGCGGTAGATTGTATTGATACACTTTCTCCCAAAGTATATTTCATCAAAGCCTGTATTGATCGCGGTATTCCTATTGTAACTTCTTTAGGAGCAGGTGGAAAGGTAGATCCCTCACAGGTTATGGTGACAGATATTTCAAAAACACATCAATGCAATCTCGCCAAATATGTTCGTAAAAAGCTACATGGATTTGGCATCTACAAGGGATTGAAAGTAGTGTTTAGTCCGGAAAGAGCCGATCAGAGTCGCATCATCGAAACTGAAAAAGCCTACCCTAAAAAATCGATCATCGGTACCATCAGTTATATGCCGGCAATATTCGGTTGTGTTGCTGCCAGTGTGGTGATTAGAGACTTGTACGGTGTGGTGGATGGGAATAGCGAATAGGTGATGGTAGATGGCAGATCGCAGATAAAAAACTCCGCGAACCTCTGTGCCATACTCCGTTAACTCGGTGGTAAAAAAATTAACCACAAAGTAGCGCAGAGTTGCACAGAGAAGTTTTCACATGTTATATCCGACATCAGACATCCGACATCAATAAATTATTGCTGCTTGCACCATTTCTTTCCAGGCTCTTGCATTCGTGTGCTTGGTGATAGCGGTGATGAAAGCGGGGAAAGGGAGATCGAATAGTTGCTGACTATTTGTGATGCCGGTTAATTTATCTAAATGATTTTTTCCGGTTGGGTTAACACTGGTTGGATAAATATCCCATTCAAATTGTTCCGGATGTAAGGTTTTAATGAGTTTGATAGCGATCATCCCGGTTATTACCGGTTGAAAACTGATGTTGTCATGTACCTTCAATTGAACTGCCTGACAAAGCATCCCTTTGAATTTATTATGCTCGGGTGTGAATGTAATAGCTTGCGCGCTGAATTCTCCTCCGGAAATATCATTCAACATACCCGCTACTCGTTCAGCATGTAACCAAGGTGCTCCAATAGCAGTAAAACTATAAGGAGTACCTCTTCCTTCTGAAAGATTGGTAGCTTCTAACAAACATAATCCAGGATAGAGCAACATCGATTCAAATGATTGAATGGCAGGTGATGTGGGAACAAATGGAAGTTTCCATTCCGGTTGAAACTGTTCTCTATTCCAACCTTTGCAATGTATGATCTCAAGCTTAGCTCCAATTTTTTTTACGTCATTGAAATACAGCGCTAACTCACCCAATGTTAAGCTATGTCTGATAGGCATTTTCCATCTCCCTATAAAAGAACTATTGACTTCATCTAAAAACGGACCTTCCGCCAATTCCAGTATCCCGGAAATAGGATTGGGGCGGTCTAAGATGATCAATGTTTTTTGAAACTTTGCAGCGGCTTCCATCACATGCGTAAGTGTCCACAGATATGTATAAAAGCGACTTCCTACATCGGGTACATCAAACAGTAAAATATCTATCTTATCTAAATGAGCTGCTTCCGGCGCCAATCTTTCACCATACAAGCTGATCACAGGTAAGCTGGTAAGTATATCTGTTCCATCGGTCATGGCATGTCCATCGGCACCTTGCACATCCAAACCATGTTCAGGTGAAAACAACATCGTAATATGAAAACCATTTTCCAATAAAGCCTTTCTGGAAGCAATCCCATCACGTGTTCGAGCAGCTTCATTAGTGATCATGCCAATGCGCGATTGTTTCCAAGAAGGGTTTAGTTGAAGCAGATGATCGATTCCGAATTGTAGCATGATAGTAAGTGAAACGTGAATTGTTAATTGTGAATTGTGAATGTGGGTGGTGAAAAAATTGACAATTGACCATTCACAATTCACACATCCCTCACAAATCCCATCTCATCCTTCATCTCTTCCACAATATTAAAGATGATTGGGCATCTTCCGTAGTGCATGAGGGTGGTGAATAGTCTTTTGGAAAATCCCGGTAAATGCATAGCGGGAAACTCTCGACAACCTTCAAAGCGGTGTTCATAGACATTACAGCGATTGGCTTCGAGAAAAGTACATGGGATGGCATTCATCAACATCATTCCGTTATTTCCTTTCTCCAGATAGGTTTCATCAAAAGAAGCACGGGAAACTTCCAAATGTGCAGAAAGTGTATCTGCTTCTGATTCAGAGACATTGATCATTAGACTCTTGCAACAATTGCCGCAAACAGTACAATCTATTTGCTTTTCTATAGAACGATTGAGTCGATTTGCTACCGCATCCATCTGTTCCGGTATATTCGATTTCACCTGGCGGGCAAATCGATCATTCTCCTCGAGTCGCTCAGCGGCAAGAATAGCGATCTGTTGTAGATCCCGGATGGGTTGTTTTTGAAGGGGATTGATGCGATAAAGGTAGGTAGAAGGGGCTGAAAATGGCAAAATCAACATTTTTTTGTGTTTTATCCACATGAAAATGGCATTTGTAGAAAAGAAAAATTGTGTCGGGTGTACAGGTGGTTAGATTTGCGGGTTGGAGAACAGAAATATTGTGAAGGAGTTTCTATTAAAATGAAGACTTATGGCAGAACAGAAGAATTTGAATGAATACAATGAAGAATCGATACGGTCTTTAGACTGGCGTGAGCATATTCGACTCAGACCAGGAATGTACATCGGTAAATTGGGCGATGGTTCCGCTACGGATGATGGTATCTATGTATTGATCAAAGAAGTGATCGATAACTGTATCGATGAACATACCATGGGATTTGGGAAACAAGTTGAGATTACCATCGAGGGTAAACAGGTAAACATCCGCGATTATGGCCGGGGTATTCCGTTGGGTAAAGTGGTGGATGTGGTGAGCAAGATCAATACAGGTGCCAAATACGATAGTAAAGCCTTTCAAAAAAGTGTAGGTCTGAATGGAGTAGGTACCAAAGCGGTAAATGCATTGAGTCAGTATTTCAAAGTCACTTCACACCGTGATGGGAAAGAAAAAACAGCTGAATTTGAAAGAGGTGTATTGGTAAAAGATCACAAGGAACAAAAAACAAGTGAGCCCAATGGAACGCTGGTGTCCTTTATTCCCGATGAAACCGTTTTTCGTAATTTTCATTTCATCCATGAATACCTCGATAGTCAGCTATGGAATTATTGCTACCTGAATGCTGGACTATCCATTCATTTCAATGGAAAAAAGTATGTGAGTAAAAACGGATTGTTGGATCTGTTGGAAAGAAAAACCAATGCAGACGAACTCCGTTATCCCATCATTCATTTGAAGGGAGATGATATTGAAGTGGCCATTTCTCACAATAATGATTACGGGGAAGATATTTTCTCTTTTGTGAATGGACAGTATACCACACAAGGTGGAACCCATCAACAGGCATTTAGAGAAGCCTATATCAAAGTGATCCGTGATTTTTATAAGAAAGATTATGATGCTTCCGATATCCGTGGCAGTATCGTAGCCGCTATTTCTGTACGTGTACAAGAACCGGTGTTTGAAAGTCAGACCAAAACTAAATTGGGCTCTCAGAATGTTTCAGAAGGTGGTCCGTCCATGAAAAAATTTGTGGAAGAATTTTTGGCGAAAGAATTAGATAACTATCTCCATAGAAATCCAACCGTAGCGGAAGCCCTTCGTAAACGTATTGAACAAAGTGAACGTGAAAGAAAGGAACTGGCCGGAATTAAAAAATTAGCCAATGAAAGAGCGAAGAAAGCCAATCTGCACAATAAAAAGCTAAGAGATTGTAGGGTGCATTTGAATGATGATTTGCCTGCTAAGAATAAAGAAGAGTTCATCGCCTTGCAAAAGAATTCAACCATTTTCATCACGGAAGGGGATAGTGCCAGTGGAAGTATTACAAAATCTAGGAGTGTAGATACCCAAGCCGTATTTAGTTTGCGTGGTAAGCCATTGAATGCTTTCGGGCTCACCAAAAAAGTAGTATACGAAAATGAAGAGTTCAATTTATTGCAACATGCATTGAATATTGAAGATGGAATGGAAGGATTGCGTTACAATAACATTGTCATTGCTACGGATGCAGACGTGGATGGAATGCATATCCGTTTGCTGATGATGACTTTCTTTCTTCAATTCTTTCCTGATCTTGTCAAACGTGGGCATGTTTACATCTTGGAAACACCTTTATTCCGTGTGAGAAATAAACAGGAAACGATTTATTGTTATGATGAATCAGAAAAACAGGCTGCCATTCAAAAACTAGGAGGTAAGCCGGAGATCACACGATTCAAAGGGTTAGGAGAAATCTCTCCGGAAGAATTTGGAAGATTCATTGGCGCAGAAATGCGTGTTCAGCCGGTGATATTGGAACAAGGTGATCATATCCAACAATTATTAGAATACTACATGGGTAAGAATACCATGGAAAGACAGGATTTTATTATCAATAACCTAAAAGTAGAATTGGATCTGGAGGTGGCGGCCAACTGATCAAAGTATTAAACAGTGTAAGATGATTCATATTGTTTTCGAAACTGCGAACATAGCAGTACTACAACAAGCCATAGAATTGGATGAAACCATTCAAGGAACCATCCTTGAAATTAAAGATGATTATGCGGTAGGTCCGTTAGGTGATATTTATGCAACCGAAGGCTACCAATTGCGTCGCGATTGGTGGAAAAGTTTGCTCGAATTTTCTCCTTATACCGAACAACTAGATTTGGTAGATGATAAATTAACTGTACATCATTTATTGAAACAGTTGGATGAGGAGCCCGATACAGAAGTTTGGATATGGATGGCTCAAAATGCTCATGATGTTTGTGGGTATTATTGGTTGATGAGTCAATTGAAAGACTATCAGGGAAGGGTACAGGTTTTATACCTCAATAATCTTCCTTTTATCAATGAAAAGGGACAAATATTTTATCCTTCTTATCTGCATGAGATTCAACCTAAGGAATTCTTGAAAGCCAAGAGATTGGCCAGACCTATTACACTGAGTGAGTTTGAAGTAGATCCTGATGAATGGAAAAAACATTGTCTGGAATCAGCCATGGTGCGTTTTTTGGAAGGGGGGAAAAAGATCATTGGTAAAGAAGTGAATTTTTTTGATAAGGATATTCTTGCACATATCAACGCTGAGCCGCAAAAGCTGAGTAAGATATTGACGAATACTTTGAGTAAGATGAAAGTGAAGACAGGTGATGTTTTCTTAGTATGGCGAATCAGGGAAATGATTCAGGAAGGGAAATTGGAAGTACTCGGAGATTGGAATAAATCTTGGAAAGACATCAGTGTGAAGATACAGGGAGGCAAGAATCAGGATACAAGTGTAGAAATAACGGAATAAAAACCAGCAGAAACGATCAGATTTAAAATCAAACGGCACATGGTAGAAGTCATTCGCGTAGATAAGATTGGAGAAGATGAAAGAGGGGCTACGCATTATTTTGACACAGACAGAACCGGACAATTCATCATTGCTTATCGGAAAAAGGGTAGTATTAGTGGAAGGCATTACCATAAGGGTACAGCACCTACTAAAAATCCGGAGCAGCTAATACTGATGCAGGGAGAGATTACTCTCAACTGGTTTGATGTGCAAGGAGATGCGAAAGGATCTATTCAAGTGAAAGCACCGGCTAAAATATTCATTCAACCATGGGCTTGGCATGAAGTGATTGCAAATACAGATATGATCATGTTTGAATTGAATGGTTTGGAAGATGCAAAAGACGATACATTCAGAATTGAGAAATAGGGTGTAAGTAAATACGATTAACAAACGACGAGAAGATGGCGAAGGAAAAACAACCCAACAGGGTTTTTGAAAATCAATCAGGCGTACAGGGACAATACCGGAACTGGTTTCTGGATTATGCTTCCTATGTAATATTAGAAAGAGCGATTCCTGCGATTGAAGATGGTTTAAAACCCGTTCAACGCAGGATCTTACATGCGATGAAAGAAATGGATGATGGACGCTTTAATAAAGTGGCCAATATCATCGGACAAAGCATGCAATACCATCCACATGGAGATGCCAGTATTGGTGATGCATTGGTGAATCTTGGACAAAAAGATCTACTGATTGAAACGCAAGGTAACTGGGGAGATGTAAGAACAGGCGATGAAGCAGCTGCCTCAAGATATATTGAAGCTCGTTTATCCAAATTTGCACTCGAAGTAGCATTCAATCATAAGACTACGCATTGGCAATTGAGTTATGATGGTAGGAAGAACGAGCCTATCACTTTGCCAATGAAATTCCCTTTGCTGTTGGCTCAGGGTGCCGATGGTATTGCGGTGGGTTTATCTACCAAAATTCTTCCCCATAATTTCTGTGAGTTGATTGATGCTTCCATCAAATACCTGAAAGGCAAAAAGTTTGAGATCTATCCCGATTTCCAAACAGGAGGTATGATTGATGTGTCTAACTATAATGAAGGGAAAAGAGGTGGCAAAGTTCGTGTACGTGCTCATATTGAGGAGTTGGATAAAAAAACACTGGTGATAAGGGATGTGCCTTTTGGTGTTACGACTACCCAATTGATGGAGAGTATCACCAAAGCGAATGATCAGGGTAAGATCAAAATCAAGAAAGTAACAGATGTTACCGCGCAGGAAGTAGAAATTCATATTGATCTTGCTGCTGGTATTTCTACAGATATCACCATTGATGCTTTGTATGCGTTCACTGATTGTGAAGTGAGTATTTCTCCCAATGCATGTGTGGTAGTGGAACAAAAACCGCAATTCTTAGGGGTGCATGAGTTGTTAAAAGTATCTGCTGATAATACAAAGACATTACTAGGAAGAGAATTAGAGATCAGACTGGCAGAGTTGGAAGACAAATGGCATTATACTTCATTGGAGAAGATATTCTTTGAAGAAAAGATATACAAAGAACTGGAACAGAAGCATGCTACTTGGGACTTGGTGATAGAGGCCATCAGTAAAGCTTTTGAGCCATTCAGAAAAAAACTCAAACGTGCCATAGAAAGAGAAGATATTTTAAAACTGACAGAAAAACCCGTTCGTAGAATTTATCGTCTGGATATCAATGAACTGAATGAGCAGATCAAAGGAATAGAGGCAGAGATCAAACAAGTAAAATTTGATTTAGAGCATTTGACTGATTTTGCGGTTGCCTATTTTGAAAACTTACTCAAAAAATTTGGCAAGGGTCGAGAAAGAAAAACGGAGATCAAAGAGTTTGATACCATTCAGGTGAAACAAGTAGCAATTGCCAATACCAAATTATACCTGAATCGTGCGGAAGGATTTATAGGTACATCTTTGAAAAAAGATGAGTTTTTATGTGACTGTTCCGATTACGATGATATCATTGCATTTACCAAATCAGGCACTATGAAAGTGGTGAAAGTGTCTGACAAGATATTTGTAGGAAAGGACATTCTTCATGCCGCCGTTTTTAGAAAAAATGACGAGCGTACTACCTATAATATGATTTATTTGGATGGTGCCAGTGGAACCAGCTATGCCAAACGTTTCAATGTCACAGGTGTAACGCGAGACAAAGAATATGATCTCACCAAAGGATCTGATAAGAGCAAAGTGCATTATTTCACCGCCAATCCAAATGGCGAAGCCGAAGTGGTGAAAGTGGTATTGAGTCCGAATTGTACTGCTCGTAACAAAGAATTTGATTTTTACTTTGAAGAATTAGAGATCAAAGGAAGGAGTAGTATGGGTAACCAGGTAACGAAGTATCCTATTAAAACAGTGAAACTGAAAGAAGCGGGTAAGAGCACTTTGGCAGGTGTTAAATTATGGTTTGATGATAAGTTTGGTAGATTAAATACTGAAGAAAAGGGGCAATACCTGGGCAGCTTTGAAGATGAGAAACTACTGGTTATCTACAATGACGGTAGTTATGAGTTGACAGATACAGAAATGACCCAGCGTTTTGATCCGGAAAAAGTAACCCTGATCGAAAAATTTGATCCGAATAAAATCATTACTGCTGTATACCT
>CAYMQQ010000038.1:11101-20420 GCA_964392685.1 uncultured Sediminibacterium sp.
GCAAAACTGACAGACTTCAACAAAAGCATTGAAATGGAATGGGAGCAAAGACCCAAAGATGATAACCCGATGCCTGAGTTGTTTTAGGCTAATAGCTTATGGCTTATAGTTCATAGCAAATAACAGCATACAGTTTTACCATTTGCTATGAACTATAAGCCATGAGCTAAAGGCAGATCATGGTTTTGCCATATGCTATTACCCATAAGCTATAAGCTATCCCCTAAAAGCATCTTACTTCCTTCTCAATCTGATCGTAGCTGTTCTATTTAGATCACTGGTAAGAATAAGCTCATGTCTTTTCTGTCCGTCATAAATGATCATGATCGCTGTATTGGGTGGGATGGTGCCTAGATTCTCTGCATACATACTGATCTCATTTACATCCTTGGTTGAATCGAGTACGATCGTTCTTCTAAATGCACTTTGTGTCAAAGGAATATCTTTAAATAATAGTTGATCATTCACGTAGATGGAAACTGTATCATGATCAATGGTGCCATTATCATATAAGTCAATTCTGAGAAAATTTTCAGTGACTTTGATCTCATTGAAAACAGATTTTTCTCTTTTTAAAAATCTGGGTTCGATCATGGTGGGAGAGATTTCTTTTCTCTCTATGATCTTCATTGTACTGATGGTATCAGTGGGGGTATCAATTTCCGTGATATAGATTTCGGGTTTGGAGGCACTGGTATCTGTTGAGTATTTAAAACGATATTGAATCGCGGGACTTGTGTATCTATGCGCAGCGTCACTTTCAAAAGCCCCTGTTAAAACTGATTCAGTTCGATTGACCAAAAGTGTAAAATTACCGGTGAGCATACAATCAACCCCGATTCTGGTATTGGTCGATAAATAATAAATAAAAGGTATGGGTTTGAAAGTTAATTGTCTTGTTTTGGTATTGAAATTTCCATTGATTTTTACTTTGAATAAACTATCTCTAAAATAATATTGCAATTCACCGGTAACAGTATTTCCTTTTTGTTTGATGACAAGTTCTGATAAATAAGTGCTATGCTCACCCGGAACCGCTACTTTACCAATTCCATACCAATGCCCGGTTACAGTTTGAGCATTGGATTGAAATACCATGATGAAACAAACAAGTATTGTATAGATCCCTTTCATGCAATGAAAATATTAAAGCCTTATGGATCAGTCTTTTAAAGTTGCTAACAGCCGTGGATACCCTTCTAAAACGTATATTCCATCGTATTCAAATAAACTAACCTATTTTTGCCGATTCAGATTTTTATGGAAACAGTGAATGTAGGGCAATACAATACCCTCAAAGTATCAAGAAAAGTAGATTTTGGTTTTTACCTCGAAGATGGAGGAGATGGTATTTTATTACCCACTCGTTTTGCTCCAAAAGGACTTCGAATCGGAGACGAGATCACAGTATTTGTATATCATGATTCAGATAATCGGCTTATTGCCACTACTCAAAAAGCGAACGCTTGCGTAGGCGAGATTGCCAAGATGAAAGCAGTGGCAGTTACCCGTCAGGGTGCTTTTCTGGATTGGGGACTGATGAAGGATCTGTTTGTTCCCGCCTCAAAACAACTGGGAGGTATGAGAGTGGGAGGAGAGTATCTTGTGAAACTCTATATCGATCAAATGACAGGAAGGGTTGCGGCAACAGAAAAAATTGAGCAATTATTGAGCAATGATGAATTGACGGTAAAAGAATTAGACCAAGTAGACCTGTTGGTGTACCGTCAATCTGAATTGGGTTATGTGGTCATCATCAACAATGTACATACCGGTATCATTCATACCAACGAGATATTCACGGAACTTAAAATCGGCGATAAACTCAAGGGCTTTGTTAAAACTATTCTTCCCGGTAACAAAATTGATGTTGTGCTGGGAAAGCCGGGTTTTCAAAAGGTAGAAGATGAAGCAGAGAAAATACTTCGTTTGTTACAAGAAAACAATGGATACCTGCCTTATCACGATAAATCAGATCCGGAAGAGATCTATACTTTCTTTGGAATGAGTAAGAAGACTTTTAAGATGACAACAGGTAATCTTTATAAACAAAGAAAGATCGAGTTTACACAAACTGGGTTCAAACTGATTACGGAGTAATATAGATTGGGTGAGTCTTCGGAGAAGTCGATAGTCGATAGACCATAGTCCATGGACCATGGTCTATTGTCTATGGACCAACCAAGTAGTATCTGTAAATACACTATTCCCATTGGGAGCTTTTACGGTTGTTGTTCCAACATAATAGTTGTCTGCTATTTCTTTGATATCAAAATAAAGGATACTGTTTTGATATAGTCTTTTTTCAGCATCATCTTTGGGGCCTGCACCAGAAAGATATGTCGCGGCAAATCTGCAATTACTCAGCCAATCAATTTTCCAATACGTAGTATCTTTTGTACGGGTGTTCACGTCTTGTTGTATTCCATCAATTCTTGTAATCTGAATATGATCACCTCTCTTGGTATAGGTATGAAATTTCCCCACTTTCAAAGTACTGCAATCAGGCGCTATTCTATAAAATGAGCTAGCGATCATTGCAATGCAAATCAGACTACAGAAAATGAAGACGGAACGACGCATAAGTTTTTTTAGCTAATATACTATGCTTAAAGGATCAATTTAAGTATAGAAGCTAACAATTGTTAGTATGATTGCCTTATATTTGCGCTTCAATTGAATTATATGTCGAACAGAACCGTGTATATCGTATCTGCTGTAAGAACTCCGATGGGTTCTTTTGGTGGCAGTCTGAAAGATTTTTCCGCCCCTCAGTTGGGTGCTATTGCTATTAAAGCGGCTATTGAAAAAGCCGGCATTCAGCCTGATCAAGTACAGGAAGTGTTAATGGGTTGTGTAATACAAGCAAATACCGGACAAGCACCTGCCCGTCAGGCAGCGAAATTTGCAGGGTTGCCTGATACGGTGATTTGTACTACTGTTAATAAAGTTTGTGCCAGTGGTATGAAAGCCATTTCACAAGGTGCGCAGGCAATTTTATTGGGAGATGTGGATGTGGTGGTAGCTGGTGGAATGGAAAGCATGAGCAATGTCCCTTTTTATTCTCCCAATCTTCGTTGGGGAAACAAATATGGGAATGTGCAAATGATCGATGGTTTGGCTAAAGATGGTTTGACCGATGTGTACCATAATTACGCCATGGGTAATGCAGCAGAACTTTGTGCCAAAGAGTGTAATATTTCACGTGAAGAACAAGATGCTTTTGCAATTGAGAGCTATAAAAGAAGTCAGGCAGCGTGGAACAATGGAAACTTTGATGCAGAAGTAGTGCCGGTACCCATTCCCCAAAGAAAAGGAGATCCTGTTTTATTTGCGAAAGATGAAGACGCTTTCAATGTAAAGTTTGATAAGATCCCTGAATTAAAACCTGCATTTATAAAAGATGGAACCGTTACAGCAGCCAATGCTTCTACCATGAACGATGGTGCAGCAGCAGTGGTGTTGATGAGCAAAGAAAAAGCAGATGCATTAGGCATTAAACCCTTGGCCATCATTCGTGGTTATGCCGATGCAGAACAAGCGCCTGAGTGGTTCACTACAACACCGGCGTTGGCGGTTCCAAAAGCAGTAGCAAAAGCCGGTTTAGAAATGAATCAGATTGATTATGTTGAATTGAATGAAGCATTCTCTGTAGTTGGCATCGCTAATATTCAGAAAATGAAATTGGATCCTGCAAAAGTGAATGTACATGGTGGTGCTGTTTCTTTAGGGCATCCTTTGGGTTGCAGCGGTGCAAGGATCATTGTCACCTTATTACATGTGTTGAAACAACATGGTGGAAAAGTGGGTGCTGCCGGTATTTGTAATGGTGGAGGTGGTGCCAGCGCCATGGTCATTGAAAATATTTCTGCTTAAACATTGAATAGCTTGTATATCCAAACTGCCACGGCTGATGATGCATCATTGATTGCAACCATCAGCCGTGAAACTTTTTACGACAGCTTCGCCGAACAGAATACGGTTACGGATATGCAACTCTTTCTCGATACGCAATTCACAGAAGAAAAACTGATGGCGGAAGTATTGGATCCCTTGAATGTTTTTTTTATAGCGTTTGTAGATGATGTACCGGTTGGATATTGTAAAATGAGCCCCGGCACTCACACGCAAAACCCAACTACTGATCCCTCTATTGAAATTTGTCGTTTTTATGCCCGCAAAAACAGCATCGGAAAGGGAATCGGAAAAGCTTTGATGCTACACGCACTATCCTACGCGAAAGACCATGATTATAAAAAAGTATGGTTAGGTGTTTGGGAAAAGAATGAACGGGCAATTGCCTTCTATCAGTCTTTCGGATTTTCAAAATTTGGTGAACATGATTTTTTGTTGGGTACAGATCTCCAAAGAGACTGGTTGATGGAAAAACTAGTACACTAAAACAATCAGTCATTTGTTGATCACTCATCCATCATTTAAAAATCATTACAGTCAGGAGAAAATAAGCTTTGAGCTATGAGCCACGAGCTGCGAGCCTTGATTAGTAGTAATTGTGGGCTTTCTGATATTCATTTTATATAACTGATAGTGCTTGCAAATTAGTCTTAGTCTTGTAACGGTTAAAAGAAATGCTTAACATGTCCAAACAGGCTATTCAAACCTTCAAATTCAACTGATAAAAGCTCAGAGCTCGTGGCTCGTAGCTCATAGCAGTATTACCAGACAAAAGTGATTTTAAAATCATAACCTACTAATCCCCACCCGCTGTTTCAGGTATTGTTGTTTTTCAATACATGTAAGCATACAATGGGCTAAATCTCCGGCAGTAATCTGATAATGATTGGGCTTTGGGGCATAATTAGCAGCAGTAATGTATTGTCCGGTTCCCGCCTTGTTCAAAATATCGGGGGAGCAAATAAAAGTCCAGTCAAGCGAAGAATGCGCCAGTGCTCGATAAGCAAGCAAGTGTTCATTTCCCACCGGCAGGTATTCTTTTGGATAACCTGGTTGTTCTATCAGTAAACCTTCATCGGGCTCATTTGCATTCAAAATACCCATACCGCCCAACGCAACAATCCTTTGTACACCGCACTGTTCCATCTGTTCAATGATATTTTTCATACCCAAACTTCTGGTTCGATCACTACCATCAAAACTGCCCCCTAGTGCAGATAATACGGCATCTGATCCTTCTATGGCATTCCTAACATCTAAGGCATCAAAAACATAACCTTTGATTGCGATCAAAGCATCATTATCCAGATCATGATCTATCAATTCCTCCACATTTCTTCCAAAAGCGCGTACAGTATGGCCCTTGGCCAATGCCAATGACACTATAAAGCGACCTACTTGTCCGGTAGCGCCAAAAACTGTGATGATCATGCGATTTTTTACAGCAATTTACTAAAAGCAGGCTTGCTTTCCTAGGCTGTTTGTGCGGCTTGTTCTGCTATTTCATCCATGCTGATACCATGATGACTTTCATCGTATACACATTCTCCATTTTTGATCAGCAAAACCTGGGGTGACTCGTGGTATACGGCAAAATCGGTAGCTATTTGATCTGAAATAGAACGAAAGGCAAGAAGGTCTAAATAATGGAATGTTACTTGCTCAGGTACAGTACTTCTTTCTAAACGATTCAAGACCATGGAGCTGATGCTGCAACGGGTACTATGTTTGAATATGACCTGTGCTGTTTGAAAAGATTGTTCTTTGATCTGCGCCAACTGATCAATCGAAGTAATAGGATTCCAGTTCATCTTTTTTTCTTAGAAAACAATATAAAATGCAATAAGTTCAGCAGACATTAAGGCTTGAAGTAGCGAGGATTGGTGGTTGGACAGCCTCTGCTTTTAGATGAAGTACAGGAACTAATCAACACTGCGCTTAATACGAGTAAGAATAGTATAGCGGTTATCTTTTTCATGTGTTGCGATTTAAGTTAGCGTTTTGACTGTATTTTGCGCTATAACAAAGATACTGATTTGACTGAAATTGTTGCTTTCAGACAGTTAATATGCATAAAACGATAGAAATCAAAGTATTATTATGAAGGTTCACTTTATTTCGATAGGCGGAAGTGTGATGCATCAATTGGCCATTGCACTCCATAAAAAGGGTTATCAGGTCACAGGAACAGATGACGAAATATTCGAACCTGCAGCCTCTAATCTGCAACAACACGGTCTTTTGCCAACTACTATTGGCTGGGATCCGGGTAAGATCACCCCTGATTTGGATGCTGTTATTTTAGGGATGCATGCAAAATCAGACAATCCGGAATTACAAAAAGCAATAGCGTTGCAATTGAATATCTATTCTTTTCCGGAATATATCTATCATGAGAGTCAGCAAAAGACAAGAGTAGTGGTGGGAGGAAGTCATGGTAAGACCACCACAACCAGTATGATCATGCATGTGTTGAAGCATACATCGCAAAAATTCGATTATCTCGTTGGAGCAAAAGTGGAGGGGTTTGATCAGTCTGTAAATATTACCGATGCACCTGTTATTGTTTGTGAGGGGGATGAATATCCTGCCAGTGCCATCGAGCGAAAACCTAAGTTTCATTTTTTATTTCCGCATATTGCTATTCTTACAGGGATTGCCTGGGATCATATCAATGTATTTCCCACGTTTGAATTTTATCTGGAGCAATTCGTCACTTTTATCAATAAGATAGAGCCGGGTGGGCTATTAATTTACAATGAATCAGACCCTGTATTAAATGAACTGGTCATCAATCATGGACGAAAAGATATATACTATCGACCATATGATGTACCCCAACACTCTATAAAAGAAGGGAAAACAAGTATTCAGTTAGAGGGCGTATCGGGAACTTTAGAAGTATTTGGTAACCATAATTTGCTCAACTTGCATGCGGCTTATTATGCATGTAAAGAATTGGGATTATCAGCGCATGATTTTGTTCAGGCCATTGGTAGTTTCACCGGAGCCGCCAAACGATTGGAGTTGCTAGCCGGTAATGATCAAACAGCCGTATATCGCGATTTTGCACATGCGCCCAGTAAAGTAAAAGCAACGATTGAAGCAGTAAAATCACAATTCCCCGGTCGTAAATTAATAGGCGTACTTGAGTTACATACCTATAGCAGTTTGAAAGAGGCCTTCATGAAAGAATACAATGGTGCATTGGAACCTGCAGATCAAGCGGTTGTTTTTTACTCCAAACATGCGTTAGAGATCAAGCGATTGCCCGATTTACCGGAAGCTGCAGTACAACAAGGTTTTAATAAATCAGGGTTGCTCATTTTTACAGATGCAGTGTTGTTAAAAGAATGGTTATTGTCTGTTGACTATCATAACAGCAATCTTTTATTAATGAGTAGCGGTAATTATGATGGCATAGATGTGGTATCATTGGCAGAGGAGATCATTCAAAAGACAGATACCAATAATTAGAATTATTATATTTACTTCGTACCATGAAATTGCAACTCACACGTCCGCTTGCTTTTATTGATTTGGAAACAACCGGGGTTAACATCAGTTTGGATCGTATTGTAGAGATCGCTATTGTGAAGATCAATCCAGACGGAACTCAGCAAGTCAAAAGAAAACTCATCAATCCCATGATGCCCATTCCGAAAGGGGCGAGTGATGTTCATGGTATTACTGATGACATGGTAAAAGATGCACCTGTTTTCAAACAGGTAGCAAATGAAGTCAAACAATTCATTGATCATTGTGATATTGGAGGATATAATAGCAATCGTTTTGATATCCCTATGCTTATTGAAGAATTTTTACGTGTAGGTATTGATTTTTCTACTGATGGAAGAAAGTTGGTTGATGTGCAGAAAGTATTTCACATGATGGAACAAAGAACATTGAGTGCTGCCTATAAATTTTATTGTCAAAAAACTTTGGACGGAGCACACAGTGCAGAAGTGGATGCCACGGCAACTTGGGAAGTACTGGAAGCGCAAGTAGAGCGTTATCCGCAAATTGGAAATACGGTAGAAAGCATCGTAAAATTCACCGGCGAAGACGATATCGTGGATTTTGCCCGTCGCTTTGTTCGTGAAAATGGGGTAGAAGTCTTCAATTTTGGGAAACATAAAGGTAAGCCTGTGACACAGGTACTCAAGGAAGAACCCCAGTATTATGATTGGATGATGAAAGGTGATTTCCCTATGAATACCAAGCAAAAACTCACTGAAATCCTCAATAGAACTTTGTTAAAGAAAGGATAAGTCTCCCTATTTCATATGGTATTTTCCGCAATTCTGCCAACGGCATAACGACTAATCGTTCTGAGTTGTATTTTAGCGGAGCAACCGAATACACCTTTGATTGGAAAAGTTAGTCATCATACCAACCTACAACGAAAAAGAAAATATTGCATCAATCATCAAAGCTGTATTTGACTTACAATCAGATTATCATGTTCTAGTGATTGATGATGGCTCCCCTGATGGTACTGCTGCCATTGTAAAAGAACTCATGCAACAATATCCCGAAAAACTATTCCTTGAAGAGCGTAAAGGAAAACTGGGTTTAGGTACCGCATATATTCATGGATTCAAATGGGGTATCAACAGAGGATATGCATATATTTTTGAAATGGATGCGGATTTCTCTCACAATCCTAAAGATTTGGAACGTTTGTATCATGCATGTAAATATGAAGGAGCGGATGTAGCGGTGGGTAGTCGATATGTACCCGGTGGTAAAACAGAAAACTGGCCTTGGGATCGTCAGTTGTATTCAAGAGGGGGCGCTCTGTACACCAAATTACTTACCTGGATGCCGGTAAATGATCCAACTGCAGGTTTCATGTGTTATAGGCGACAAGTATTAGAATCCATTAACTTGGATGAAATTGAATTCGTAGGGTATGCTTTCCAGATTGAGATGAAATTCGTTTCTTGGAAATTAGGATTCCGTATCAAAGAAGTGCCCATCACATTTATTGATCGAAAGATTGGTGTGAGTAAAATGAGCAAGGGCATCATCAAAGAAGGAGTATTGGGTGTTTTAAAAATACAATGGCATAGTCTTTTCAAAAGTTATAAGAAAAGGGTATCAAGTGCTTCTTGAAAATAGAACGTTATTGTTCGTCTAAATCAAATCTCCCCAAAACGCTGTTTTCTATTTCTTTGAATTAGCTTTAGCCTCATGAAAGAGGCGCTCATCAAGCTACATATTTCTGTTTTTCTGGCCGGATTCACCGGAGTGTTGGGCATATTGATTCATATGAATGAGGGATTGCTGGTTTGGTATCGCATCATTATTACTGTGGTTACATTACTGGCGCTATTGAAATGGAAGAACCAACTGCAACAGGTTGCTCCTACCATGGTTTGGATATTATTAGGGATCGGAA
>CAYMQQ010000039.1:0-9264 GCA_964392685.1 uncultured Sediminibacterium sp.
CCTTTTAAGAGATGTGCATTTTTCTTAACAGCTCTTTTTTCTTCCGGATAAGGTGATGCACCTGCCGTCCAACCTTCGCCATAGAGTAAGATATCGGGTTTAATCTTATGCAGCGTATCTGAAATCAGGTTCATGGTTTGAATATCATGTACACCCATCAAATCAAAACGAAAACCATCGATATGGTATTCTTTTACCCAATACAGTACGCTCTCCAACATAAATTTTCGCATCATGGCTCTTTCACTGGCTGTTTCATTACCACAAGCAGTTGCATCTGAAAAACTACCATCGGGTTTTTGTCGGTAATAATATCCCGGTACCAGTTGATTGAAATTGGATGTCTCCGTTAATGCAGTATGATTGTACACCACATCCATCACCACACGCAATCCATTCTGATGAAAAGCCTGAATCATTTGTTTCAACTCGCGAATACGTGTTTTCCCATCTGATGCATCGGTACTGTAAGACCCTTCCGGCACATTGTAATTCACCGGATCATAGCCCCAGTTGTATTGTCCTGTTTTGGTTTCATCAACAGAGTTGTAATCATAGAAGGGTAACAAATGTACATGTGTTACCCCCAATTCTTTGATATGATCCAGTCCTGTTGACAAACCTGCTTTATTCTTGGTTCCTGTTTCTGCCAATCCGAGAAATTTTCCTTTGTGTTTAGCACCCGATTCTTCATCAATAGTAGCATCGCGAATATGCAATTCATAAATGATGGCATCCGTAGGTAAATTTTTATCCGAGAAATTGGGGCTTTGATCTTTTTCCCAACCTACAGGATTCGTTTCTTTCAAATCAACTACTTGCGCTCTTTGTCCATTGATACCTGTGGCTCTTGCATACGGATCAGTCACTTCATTACCCCACCGATCATTGATCTTCGAACGAACTGTATAAAACATGCCTTTCAAATCACGATTCACTACTGCTACCCAAGTACCGGATTCACTCTTCTGCATTGGGATGGTTTCTTTTGCTACACCCCCGGTCCCGGTCGTATACAATTTCAATTCCATAGCAGATGCAGGTGGACTCCAGATACGAAATACAGAAGATGTTGGTGTATAGGTTAGTCCTAAATCAGCTCCTGAGTATGTAGGATATACGTCGAACTTATTCTGTGCATCCACTGCTGATGAAAAAGCAAACCATGCCATAAGCATCCATAATTGTTTCATGATCTTCGATTGTATATCAATTTACAGGTTTAGCAGCAAAAAAAGCGTTAACGAACACTTTCATTTCCTAACCTGTCTACAGCAGTGACAGTGATATTTGAAACAGTTAGCTTTTCATTTCCTGAACCGTTAGCCAATCTCTCCAATACAACAGACCGATCTTTTCTATTAAGGATCTGATATCTTTTTTGATTGCCATATTGATAGTACACCACCCACCTGAAAACAGTTGCTTCATCCGGATGTGTCCAGCTTACGGTAACCTTATCTGCTTGTGTTGCTGTAGAAACAGTTGGTGCGACAGGAGCTTGATTACCCAACCATGGACTTTCGGGCACCAAGGCTTGCTTTTTATAAGGACCTTCTATCAAGGCTTTTGCCATGGGTGGATTTTTAGATACAGAGAAAATATTCCAGTGAACCACTCCTTTGCTTTGCGGAAGCATACCTCTGGAGATCATGATCTGACTCATGATTTCATTTACATTTTTGGCACTGGTATCTCTGCCCACACTGATACCCGGCCATAAGTGACGTTGCATGGTATTCTCACTTTGCCACCATCCCAATAATACCGGATAACTTTGTGGCATCCTGTTAATAGGCCAGTACAATTGCGGAGCGAAATAATCAATCCATCCTTTGTTTAGCCAAAGTTTGGCATCTGCATACAACTGATCATATTGATCAAAGCCTTCAATAGAAGCCGGATGACCGGGGCGCCAGATACCAAACGGACTCAGCCCAAACTTTACATATTTTTTCTCTGCTTTGATTTCTGTGTACAGTCTTTCAATCAAAGTATTCACAGCATCTCTGCGCCAGTCACCACGAGATAATTGTCCACCTGCCGCTTTATAAGCTGACCAGCTTTCATCATCCGGGAAATCATCTGTTCCATTGTAAGAAGGATAAGGATAGAAATAGTCATCAAAATGAATGCCGTCGATATCATAGCGTTTTACCAGGTCTTTGACTACTGCAGAAGTAAGGTCTTGTGTTGCTTTTCGTGCGGGATCCATCCACCAATAACCTTCTTTTAGTTTCATCACTAAGTCTGGTCGCTTTTTTACAATCGATTGTTCACTGATTTCTTTTCCATCTTTATGATGTGCGCGATAAGGATTTAACCACACATGCAATTCCATCCCTCTGTCATGTGCAGCTTCTGTCCAAAATGTAAGCGGATCATAAAATGGATCGGGTGCTTTTCCTTGTTGTCCGGTGAGATAATAAGACCAGGGTTCCAGCTCACTACTATACAATGCATCCGCTTGAGGTCTTACCTGAAAGACTACCGCATTGAAATGATGCGCCTTCAAAAAGTCTAGCTGCTCAATGGCTTCACGTTGTTGTTCTGCAACACTTAATCCGGGTTTAGATGGCCAGTTGATATTGGCTACTGTTGCAATCCATGCCGCTCTGAATTCTCTATCCGCTTTGAATGATTCTTTTACGGGTTGGGATACTGATTGATTTTTTTGTGAGACTTTGCAATTTTGAAATGCAATACTGCTAAAGATGAGGAATCCATACAAAATGATCTTCTTGGCCATGTATTTCTGTTTTAAGGAAGATAAAACTACTGGAATAGCTTAGTTTTTCTACCTTCCTGCTTTTATATTTTCAAAAATGTCATTACCCGGCAACAAAAAGAAAGTAGATGTCATTGATAAGGTACTGGAAGCCTGTTACCAGTATAATAAAGATGCCTTGTTTGTGATGAGCCTTATGCATCAGTATGAAGAAAGAGGTAGCTTAAGCAAAAAACAGCTAGAGGGGTTGGTAGCAAAAGCACGCAAAGTGCCTGATATGCCTGTAGGTTGGCTGGCCGCAGTTGAAGCTATTATTCTTAAAATGCCTACTCGTGATAAAACACCGGTAAACCTCAACAGGCAGACAGTAAGCGATTCATATGAAAAATGGATCGATCAATGTAAAGCCATCCTTGAAAAATATCCCGGTCATAAAAGAGTGCTTTATTTTGATGCTTTACTACAACAACGGAAACCTTTTTCATCTGTTGAACAGCAAGAGTTAGAAAAATTTTATCGGCTGTTGATCGAAGGGAAGAAATGAGGCGTGACAAATATCACGCTCCCATTATTTTATCCATATAAATTTGCAGATTGTCTAAATTGTGTGAATGATCCCTATTGAAATCATACGAAAGCACTTCCCTTTTTTTGAAAAAGAATTACAGGAGCAGATCGCCGATGCGGGTGAAGTTCGCGAATTTGAACCCGGTGAAATTTTGATGAAAACCGGACAAAATATACGATCTACCATGCTCGTTATATCCGGATTGATCAAAATATTCAGAGAAGATGAAGACGGTAATGAGTTCTTTATGTATTACCTGCAACCCGGACAAGCATGTGCACTTTCCATGGTTTGTGCTATTAAGCAAGAGACTAGTCAAATTATGGCAAAAACTTCAGCCAAAACAGAGGTTATCACTATACCGCTCACTTACATGGATCAATGGATGGCGGGTTATAAAACTTGGTATCACTTTGTAGTCGGTAGCTATAGAGATCGTTTTGAAGATATGTTGCAGACAATTGATCATATTGCTTTTCGTAATATGGATGAACGTTTGGTCTTTTATTTACAACAACATCAGAATACCCTGAAATCGAATATTGTATCCGTTAGCTTTACAGAAATAGCACAGGAATTGAATTCTTCAAGGGAAGTCATTTCAAGACTGATGAAAAAGCTGGCTGAAAAAGGAATGATCAAACAACACAAATCACATATCGAAATCATTAACCTGCAAAAATTATTATCGTGATATAAATCACGAAAGATTCAGAAAGCAAGTCTGAGTTTTGCGGTCAAATTATTTGAAATGGAAATTGCAGGTTATATCGCATCACTCGTTATTGGCATCTCATTGGGGTTGATTGGTGGCGGGGGATCTATCCTCACCGTTCCTGTACTCGTATATCTTTTTGGTGTAGAGCCTGTTTTAGCAACAGCCTATTCACTGTTTATTGTTGGGGCTTCCAGTTTGGTAGGAGCAATTCCTAAATACAGACAAGGACTGGTGAACATAAAAACAGCAATTATTTTCGGAATACCTTCTATCGCTGCTGTTTTTGCTACCAGAAAGTTCATTGTACCCTTAATCCCTGCTGAAGTGTTTCAAATCGGAGACTTTGTCATCACAAAATCGATTTTGATGATGCTTCTCTTTGCAGTACTGATGGTGTTTGCTTCTGTGTCTATGATACGAGAAAAAAATAAAAACGGTACTGAGGAGCAGGAGGAACAAAAATTCAATTACCCTGTTATTCTTTTGGAAGGAGCTATAGTAGGTATTTTAACAGGTCTGGTAGGTGCAGGTGGTGGATTTCTCATCATTCCGGCATTGGTTCTCTTGAGCAAATTACCCATGAAACAGGCGGTAGGTACTTCACTTTTAATTATTGCAGCTAAATCTTTAATAGGATTTACAGGAGATATTAGTAACTATACAATGGATTGGCGCTTGCTAGGTATGGTTACAGTTTTAGCGATCGCGGGAATTTTCATAGGTAATCAGCTGAGTAAAAAAATAGATGGTCATAAACTCAAAAAAGGTTTTGGTTGGTTTGTGTTAGTCATGGGTATTTATATCATAGCCAAAGAACTTTTACTACCCGGCGGTGGTCATTAATCCGGTCTCTTATACCCCCCAATAAAGAAAGGTCTGCAGCAATGCGGGCCTTTCGCCTTTTATGACAAAGAACAGTTTGAAATGTGACGAATGTCACGTTTTTCTCCATCATTCATTTGCAGTTTTACATAATAATAGCAAGGCTTTCAAGAAAAATGTTAAAGCCACCGCAACGTGATAACGGTCACGAAAAAAGAACACAACGGGTTTGACATTTGCTGTATCAAATCAAAAAAAGAACACCATGATAGTAGAACAAATTTATACCGGATGTTTAGCACAAGGTGCTTATTACATTGAAAGCAATGGCGAAGCGGTTGTGATTGATCCATTAAGGGAAGTAGCTCCTTACATTCAAAAAGCAGAGCGAAATGGTGCTAAGATTAAGTATGTTTTAGAAACACACTTCCATGCTGATTTCGTTTCAGGTCATATTGACCTCGCTAAGAAAACAGGTGCCAAGATTGTGTACGGACCTAATGCACAACCTGATTTCGATTTTCACTCAGCCAAAGATGATGAAGAATTAAAAGTAGGCAATGCGATCATCAAAGTATTGCATACACCCGGTCATACCATGGAAAGTACCTGTTACTTACTAAAAGACGAGACAGGAAAAGAAGTAGGATTATTCAGTGGTGATACTTTATTCATTGGAGACGTAGGTCGCCCTGATCTGGCTCAAAAAGTAAAAGCTGAGCTCACACAGGAAATGTTAGCAGGTTATTTGTTTGACTCATTGCGCAATAAGATCATGCCTTTGTCGGATGATATCATCGTATATCCGGCTCATGGTGCAGGTAGTGCTTGTGGTAAGAACATGAGTAAAGAAACTACAGATACTTTAGGTCATCAAAAACAAAGCAACTATGCATTACGTGCTGATATGACCAAAGATGAATTCATCAAAGAAGTGATTACCGGATTGGTAGCACCCCCCGCCTATTTCCCTTTGAATGTAATGATGAATATCCATGGATATGACAGCATTGATACGGTATTGGAAAGAGGTCAGCATGCGTTAAGTCCCGAAGCTTTTGAAGCAGCTGCAAACGAAACAGGTGCATTGATACTTGATACCCGTGACCCACAAACATTTGCAGCAGGCTTTGTACCCAATGCGATCAATATTGGTATCGATGGAAATTTTGCCCCTTGGGTAGGTGCTATGGTACCAGATATCAAGCAAGAGATCTTATTGATCACCGATGAAGGAAGAGAGCAGGAAGTCATTACAAGATTGGCAAGAGTAGGTTATGATTTTACCATCGGATACCTGAAAGGCGGTTTTGAAGCATGGAAAGCATCCGGCAAGGAAATAGATCAAATTCGTTCGATTTCAGCCGATGAGCTAGCAAACATCGTATCGAATGAACAAGTAAATATACTTGACGTTCGTAAAAAAAGTGAATACCTCAGCGAACATGTGATCGACGCTGAAAATGCTCCGCTTGATTTTATCAATGACAGCATGAGTTTGATCAACAAGAACAAAACCTATTATGTACACTGTGCAGGCGGCTATCGTTCCATGATCTTCAATTCCATTTTACGTGCCAGAGGATTTGACAATCTGATTGATGTAAAGGGTGGTTTCAAAGCCATTAAAGAATCAGGAAAGTTTCGTGTGAGTGATTATGTATGTCCAACAACCTTATTATAATTATGAAAACAATACAAGAACTAATCAACGATAAAAATACTGTTATCATTGATGTAAGAACGGCAAGTGAATATGGTGTTTCACATTATCCGGGAGCGATCAATATTCCTTTGGATGAATTACCTAAACATATCAATCAATTGAAAATGGAGAATAAGCCTATTCTTTTATACTGTAGAAGTGGTAACAGAAGTGGCATTGGTATGAATTTCTTGCACCAACAGGGGTTCCAAGAAGTATATAATGGGGGTGGATTGAATGATATGTTATTCTATCAAAACAAATAACCATGAAAATACTAACGAGCAACTGGCATATCATGCGTATCATACGCTTAATCTTAGGACTTGCTATTATAGTACAGTCATGGTATATGAAAGATACCACAACTGCTCTACTCGGTATACTATTACTGGCCAGCGCTGTTTTTAACATTGGTTGTTGTGGACCTGCCGGTTGCTCTACTTCATTTAGTTTATCAAAAAAACCTCAAGAGAAGAATACAGGATATGAAGAAGTGGTATAAGAAAAACAGTTTAATCATATTAGGCACTTTGACAGGAGCCGTAGGGGGTTATTTGTATTGGAAGTACATTGGATGTGTGAGTGGTACTTGTGCCATCACTTCAAAACCCTTCAATAGCACCATTTATTTTGCTGTCATAGGTGCATTGGTATTCAGTTTATTCAAGAAGAACCCAAAAGAAAAGAGCTATGTTGAATAATGCATTTCAAAAGATCATAGATAGCGAAACACCCGTTCTGGTTGACTTTTATGCAGACTGGTGTGGACCTTGTAGAATGATGCCGCCTGTTTTAAAGGAGTTAAAAGACCGAATGGGAGACCAGATAAAAATTTTTAAAGTAAATGTGGATGAACACAATGATGTTGCGGCTCATTTTCAAGTAAGCAGTATTCCGACATTGATGGTGTTCAAAAAAGGGGATCTTCTATGGCGAGAGCCGGGCGTAAAAAACGTTTCACAATTACAACAGATCTTACAAATGCATGTATCATGACCAGTACAGAAATGTTTTTTGTAGAGAATATGCGATGTAAAGGTTGTGCCAATACGATTGAATCAACACTCATCAAAATACCCGGCGTTCAAGGTGTTGATATTTCATTGACAGATAAAAAGGTTTGTGTAATGGGTATCGGTATTGATAGAGATCTCATCATTAAGACCTTAGAAAAAATAGGGTATCCTTTATCTGGCAAAAATTCCTTTCTCAGAAAAGCTGTTTCTTTTATTGCTTGTTCCAGCGGTCGATAATCACTTCTATTATAAATCTCTTTATATATGACAGTACGTATTGCTGCCATAGTACTTATACTATTTTTTCAAAACCTCTCTGCTTCCGCAATGCAGGAGAATGAAAGCAGTCTTATTGATAGCAACAGCTTAAGAGCTGCTTTTGTAAATGGAAAAACAGAAGGTCATTTTCGTTATTTTTTCATGGCTACTGATAATAAAAAAGGACTCACTGATTATTATGCCCATGCTGTGGGTGGAGGATTAAAATATGAAACGGGGAAATTTCATGGATTTCAAGCAGGCGTTGGTGGATTTTTCATTTTTAACATCGGATCTTCTGATTTACATCAGCCTGACGCACTCACAAAACAGGTGAACAGATATGAGATCGGGTTATTTGATATAGAAAACGCATCCAATAAAAACGATATTGACAGACTAGAAGAGCTCTACTTAAAATATCATTTTAAAAACACCACACTCACTTTAGGTAAACAACTCATCAATACTCCATTCATCAATTTACAGGATGGAAGAATGAGACCTACAGGAGTAGATGGTATTTGGTTGAATGCAGTATCAAAGAAAACAAAATGGGAAGGGGGTGTTTTATGGGGTATCAGTCCGAGAAGTACTGTTCGCTGGTTCAATATTGGCGCTTCAATCGGTGTATATCCACAAGGAGTTCAGGAAAACGGACAACCTTCTGATTACAGAGAACATATCTATAGTAATGCCATTGGGGTTCTTGGTTTCACACATTCATTTCAGCAAGGTTTAAAGTTGCAGATATGGGAACAATGGACAGAAAATGTATTCAATACTGTTTTGGTACAGGTAGATAAAAAATGGGGAAGCAGTTCCTTCTATTCAGGGGTACAAGGCATTGTACAACATGCATTGAATGATGGAGGAAATGTTGATCCAAATAAAACCTATATACAAAAAGGTAGTAAAGCATTTAGTTTCGGTGCCACTAGCGGTTGGAAAAATAAAAACACGGATGTTTCATTCAATTATAACCGTATTACATCATCCGGTCGTTACATGATGCCGAGGGAATGGGGAAGAGATCCGTTTTTTACATTCCTACCCAGAGAAAGAAATGAAGGCTTTGGCGATGTACATGCCGGAATGATCAAATTCAAGCAATCATTTCCGAAACAACATCTTCAGACATGGGTTGGATTCGGATACTACCATTTACCGGATGTAACCAATACCCGATTGAATAAATACGGAATGCCTTCATATACACAATTCAATATAGATATTCAATATCAATTCATGGGAATCCTGGAAGGCATGAACGCACAATTCTTGTATGTATATAAAGGACAAGAAGGAAATAGTTTCGGGAATAACAAATATGTGATACATAAAGTAAACACATCTTTATTCAACTTAATTTTAAACTATCATTTTTAATCGATGTGTTATGTGGAGAAAGATTCAATCAGACTGGCCTGCATATCTGCTTGCATT
>CAYMQQ010000039.1:9364-12085 GCA_964392685.1 uncultured Sediminibacterium sp.
GATGTGTTATGTGGAGAAAGATTCAATCAGACTGGCCTGCATATCTGCTTGCATTCGTTGTAGTGTTGGTAATCGCATTTAAGATATCTACAAACCATCCTGAAAAATCATTGATTGTGGTGAAGGATAGTAACTGGCGTGCACCAAGTTTATACCTTGATCCTGTTAAAAATAAAGAAGAACGGGAACTGATTACATATGGTAAAGAATTGGTCATTAATACCTCAACCTATCTCGGACCCAAAGGAACTGTAATGCAGATTAGTAATGGGATGAATTGTCAGAATTGCCATATTGATGCGGGTACTAAACCAGATGGAAATAATTTTAGCGCTGTATCTGCTAACTATCCTTTATTTAGAGACAGAAGTGGGGAAGTAGAAAGTATTTATAAACGTGTGAGTGATTGTTTTGAAAGAAGCTTGAACGGCCGCGCACCGGATAGTACCAGTAGAGAATACCAAGCCATTCATGCCTATATTCTATGGTTAGGTAAAGATGTTGCGAAAAACACACACCCAAAAGGAAGCGGTATCAAAAAACCGGATTATCTCCAACGAGCGGCCGATCCCGACAAAGGGAAAAAAGTATATGCCATTCACTGCGAACGTTGTCATGGTGCCAATGGTGAAGGACAAATAAACTTGGAAAACACCGGCTACAGTTATCCACCTTTATGGGGAAAGAACAGTTATAATACAGGAGCAGGTTTATATAGACTTAGCAACTTTGCAGGATTCATTCAATCCAATATGCCTTTTAATGAAGTATCGGCTCATAATAAATTGACGGATGAAGAAGCATGGGATATTGCAGCGTATGTAAATAGTCAACCCAGACCTATCATGAAAGAATCGCACGATTGGCCCGATATCAATAAAAAGCCCATTGATCATCCTTTTGGTCCATATGCTGATGGTTTCAGTGAACAACAGCATAAATACGGTCCATTTTTACCGATTCTTTTTGCCAGAGAGAAAAACTGAGTAAGCGTGACATGCATCACGTTTCAAAAAACAGAAACCATTCATTTTTGCAACTCAATCAAGTTAACCAATGAAAGAATTTTTACAACAACCCTGGCCTTGGTACGTAGCCGGTGTTTTAATCGGATTGATTGTACCTGCATTATTGATTTTAGGCAATAAACATTTTGGCATTTCTGCCAATTTGCGACATGCTTGTGCCGCTTGTTTTCCCTCCAACATCAACTTCTTCAAGTATGAGTGGAAAAAAGAAAGCTGGAATTTATTTTTTGTAGGAGGCATATTGATTGGAGCACTCATTGCAGCACTGGGTTTACCCGATCCGAACCCAATTGTAGTAAACCCTGACCTAGTCAATGAATTGAATACGTATGGCATCAATGATTATAGCAGTATGGTACCCCAACAATTGGTTTCCTGGGATAGTTTATTTACTGCCAGGGGATTGATCATGATGGTAGGCGGTGGTTTTCTGGTAGGTTTCGGTTCACGTTATGCGGGTGGATGTACCAGTGGTCATGCCATTATGGGATTAAGTAATCTCCAATGGCCATCATTGGTAGCTACTTGTTGTTTTATGGCCGGTGGATTTCTCATGGCCAATCTGATCCTCCCTTTCATTATGAAATTATAAATTCAAAAGACATGTCTGCCCAAAAAAATACACAAGAAATACTAACCGATTTTGAAGTTCGCTCATTGGATACGGTTTGTATCAATGAATCTACACAACAGCATCCCTGGTGGTACAATTTTAAATACCTCGCAGTGGGCATATTATTTGGAATTGTATTTGTAAAAGCTGAAATCATTTCATGGTTCAGAATGCAAGAAATGTTTCGCTTTCAAAGCTTTCATATGTATGGTGTAATAGGTACTGCAGTAGTGGTAGGTGCCATTTCCATTGCACTCATCAAAAAATTCAACGTGAAAACCATTCATGGAGAAGAGATACACTTTACACCTAAAAAATTTAATAAAGGACAGATCTTTGGCGGACTCATTTTTGGCTTAGGCTGGGCTTTGACAGGTGCTTGTCCGGGACCCATTTTTGCTCAGATAGGTATGGGGATCACTGTAATGATCGTTGTTTTATTAAGTGCTATTGCAGGTACCTGGGTATATGGTTATTTTAGAGATCAATTACCTCACTAATACATCATGAATATGCAAGGGCTTCAAAAAAATGCTTATCAATTTTACCTATTGGTCTTGGTAAATGCGTTTGTAGGAGCGATGATTGGATTAGAGCGTTCAGTATTATCCGGATTAGGTGAACAGGTATTCGATCTCACCGCATACGCTGTTATTCTTTCTTTCATACTTGCATTTGGTTTTACAAAAGCATTGGCGAATCTGGCAGTCGCTTTTTTATCAAGCAAATTCACCCGCAAAAAAATATTGATACTGGGTTGGGTGGCAGCTTTGCCTGTACCATTCTTACTCATGTATGCAAGATCCTGGGAATGGATCATTGTAGCGAATGTTTTATTGGGTATCAATCAAGGATTGGCTTGGTCTTCTACTGTGATCATGAAAATAGATTTGGTTGGGTCAAAGAACAGAGGACTGGCCATGGGCATTAATGAATTCGCGGGTTATTTATCTGTTGGACTTGCTGCTTTGTTAGCAGGTAATATTGCTGCTACATGGGGTTATCAATATTATCCCTTTGTGCCGGGTGTATTCTTTGTTATCGCGGGCTTACTTGTTTCCATCTTTTTGGTAAAAGATA
>CAYMQQ010000039.1:12185-17727 GCA_964392685.1 uncultured Sediminibacterium sp.
GGTGTATTCTTTGTTATCGCGGGCTTACTTGTTTCCATCTTTTTGGTAAAAGATACCACTCACTTTGTAGCACATGAAACTGCTCAAAGTAATATAGAGATATATCCAAAGCTTTGGCAACAAATAAGCTGGAGACACCACAACATGGGATCTGTTAGTATCAATGGTTTAATCAATAATATGAATGATGCAATGGTTTGGGGACTTCTTCCATTGTTGTTGATACAGCGAGATTTCACCACTGTACAAATTGCTTGGGTAGCCGGTATCTATCCGGCTGTTTGGGGACTTTCACAGTTAGTCACCGGAAAAATGGGAGATCATTTTTGCAAAAAGCAGATCATTAGTGCTGGTATGTTCTTGCAAGGAGCAGCCATACTCATATTCGTATTTTTCAGTTCATTTAATTTAACTGTTGCAGCTTCTGCTGTATTAGGTATTGGAACAGCATTGGTATATCCGAATTTTTTAACGGTGATCGCAGAAAACCTACATCCAACACAAAGAGCTAAGGGATTGAGTATTTTTCGTTTCTGGAGAGACAGTGGTTATGTATTTGGAGCGATGTTAGCAGGCGTATTAGCAGATATATTCGGACTCAATATTACATTGATGATTGTTGCCGGTATAACAATTTTGGGAGGAGTATTGGCTGAAATCAGAATGTGTTGCACCCTTCGTCATTTCTGGAAATCAAATTTATGTTCAGAAGCAGCTGTGTATTAAAATATTTATCTATTTTGGAGTACACCCTATTGTTACTGAATCATGAAGAAACTCTTATTTTGTTTCCTATTTATTTTTTCTTTACAAGAACTGCCTGCACAATTAAAACTTCCGACAGATGATCCTTCGGGAAAAGTAGTGTTCAAAAAAACATCGACTGTGATCTTACCAAGATCCGAAATGTATAAGCGAACCAGAAACTGGTTATTGTATCAATACGCTACCTCAAAATTTGAAGACCACTTTAATATCAGTAAAAAAGGCAAACCCGTTTATTTAGCTGAAGACTCAAGAATGCGAAGCATATCCGGGAAATATGGTTTTTATGTTATGTATCCGGTGGAAGATTTGTCCGGCTTAAACATGGAACAAACCTTTGTCATGTACACATTGACTGTCAATTTTAAAGACAGCGCTTTTGAAACTAAGATCTCAGACCTAAAATGCTTCACTACTTCCACTTCTAGAAATGGAATGCGCCCCCCACAATTTGATCTGGAAACCTATAATAGCGTTCAACTGAACCGGTTAGATCATGTTCAACAATACATTATTCCTCAGGTGACAAATAGTGTCCGAAAAATACATGAAGATGTATACCGTAATATCAGATACGGGAATCTCACGTCTGAATGAATGAAAAACAGTTGAAAAGACGGCTCAAGTGTAGTGATGTTGCTACATATATTTAACAGGCATTGCTATTGTCCTATCGCCCGCTCCGTTGTTTCTTTGTGTTATAAAATACCCCCTGAAAGGGACTGTTTTAGAATCCAACCATCTTAAGAAAATCCAAGCAACCTGTTAACTCTTGTAGTGTAAGTTAAACGGGTAATATCCGAAAAGAAAAACCAAACGCTACCAACCTTTGCAGGATTTTTTCCAGCAAAGGTTTTTTATTTTACAAAATAGAGAACCTTTATTTTGCAGCATGACCAACATTAATGAGGTTCAATTAGAACAGGTGATCATTCACAAAGTCGGGAACCCTACCCGTGGTGAAGAGCTGAAATTATCGACCAACCCGCTTACCCTGAATGACGAGATCGTAAGAGGAATGCTGACAAAGTATTTTTTATCGCCCTTCAATGAACATGAACAATACCAGTTCACACACTTAAGCAGTTTAGAGCTGAATGAAGTATACCAATATGTCACAGCTATTTTTGATGACCCGAAAAGTTTTGTATCACAGTCTGCATTACTCGCTTCATTTTTATACCATAAAAGTACCCATGCAAGGGTAAAAGAAGGCGAGTTATATGTAGCAAAGTTTAATCAGATTCCTTTTGGAACAGAATACATTGATGCCATCGGCTTATTTAAAAGTGAAACAAAAGAGACCTTCCTGAAAGTATTTCCACATGGACAAAGCTGGGAAGTAATTGCTGAAGATGGTGTGAATATCAATAAACTTGATAAGGGTTGTTTGATCTTCAAAAAGAACAAAGAAGAAGGTTATGTGGTTTGTGTGGTAGACAATACCAATAAACAAGATACCCAATATTGGATCAATGATTTTTTACAAGTGAGCAGAACATCCAACAGCTATCATCATACCGATGCTGCTTTGGGTATGTGTAAACTGTTCATCAGTAATGAGCTGCATGAAAAATTTGAAGTAAACAAAGCAGATCAGATCGATTATTTAAATAAGAGTATCGAATATTTCAGCACCAAAGAATCTTTTGATCTGAATGAATTTGCTACAGAAGTCTTACACCATCCTGAAGTCATTGATAGCTTTACACAATACAAGCAACAATACGAAGTAGCCAGACAGGTAAATATCGAAGACAGTTTCGACATCCATTTAGCAGCAGTTAAAAAACAACAACGTGTATTCAAGAGCGTCTTAAAACTGGATAAGAACTTTCACATTTATATTCATGGCAGAAGAGACCTGATTGAGAAAGGATATGATGAAATGGCCGGGAAGCACTATTATAAAATCTTTTTTGATGAAGAGAGTTAAAGAATAGCTACACGCTGCAGGCTTCAAGCTGCAAGGCATTTGCCTGAAGAAAACTGCTTATATTTATTCCTCAAAGCTTTCCATATGAATTCCACTAGAAGGTCTTTCCTGAAAAACACAGGTTTTGCTGCCGCAGCCATTGCACTACTTCCCAAATCTTTATTGGCATCCGGTAATGCCAAGATGCTGACGGGTGTTCAGCTGTATTCAGTTCGGGAGGCCATGCGCAAAGATCCTTTGGGTACCTTGAAAGCCTTGGCTGATATGGGCTATCGCTATGTTGAACATGCCAACTACGTAAACCGAAAATTTTACGGATACACTGCTAAAGAATTTAAAAAGATCTTGGCTGACCTGGGTATGCAAATGCCCAGTGGACATACCGTTATGGGAAAACAGCATTGGGATGCGGCTAAAAAAGAATTTACAGATCTCTGGAAGTATACAGTAGAAGATGCCGCTGAAGTTGGACAAGAACTGGTCATCAGTCCATGGTTAGATGCCGATCTGCGCAAGACGCTTGATGAAATGTTGGCTTACATGGAAGTATTTAATAAAAGTGGAGAACTCTGTAAAGCCGCAGGTATGCGTTTCGGCTATCATAACCACGATTTTGAATTCACTGCCAAACTCAATGGCATGACCGTTTATGATATCATCTTAAAAAATACAGACCCCTCTTTAGTAGTACAGCAATTGGATATGGGTAATCTCTATCATACCGGTGTCAATGCATTGGAAATCGTACACAATAACCCCGGACGATTTGTATCGGTACATGTAAAAGATGAAATTCAAAAAGCAGATGGCAAATCTTTTGAAAGTACCATTCTGGGTAAAGGTGTAGCCAATACCAAAGCGATCACCGATCTCTGCAAATCAAAGGGCGGCACTTTACATTTTATCATTGAACAAGAAGCCTATCAGGGTATAGATCCTATTGAATGTGTAAAGCAGGATTTGGCAGTGATGAAGCAGTGGGGATATTGAGCTGTGAGCGGCGAGCTAGGAGCTATGAGCTTCATGCTACAAGCTGCAAGTTTTGTTGCAATGCTCAATACATACTCAGCAATATCTATCCGCGCAAATCATAAAAATCATAATAAATCTGCGGCCCATAAAACTATTCGAAAGAATAAAGATCTACTTCAATAATTTGTAAGTAAGGATAGTTCCGTACATAATCAGGTAACACATATTGATCATGATCACGAAAAGCGGCTAGTTTTATTTTTTGAGATAATAGCTGCTGTAGTTCTGCTTCCGATGGCCACCAATGATAAGCCGTGATGGATGGATTGTAAAACATCACATTCTTATCGTCATGACTATTCATATTGATGACAACTCTTGTATCAGGGTCTATGTATTTAGATAAGTCTTTGTATATCCTCGCATTAGCAATACGCTTATTTCTTTCTGTATTCTCATTTGAAAAATACTCAGTATAAAACTGAATATTTACTGTCATCAAAGCCACAACAATAACAGTAAGCGGAAATAAATATTTAAATCTTTCAAAGTGTATAATCTTATCAATCGCAACAGCAATATATATAAAACCAATGGGTGCCACAAAAAAGAAAAAGCTTTCCATTCTTGTTTGCACGATAAAAGAAAAGAAGAGAAAAGTAAATAGAAAGTTGATGGTCAATGCCCATGACAACTTTGTATTCAATTGCTTGTCTTTCAGAGTAAATAATATTCCCGGCAGTATCAACCAGTATAGAAAATAGCCAAAATATGGATCAAATAAATTGAGATAATAATACCAAGGACCACTATGTCCTTCCAATGCTTTGGAAAGATGTTGGGTATTGTACGCAAGCTCATGAGCAGCTTCTTTGGGAAATGCTGTATGAATATAAATTTGCCATGGAAGAAATACAAGAACACATATCAATAGCGCCCATGAGTAATGAAGAAGCGATTTTTTGGTTCTGAATTCTTTGAATAAACCGGCTAAAAAAGTCCAACCCAGAAATACCAATAAACCTGTTAACCATTTATTGAGGATTGCCGCACCGGCAAAGCAACCGATCCAGAAAGCCCATTTTATAGTAGGTTTTCGCAGATATTCTGCAAAAGCCCACAGACTACACAAAATATAAAACTGATGTGCAATATCATTATGATCTGTTGTTTGAATACCGGCAACAGATCGGATTTGAAAACAAGAAAAGGTCATCATGACAGCAGCAAGTATACTAATACGTTGGTGCTGATTAGAAAACAACCATGCGATCCTGTAAGTGAGTAAGATCATCAAACTCCCCATCAATACACTGGGTAATCGAAAACCCAATTCTGAAATTCCAAAAACCTTCATACTCATGGCCATCTGCCACATAAACAATGGTTGCTTATGCACCCATATATAATTCGACCACCAATGCGTATAATCATAAGGCAGCACCGGATTCAATAACAACATGGGCTGGAAGGGATGCTCCATCATGTTTCTGGCCACCAAAGCATGAAAACGCTCATCCCATGGATGCAAGAATGGATCAGCAGCAGCCATGACCCAACGAATCACGAATCCAATGATGAACAACAAAAATATCCAAGGGTGATTTCGAATATAATTGCGTGTGGAAGATATCATGGCATTAAATTAAAGCAAATTATCAATAGTTATTCAACCGCCCATGTTGGTCGCCTGACCAACATGAAATTGAGTTCAACACGTATCTACTCCGCAAAATCCATCTGCGTTGATCATGACAATCATGAAAATCTCGCCATGCCCATGTTGGTCGCCTGACCAACATGAAATTGAGTGAAACACATATCTACTCCGCAAAATCCATCCGCGTTGATCATGACAATCATGAAAAT
>CAYMQQ010000039.1:17827-20338 GCA_964392685.1 uncultured Sediminibacterium sp.
TCGCCATGCCCATGTTGGTCGCCTGACCAACATGAAATTGAGTGAAACACATATCTACTCCGCAAAATCCATCTGCGTTAATCATGACAATCATGTCCAAAGGACTCTGACGGAGAAAATCTGCGGCCCATAAAAGCGTGCCCAAAAGATCACTTCACCGATATTATCATACTCAAGAATGAGTGATGAAAAACCTTCTTTATATTTGGTATTACTCAAAACCAATACCATGCGATTACTGCTTTGTCTATTACTTATTTCTTCTTTTTCATTTGCACAAAATTTCACCCCCGCTGAAATACAGCGATGGGAAGCACAAGCTAAACAAGTAACCATCATCAAAGACACCTGGGGCATTCCACATATCTATGGCAAAACAGATGCGGATGCAGTTTTTGGTTTGTTGTATGCGCAATGCGAAGAAAACTTTGCACGTGTAGAAAGAAATTATTTAGAAGTTTTAGGCAGACAAGCAGAAGCTGATGGTGAACGAATGTTATATGCAGATCTGCAGATGCGTTTGATTGTGGATAGCGCTGAAGCCATTAAAGATTATAACAATAGTCCGGACTGGTTTAAAAAACTACTCAATGCTTTTGCAGATGGCATCAATTACTATTTATATAAACATCCCCAAACAAAACCCAAAGTACTCACCCGTTTTGAACCCTGGTTTCATCTGATGTTCACTGATGGTAGTGTCTCCGCTACAAGAACAGGCGGTATTGCTTTGGAAGAAGTACGCAATTTTTACAGTGGTAATAAAAATGCAACCGCTTATCAACCGGTAGTCAACCAAGATGTTGAGACACGTGGCTCCAATGGTTTTGCCATTGCACCCAAACTTACCAGTAATGGCAATGCCATTTTATATATCAATCCACATGTGCCTTTTTATTTCCGTCCTGAAATGCAGATGGTGAGTGAAGAGGGATTGAATGCCTATGGTGCAGTTACCTGGGGACAAATGTTTGTGTACCAAGGTTTCAATGAACATTGCGGCTGGATGCATACCACAGGTTATGCTGATGTGGCTGATCTGTATGAAGAAAAAGTAAGAAATAGTAATGGCACTTGGGTATATGAATATGAAAAGGAATCAAAAAAAGTAAACACCAAAAATATTACAGTCAGCTATTTAAAAGATGGCAAACAAATAGCTGTTCCCTTCACCGGTTATTTTACCCATCATGGACCGATAATGGGTAACCGCAATGGGAAATGGTTGGCCTTAAAAGAATTCAATCGTTCATTGAGTGCATTGATACAGTCTTGGGTAAGTACCAAAGCCAATAATCTAGAGGAGTTCAAAGAGGCAATGCGTTTGTTATCGAATACGACCAATAATACCGTCTATGCCGATGACAAGGGAAACATCGCCTACTGGCATGGAGATTTTGTTCCCAAGAGAGATCCTTCTTTTGATTTCACCAGACCGGTTGATGGAAGTACCAAAGCAACAGAATGGCAAGGCGCACACCCCTTAGAAGAAATTGTACAAGTACACAATCCAACTGTAGGTTGGATACAAAACTGCAACGCTACTCCATTCACTGCTTCGGGAAAAGATAGTCCGGATAAAAATAAATATCCATCTTACATGGCACCCGATGGAGAAAATGCAAGAGGTATCAATGCGGTACGATTATTATCTACGGCCAATAACCTCACATTAGACAAAGTCATTGAATTGGGTTATAACCATTACCTCGCTGCTTTTGATTTTTTGATTCCGGCTTTACTCAAAGACTATGATGGTTATTCAGATGCCAATATGAAAGCAGCACTGAAAGAACCTATTGAGCTGCTTCGCAATTGGGATAAAACTTCTTCTGTATCTTCTGTGGCTACGACTATTGCTATTGATTGGGCCAATCAACTCGGACAATTTGTGCCTCGTGCCGAAACCATGGAAGAAGGCACCAATGCCATCAAACGTTATGAAGACATGGCAACGCTTTCTGCCGGTCAGAAACTGGAGTCTCTGAAAAAAGTGTTGGATAATCTTACCAAAACTTATGGCGATTGGCGCCAGCCTTGGGGTACCATCAATCGCTACCAGCGTGTGGCGGAGGGCGAAAGATTTGATGATAGTAAACCCAGTCTCGCTGTTCCATTGGCATCATCCCGTTGGGGTTCTTTACCTGCTTTTGAAAGCAGATCAGGTAATGGGTACAATAAACGTTATGGCGTATCCGGTAACAGTTTTATTGCAGCGGTTGAATTTGGAAAAAAATTAAAAGCTAAAACCATACTCACCGGCGGACAATCCACTGATCCTAAGTCTCCCAATTTTACAGATCAAGCCGAAGGTTTTATCAACGGAAAATTCAAGGATATTTTCTTTTATAAAGAAGATGTCTTGAAGAATAAAGTGAAGACCTATCATCCGGGGGAGTGATAGGAAGAAACAAGAAATAAAGTACAAGGAACAAGTAAGAAGACAAGAGGCAAGAAACAATGGCTTTAACTTTTGGAAAGTTTTGAAACTTTCCAAAAGTCATCGATCAA
>CAYMQQ010000040.1:0-19972 GCA_964392685.1 uncultured Sediminibacterium sp.
TGCCCGACAAGCACTCACACTAAAAGCCAAAGAGCTGGAGATGACGAGTCGCTATAAGTCTGAATTCCTGGCCAATATGTCGCATGAACTACGCACACCATTGAATAGTGTGCTGATACTTGCAAAACTGCTGGCAGATAACAATACCCAAAATCTGAATACAAAACAGATTGAATATGCCAATATCATTTATAAATCAGGAAACGATTTATTGCAATTGATCAATGATATATTGGATCTGTCTAAAATCGAATCCGGAAAAATTGATCTGGTGATTGAGGACGTACCTATTCAGTCATTAGTCACAGATATTCAACAATTATTTTCGGTGGTTGCTTCAGAGAAAAATATCAATTTACAAATTGAACAACAACAAGATATTCCTGCTGAGATTCATACGGATAAACAACGATTATTTCAGGTGATCAAAAACCTACTTTCTAACGCATTCAAATTTACACCCGGTGGTGGTAAGATCACCGTTGATTTCCGTTCAGTTCCAGGTAGAACAGCAGAAATGGCCATTCGTGTTATCGATACAGGTATCGGTATAGCACCGGATAAACAGAAGCTGATTTTTGAAGCCTTTCAACAGGCTGATGGTTCAACGAGTAGAAAATATGGAGGTACAGGTCTCGGACTTTCTATTAGTAGAGAATTGATACGTTTATTAGGCGGATCTATCGAAGTAAAAAGTGAAGTCAACAAAGGAAGTGAATTCACCATTTATATTCCTTATCAATATGTACCGATCATACAACCACAACAAGAATTTGCAGAACTAGCTGCACTTTCTGATGATCATGACTCGATCAGTATTTTACCTTTTGAAAATATTCGGGAGCAAGATAAAGTGCCGGATGATAGGCATCAACTTACGGCTGGTGAAAAGCTGATGCTGATTGTTGAAGACGACGTGAATTTTGCTACAATTATCCGGGACTATGCGCGACACAAGGGATATAAGGTTGTAATTGCGTTGGAAGGTGATGAAGGATTGTATTATGCCAGAAGATATAAACCGAATGCTATTATACTGGATATTCAGTTGCCGGTAATGGATGGTTGGACGATTCTGAAACAGATCAGAGCAGATGAATCTATCAAACATACACCGGTACACATCATTTCGGCTATTGATGATAATCGATTTAAGCAAGAAGATATCATGGCTTATCTGAAAAAACCCATTGATGCCAACTCGCTTGAAAAAGCTTTTCAAATGTTAGGTGAGCATATTCGGAAAAGTTTGAAACAGATATTGATTGTTTCTGCCGTTCATTTTGAAGAACAGGATTTACACCAACTGGCAAGTGAAAAAGATTACAAGCTACATTTTGAACAGGTATTGGATATTGATACTGCCAGAAAAAATATTAATGAACTCAATTATGATTGTATCATTATTCATATTGGAGGCTCTATTCAACTACAAGAAGCTAAACAGATCAGTCAGTTTGTAGTGGGTCAAAAAATTCCTATTATTATTCACCTGGATGATGATATCAATCAGGCTGATGAGATGGAGTATCGCAAAATTTCCGGAATCATTATCCGCAGTGCCGTGAATGCCAGTACTCGATTATTGGATGAGTTGGAATTATTCCTACACAAAATGCAAAAGTCTGATAAGAAAACCGAATCGGGAATAAATGTTTCGGTATTGAATGATCAGAGTTTGTTGAATAAAACAGTATTGGTGGTTGATGATGACATGCGTAATGTATTTGCCTTGAGTGCCGTGCTGGAATCGAATAAGATGCAGGTTTTAACCGCCAGTGATGGTAGGGAAGCATTGGAGCAGCTCAAAAAATTCCCTGATACACACATTGTACTCATGGATATCATGATGCCTGAAATGGATGGATATGAAGCGATGCAGCGAATCCGAAAAGATTTGAAAATGATGGAACTACCCATTATAGCGCTTACTGCAAAAGCCATGGCCGGTGATCGAGAAAAATGTATCACCGCTGGTGCTTCGGATTATATTACCAAGCCTGTAGACATGCAAAAATTATTATCACTCATGAGAGTTTGGTTAACCTGATGATATGATGTGTATATGAACAATGTGATCGGACTAAACCCTAAACCGCAACTTAGTACACAGGCGTTTGAACAATTGCTTCATCTGCTACATCATGTATATGGGTATGATTTTTCAGGATATTCAAAAGCTTCCTTACTACGACGTATCTATAAATTTATGGATGTGCAAGGAGTAACAGATGGACAACAACTCATACAACTGCTTGCAGGCGATACTTCTGTTTTTCATTCCTTTCTTGAAACCATTACGGTGAATGTGACCGAGATGTTCAGAGATCCCGGTTTTTATAAATCTATTCGCGAAAAAGTGTTGCCGGTATTGGCTACCTATCCACAGATCAATATCTGGCATGCAGGATGTTCAACAGGTGAAGAAGTATTTTCCTTGTGTATTCTGCTGCATGAAGCAGGATTGCTGCATCGAACGCGCATTTATGCTACAGATATCAATGCCTCTTATCTTGAAAAAGCGAGAACAGGTGTGTTGCCTATGACACATATGCGCGAGTATACACTTAATTACCAGCAATCAGGTTGTACAGGTGATTTTTCAGATTATTATACAGCTTTATATGATCATGTACTGATTCATCGAGAAATCAGAGAGCGAGTAGTATTTCTTCAACATAATCTGGTCACGGATCGATCATTTAATGAATTCCAACTCATTCTTTGTAGAAATGTCATGATCTATTTCAATAAACAATTGCAGAATAAGGTTTTGAAATTGTTTCATGAGAGTTTATCATCATTAGGGTTTATTGGATTGGGGATGAAAGAGAGTTTATTATTTTCCGAATACAGATCTAAATACTCAGTTGTAGATGGTAGTGTCAAAATTTTCAGGAAAAAAAGCTAAATGATGTCATCACCTAAATATGATATGATTGTCATTGGTGGTTCAGCGGGAAGCATTCCTGTATGCATCTCTTTGCTCAAAGCGCTAACCCATAATCAACATATTCCGGTAGTATTGATTATCCATCGAATGCGTAATGTGGTTAGTCAGTTGGATAAATTATTAACACGTGAGGCAGGTTCTGTAAAAATTACGGAACCTGAGGATAAACAAGCAATTACCAAAGGAAAGATATATTTGGCTCCACAGAATTATCATTTACTCTTTGAAGAAGATCATAGTTTTAGTCTCGACTATTCTGATCCGGTTCATTATAGTCGGCCTTCCATTGATGTGAGTTTTGAAAGTGCCGGTAGGGCTTATGGAAATAGGGTATTAGCCATATTATTAAGTGGTGCCAATGCCGATGGAGCGGAAGGTTTATCGTACTTGTCGGATATAGGAGCAGATTGTATAGTACAAGACCCCAATTCAGCACAATATCCAACTATGCCTTCTTCAGCGATCGCTTTGGAGAAAAACATTCGTATCATGACAGAAGCGGAGATGATTATTTTCTTACAGGAATTATAATTAAATTGCTGTTACTCATGAATATTCCGCCTATACAACAGCATGATTTTACAATACTATTAGTAGATGACAGACCTGAAAATCTGTTATCACTGGAAGAGATATTGGTAAAGCAGGGTCGACAATTTCTCAAAGCTAATTCAGGTAATGAGGCTTTAAAGCAAGTATTGAAACATGATCATATTGGTTTGATCATGCTGGATGTTCAGATGCCGGAAATGGACGGATTTGAAGTGGCTAGAATCCTCAAATCCAATCCACGTACTAAAGATATCTCTATCATTTTTGTAACAGCATTAAGTCGGGAAGAGCAATACGTTTTGAAAGGCTTTGCAGAAGGAGCTGTGGATTATCTCCAAAAGCCACTTGATATCAATGTGGTTCGTGCAAAAGTAAATGTATTTGAACAGTTGTATTTTAACCAGTATCGACTTAAAACGGCACTGACAGAATTAGATAGGATCAATAAGCAGTTGGAGAAATTTGTATATATCGTATCTCATGATTTAAAATCTCCATTGTCATCTGTTATCATGATGCTGGAATTGATCAAGAACGATCCTTATATAAGAGCAGATGCCGAAATCAGTGAAAATCTCGGGATGGTATATCAGGCTTCGGGCAGGTTATCAGAAATGATCATGGCTTTGCTGGAATATTCAACCACCAGTTTATCACAGCAAACGGTGGAAGAGACCAATACCCATTCGATGGTAGAAGAATTAGCTGCACTTTTATTCCCACCTAAACATATTCAAATTCAAATCCTTCAAACATTACCCATATTCCGAACAAGAAGAGTAAAACTTGAGCAGGTATTTCAGAACTTAATTAGTAATGCCATTAAATACAATGATAAGGCAAACGGACGTATAGAAATAGGGTATACAGACAAGGATAATCATTATGAATTTTTTGTAAGAGATAATGGCCCGGGTATTGCTGAAGAAGACCGCTCACGCATCTTTCGTTTATTTGAGATCACAGATAATACTTCTACCCGCGATAGCAGTACAGGTATTGGTTTGAATCTCCTAAAAATTATTGTTGAAGAGCAAGGTGGTAAAATATGGGTTGACTCTACAAAGGGAGAGGGTAGTACTTTTTTCTTTCAATGGATGAAGTAGTTCATCTTATTTATGATCGGGTACATAGATTTTATCCGTGCAAAAGCCATATTCATTCACATCATTACTACTCACAATAATGGTTTTGTCTTTGGTATAAGTATCAATCAAATGGTGGTATAAAGCATAGCCATGTTCATCTAAATTGGTACAGGGCTCATCCAACAACAGTAAAGGACAATCACTAAAAATGGCCTGTGCCAGTTTTATTCTTTGCTTCATACCACTACTGAAATAGCGGATTTGTTTGTGAGATGCTTTTTCCAATCCAATGATCTGTAATATTTCTTCAATCGAAATATTATTGAGAAGCGGTTTGAAAGAACGATGAAAATTCAGGAATTCTACAGCTGTCATTTCTTCAATAAGCTCTAGATAGGGCGCTGCAATAGAAAGATATTTGAACACATGATCTGCTTCAATGGATTGCTGATGTATGGTCCAATTGATATTCCCCTCACTTAAATTCATACTTCCTGCCAAAACTTGCAGTAAAGTGCTTTTGCCACTTCCATTCGGACCTGTTAGTGCAATTTTTTTCCCGGGTTCAAAACGATAATGAATGCCACGAAATATCCATTCCCGGTTGAATTTTTTTCCAGCATCCGAGAGTTCGATCAGCATGTATCCTTATGAATTAATGAATGGAAGAATAGGTGTAATGAATTAATCTTCGTCGCCACCACCTTTTACAAAACGTTTGATGATACCACGACCACTTTCACGAATAAAGGTAACGATCTCATCTCTTTCATCGCTGGCAGTCAATTCCTCTTCAATAAACTCCAATGCTTGTGAAGTATTCATGCCCTTATTAAAAATGATCCTGTAGATGTCGAGAATATGATTGATTTTCTCCAGTTCAAATCCTCTTCTTTTCAATCCCACACTATTCACGCCGCCATAGCTCAATGGATTTCTTACTGCTTTGATATAAGGGGGTACATCTTTACTTACCAAGCTACCTCCTGCAATATAAGCGTGTTGTCCAATGGTAACGAATTGATGAACCGCACTCACACCGGCGATCCATGCCCAATCGCCCATCACAACGTGACCGGCTAATTGAACACTATTACTCAGAATACAATTGTCTCCAATCAAGCAATCATGCGCAATATGGCTATAAGCCATGATCAGACAGTTGTCACCCACTTTTGTTTTCCATCTGTCGGTAGTTCCGCGATTGATGGTAACAAATTCGCGGATGGTGGTATTGTCTCCAATCTCAACCGTAGTTCTTTCACCCGCAAATTTTAAATCCTGAGGAATTGCACCAAGTACTGCACCGGGGAATACGCGACAGTTTTTACCGATACGTGTTCCATCCATGATGGTTACATTACTGCCAATCCAAGTGCCTTCTCCAATTTGAACATCACCGTGTATAACAGTGAAGGGATCAATTTTGACATTGGGTGCAACCCTTGCATTGGGATCTATATATGTATACGGATGTGTCATTATTTGCGGATTCGGTTGTAGATAATAAGTTGTTTGGGATTAGGATCTTTTTACAATTTGTGCAACAAGGTCGGCTTCAGTAGCTACTTTACCTCCTACATAAACAGTACCTCTCATTTCACAGATACCTCTTCGGATAGGGCCTGTAAACTCCATTTTTAAAAGCATGGTGTCACCCGGACGAACCATTTGTTTGAATTTACAGTTGTCGATTTTCAGGAAGTAAGTATCATATTGTCCTTCCGGCATAGAGTTGATACAAAGAATACCACCGGTTTGTGCCAATGCTTCAATTTGTAAAACGCCCGGCATCACAGGGTTTCCGGGGAAATGACCCGGGAAGAACCATTCGTTGAACGTTACATTTTTTACTCCAACAATATGAGTGTCGGTTAACTCAATGATTTTATCAACCAGTAAGAATGGGTGACGATGTGGTAATGTTTTTTCAATTTTTTCAAGAGGGAAGATAGGAGGCATGGTAGGATCATATACCGGCACATCCTTCACATGCTTATTCTTCTTGATATACTGTTTGATTTTTTTAGCAAACTCAACATTGCTGCTGTGCCCCGGACGATTAGCAATAATTCTGGCTTTAATAGGATAGCCAATCAAGGCCAAATCACCGACTACATCCAATAATTTATGTCGAGCGGGTTCATTGGGGAAGCGTAATTCAAGGTTATTGAGATAGCCTTCACTCTTCACTTCAATTTTATCACGCTTAAACACTTTTGCAAGTCTCTCCATCTCCTCATCTGTAACCGGTTTGTCGACCACTACGATGGCATTATTGATATCACCGCCTTTGATGAGATCATTATCGAGTAAAGCTTCCAATTCATGAAGAAAACAGAAAGTTCGGCACGGAGCAATTTCTGCTCTGAAATCTTTGATGGTTTTTAATCCGGCATGTTGCGTACCTAATACAGGACTATTAAAATCAATCAGTGTAGTAATTTGATAGTCAAGTGATGGTAAAGCCACCATCTCTACTCTTTTGGCTTCATCGTAATGGTAGATATTTTCATCCAGGCTGTACCAAGCTTTTGCTGCTTCCTGTTCAACTACACCTGCAGATGCAATCAGTTCAATAAAAGGAGCAGAGCTCCCATCCATGATGGGTATCTCAGGGCCATTCAATTCAATCAGTACATTATCAACACCCATACCAACCAGGGCAGCCAATACATGTTCTACTGTGCTCACTTTGGCATCTCCCACCTGAAGCGTAGTGCCTCTACTCGTATCAGTCACCAAATCACAATCGGCTTTGATGATGGGCTGTGCCGCCAAGTCAATGCGTTGAAACTGAATACCAAAACCCGGATTCGCCGGCTTTAGGGTCATATCTACCAATACGCCGGTATGTAAACCTGTACCGCTAATGCTTACCGCACTACTGAGGGTATGTTGTTTGTCTGGGTTGAAAAGATTGTCCATGCTATACTGTTTTTCCGGTCAGATTATCACATTCGATAACTGGTTCAATCACTGTTTCAGTGATTCCCTGCTTAGAAATATAGTGCAAAAATAAGATTTCAGGGTGGTTAATGGGTGATTATGATGCATTTACCCGCTCAGATAAGAGTTGTGCGAGCATTTTTTCAAGTTCTTTAACCCTTTTTTCAAGATCCGGCAAATTTTTCAGTTGTGCCTGAGCCCGGAAGAAACGGGTAAAATCATCGGCAGGAGTACCTGTTAATGTTCGATTGGATTCTTTGACACTTTTTGTGATACCGCTTTGTCCATTGATCTTACTGCCATCGGCAATAGTGATATGTCCGGCGATACCTGTTTGTCCGCCAATCATCACCGACTTACCAATTTTCGTACTTCCACTTATACCTGTTTGAGCGGCGATAACGGTATTACATCCTACTTCCACATTGTGTGCAATCTGCACCAGATTATCAATTTTAGCCCCCATTTTAATAATGGTAGAACCCATGGTTGCACGGTCAATGGTAGTATTGGCACCAATTTCTACTTCATCTTCAATTATCACATTACCGATCTGTGGAACTTTTTGAAAACTGCCATCAGCCTGTGGTGCAAAACCAAAACCATCACTACCAATAACAGCTCCTGCATGTATGATCACATTATTTCCGATGACACAACCGTGATAGATCTTTACGCCTGCATGAATGATCGTATTATGTCCAACCTTCACATCCTTACCCAAAACTGCGCCAGGAAATATTTTTACGTTCACACCAATATCAACCCCTTCATCTAGATATGCGAATGCGCCTACAAAAACATCTTCACCCAATTTAGCAGAGCTATGAATATAACTGGGTTGCTGAATGCCTTGTAACTGCATGGTCTTCATTTGCTGATACATGGTCAGTAATCTAGCAAAACCGGTATAAGCATCCGGTACTCTGATCAATGTATTTGTTACAGGCTTTTTTAGAACCAATTGCTGGTTGATGATAATTACAGATGCTTTGGTATTGTATAAATATTCTTCGTATTTCGGATTTGCTAAAAAAGAAATTTGTCCATCAACAGCCTCTTCAATTTTACCAAAGGAAGAAACAGTAACCTGGGCATCACCTTCCAGTTGGCCATTGATCATCATGGCGATCTGCGCGGCGGTAAATTGCATATGGTGGAGTTTAGGTTGTGAATAGCGAATAGTTCATAGCAAATAACTAATAAAAGGAAAATGCTATTAGCCATGAACCATAAGCCATCTACTAAGTCAATAAACAAATGTAATTTTTTTTAACCGGTGCTGAAAGGTTTTGGTGGATCAGGGCGTTATCAACTTGCGATATGTCTTTTACCGTCTGATCTCTGAACAAAATATTGATCCTTTCATCTACGGTTTGATACAACGTATTGGTTGCCTCACCCGTAAAACACAGGTAATGAATAGATGCAAGTCCAATGCCAAACTTTTCTGCTGCTTCTTTTTCTTTCGCTTTTACCCATGTAGGATCAAATGGTTCTGCCTGAATTCTAGACTTGTACAATCGTCTGTTTAAAAAACGTGAGCACAGTAAAGAAAGAATAGCATCCGGATGTTTCGACCATCTTTTTAAAGCATGCATGATGTCATGATCATCCAAAGAACAAAACAAATCCAGTGTATCATCATTCATATGACCATCAAAGTCTCCAAGGAAAAAATCGATGGCAGATTGTGTTTGTAAAGCCGTATCAGTAGGTTGATAAATCTCCCGAACACGTTCCAATATTTTTACCAGCATTCTTTCAGCTGCCAATACCGTTTTATGGAGATAAACCTGCCAGTACATCTGTCTTCTTGCCACTAAAAATTTCTCAACACTATAAATCCCTTTTTCCTCTATCATTAATTGTCCTTCATGCACCATCAGCATTTTAAGGATACGGTCATAACCAATCACTCCCTCACTGACACCGCAAAAAAAGCTATCGCGACTTAGATAATCCATTCTGTCAACATCCAGCTGACCACTGATCAACTGATGCAAAAAAGGTTTGTGGTATTGATCTGTAAAAATGGCTATGGCCAATGATAACTGTCCGTTCAGGTCTCTGTTCATTTTCTCCATGATTTGTAAGGATAGTTGTTCGTGGTGTACACCTTGAACCACTACTTGCTCCAGCGCATGTGAGAAAGGTCCATGTCCAACATCATGCAAAAGAATAGCTGCTTTTACAGCTATCTCTTCATCAACGGTAATATCAATGCCTTTACTCCTGAGTTCATTCACTGCATTGCCCATCAAGTGATAAGCACCCAATGAGTGATGCAATCGGGTATGTACTGCACCCGGATATACCAATTGAGCCATCGCCATTTGTTTGATGCGACGCAAACGTTGGTAATAAGGGTGGGCTATGATGTCAAATATCAATGGATGATTAATGGTAATAAAACCATAGACCGGGTCATTGATGATTTTTCTCTTCAGATCAGCCATACCTGTTGGTGATTTGTTAAATCGGTTATTAAGACAGTTGGCAAAAATACAAATAGATACCCGATCAAACAGAATGAAATAGATTTACGGCGGTTAAGCCTTATAAACGCAACAATAACCCCGCCTATTCTTTACTGTTACACAAACCGTATTTATTTCTTTATTTTAACAGGTGAATACAACCTCTAGGGTTGATTTCATGTAATCAGTCAAAATAGGATATGCCATTAGCCAACATTTTATGGGTCGACGATGAGATCGAAAGCCTTCAGTCACAGAAATTATTTTTGGAACAGAAAGGATATGCAGTAACTACACTTACCAACGGATTTGATGCCATCGAATTTGTAAAAAATGAACAGGTAGATGTGGTGTTGATGGATGAAACCATGCCCGGTATCACCGGATTGGAGACCTTGGTTCGAATTAAAGAAGTGAATAGCAATATTCCGGTGGTGCTCATCACCAAAAATGAAACAGAGAACCTGATGAATGAGGCGATTGGTAGACAGATCAGTGATTATTTGATCAAACCGGTAAATCCAAATCAGGTATTACTTAGCTTAAAAAAAATCATTGATAATAAAAGATTGGTAGCTGAAACAACTACCACTGCTTATCAGCAACAGTTTCGGGATTTGTTCATGGCATTGAATGATAATCCGGATTACAACCAGTGGATGGAGATCTATAAAAAACTCGTTTACTGGGAGCTTGAAATGGAGAAGAGTGATAGTCCGGAAATGCGTGAAGTGTTTCATACACAAAAACAAGAAGCCAATACTGAGTTCTTTAAATTTATCAGTAAACATTATGCATCCTGGGTATCACCTTCTTCAGCAGCGTCTCCAATTATGAGCCATCAGCTGTTTAAGTTTAAAGTACTTCCGCATGTAGAGAAAGGAACACCGCTTTTTTTTATTGTCATTGATAATCTTCGCTTTGATCAATGGAAAGCCATCCAACCCATTTTTGCAGAAAGCTTTCGGATATTAGAAGAAGAAACCTTTTACTCTATTCTTCCAACCGCTACACAATACTGTCGCAACGCCATCTTTGCAGGTTTGATGCCGATAGATATCGAAAAACAATTTCCTCAACTTTGGAAAAATGATGAAGAGGAAGGCGGGAAAAATAATGAAGAAGAAACTTTTTTCCGTGCACAATTAAAACGGTTGAAAAAAGAAGATCTCAAAATCAGTTATCATAAGATTTTGAATCATAACGATGGACAACAACTCGTGAATAATATCCATAATCTATTACAGAACGACTTGAATGTAATCGTATACAATTTCGTTGATATGCTCAGTCATGCCAGAACTGAAATGGAAGTATTGAAAGAGTTGGCGAGTGATGAAACGAGTTATAGAAGTTTAACCAAAAGCTGGTTTGAGCATAGTCCTTTGCATCAGGCTTTGAAGAAAATTGCGGATAAATCGATTAAGGTCGTATTGGCAACCGATCATGGTAGTGTACGTGTAAAGACACCGCATAAAGTCATAGGCGATAAACAAACTACTACCAATCTCAGATACAAACATGGTCGTAACCTGAATTTTGAACCCAGAGATGTGTTGGCATTCAAAGACCCTAAGGAAGCAGGGCTTCCGGTACCCAATGTAAATTCATCCTATATTTTCGCGAAAGAAGATGGTTTTTTATGTTACCCCAATAACTATAATCATTACGTCAATTATTACAAAAACACTTTCCAACATGGTGGCATCAGTCTTGAGGAAATGATTGTGCCGATTATTAAGATGGTGAGTAAATAGCTGCAAGCTACAAGCTTCAAGCCGCAGGCTGTAGGTTCCAAAGTTTGTGGTCGGAGCATCATCTATTCAATATACTTGCAGCTTGAAGCTTGTAGCCTGCAGCTAAATGTGAATAACTAATCCCCAACACCCCCTTCCAAACAAGTCCCGAATCTTACATTTGCTGAGTTATTGTTTCATGATTTAATGACCGATTAGCAGGATGAAATACACACAAACTACTTTAGACAAATTGGAAGACATACTGGGTGAATCCGCGTATGTCGTGCGATATGAGAGAGGCACTTTTCAAAGCGGATGGTGTTTATTGGAAGCCAAGCGTATCGTAGTACTGAATAAATTCCTGAATATTGAAGGAAGGATCAATACATTGATGGAAATCATTCCACAATTACAGATTGATTTTGACAAACTGACTTTGGAGTCACAAAAACTCTATGAGGAAGTAGTTAAAAAATCTGCTACCGAGGCTTAATTTTTACGGAAAATACGCATACCGTGTCTGCCCATATTTCCATAGATTTGATCTGTGCACATCCCGCCTCTTACCATAACATTTTTGGGAACCGGAACCAGTAGTGGTGTACCCATGATTGGTTGTGATTGTGAAGTCTGTACATCAACTGATCCAAATGATAATCGTTTGCGAAGTAGTGTACTCATTCAATCTCAACAAACTTCTTTAGTGGTAGATACCACACCTGATTTTCGGTATCAGATGTTGCGTATCAATAATCGAAGACTGGATGCTGTTGTGTACACCCATCCGCATAAAGATCATTTGGCCGGATTGGATGATATCCGTGCTTACAATTACTTCACCAAAAAGCCCATGGATATTTATGCCAATACATTAACCGAAGAGGCATTACGCAGAGATTATTATTATGCATTTTCTGATACTCGCTATCCGGGTGTGCCGGAGTTGAATTTGATCACCATCGATGAACATCCTTTTTTTGTTGGTGATATTCCTGTTTTACCGATAGAAGTATGGCATTATAAGATGCCCGTTTTTGGTTTTCGATTTGGTGATTTCACCTATATCACGGATGCCAACAGAATTGAAGCATCCGAGAAAGAAAAAATACGTGGCTCGAAAATACTGGTGCTGAATGCGCTACGAAAAGAAAATCATCTTTCACATTTTACACTGGATGAAGCAGTTGCTCTAGCGCAGGAACTGGCAGTGCCGCAAGTATATTTTACGCATATCAGTCATCAGTTAGGCTTGCATCAACAAATCAATAAAGAACTTCCATCACATATACAGTTAGCGTATGATGGATTACAGGTTCATGTATAGAAGAGAGAAAGGCATACAAGGAAATCTAATTGTATGCAAAAGAAATTACGCGCTTACGATCAATTCAGTAAAAAGGAACGAGTCGGCATTCTAGTTGCATGTCTTTTTGCGCTAGGGTTGTTATTGTTCCCTTACCTGATACCACCGAAACCATTGCCCGATGTATCAATTATGACCAAAGAGGGAGCAAAATGGGAGAAGATGCTGAACCAAGAACTTACGGCTGCAGCAAACAATCCCATCAACACAGTTATGTATCCTTTTGATCCCAATCTGGTAGGTGAAGCGGAATGGCAAAGAATGGGTGTACCAATAGCAGTAGCGAAGCGTATCAGGAACTATCTCAGTAAAGGCGGACGGTTTCGCAAAGCAGAAGATCTGCGGAAAATATGGGGCATGACGCCATCATTGGCAGATCGTTTGATTCCTTATGTCAGCATCCGGCATCGAGAAAAGGTCTTTGAAAAAACAATACGTTCGATACAACCGATTGATATCAATACAGCTGATGCTGAGGCTTGGAAATCACTACCGGGTATTGGTCAAGTGTTGGCGGAGCGAATCATCAAATACCGCGAAAGATCCCATGGATTTGGTACCAAAGAAGAATTGAGATCTGTATTTGGATTGAGCGATAGTCTGTTGACACAACTCGATCCTTATTTACAGATTCATGAGTCAAGCCTGCAAAAAATACCCTTGAACCGTGCGTCGGCATATCAAATGGTAGTAAAAACAGGAATTCCGATGGAGGTTGCAAAAGATATTGTGCGCTTACGTCAAGAAAATGGCTTGTTCACAGAAATAGAGGAATTATTAGCAATACCCCGATTCAAACCTGAATGGATCGACCGATTCAAAACTGTTTTCTTCATCGAATAAAAATATGTTAACCCTTAAACCATTTTTGGAGGGAATATCAAAAAGCATTTCTTTTGCATTGAAAACTAACAAACGGTCGTTTGTTTTCAGAAGGTTGCCTTAGTTAACGATTGCTTAGTTAGGCAACCTTCGTCTATTTAAAAAGTATCATATATGCATTTTCAACCTACAGAACTAACAGAACAGGTAGCGCAAACAGCACGGGATTTCGCACAACAGTATATTCTTCCACATGTGATGGAATGGGATGAAAGTCAGGAATTTCCTATAAACGTGTTCAAAGAAATGGGGAAGTTGGGATTGATGGGCGTATTGGTGCCTGAGCAGTATGGTGGAGCCGGATTGGGATATTTTGAATACAATGCGATCATTCAAGAAATATCAAAAGTGTGCGGATCTGTCGGACTGAGTTTAGCAGCGCACAATTCACTGTGTACGAATCATATTCTTTCCTTTGGAAATGAAGAGCAAAAAAAGAAGTGGTTACCGAAATTGGCTACTGCTGAATGGATCGGTGCCTGGGGACTTACTGAGCCCAATACAGGTAGTGATGCCGGAAACATGAAAACAGTAGCTGTAAAAGACGGGAATGATTGGATATTGAATGGTACCAAAAGCTGGATCACGCACGGTAAAAGCGGCGATGTAGCGGTGGTCATATGCAGAACCGGTGAGCCCAGAACCAGCGGTAATTCAACTGCATTTGTAGTGGAAAGAGGTACCCCGGGATTTTCAGCCGGAAAAAAAGAGAACAAATTGGGTATGCGCGCCAGTGAAACAGCAGAGATGATCTTTGAAAACTGCCGAATTTCGGATGCAAATCGCTTGGGTGAAGTGGGTGATGGATTCAGACAGGCGATGAAAATTCTGGATGGCGGTAGAATATCCATTGCAGCTTTATCTGCCGGAATCGCCAAAGGAGCTTATGAAGCAGCCACCAAATACTCAAAAGAGCGCTATCAGTTTGATCAACCCATCAGTAATTTTCAGGGCATCAGCTTTAAACTGGCAGATATGGCTACGGAGATCATGGCGTCAGACTTACTCATCTGGCAGGCTTGCGATCTTAAGAATCGCGGACAGAAAGTAACCAAGGAAGGGGCCATGGCTAAATATTATGCCAGTGAAGTAGCGGTAAAAACAGCTACTGAAGCCATCCAAATATTCGGTGGTTATGGCTATACAAAAGATTTTCCGGTAGAAAAGTACTATCGTGACGCAAAATTGTGTACTATTGGAGAAGGAACTTCAGAGATCCAGAAGCTGGTCATCTCCCGAGAGGTTCTCAATGGATAGTCTCTTTTCGATTGCTTGCTTATATCTAAAGCCCCGTTCTGCGGGGCTTTTGTTTTATGCAAAGTGATGATATAAAGATCAATGTAATCCCTTGATCATTTTTTCCAAAGCATCGATATGTGCTTTGAATGCTTTCTCTCCTGATTTTGTAATGGCATAGGTAGTGTTGGTCTTTCTACCAATAAAACCTTTTTTCACTAGGAGGTATCCATTTTCTTCGAGTGTTTTGAGATGACTGGCGAGGTTTCCATCCGTTACCTGTATCAGTTCTTTCAGTTCATTGAAATTCACTTCATCATTTACCATCACAGCACTCATGATACCCAGTCGCACACGACTATCAAAAACTTTATTTAATTGTTCGATCGGATTTTTCATGCTCTTTCATATTTCCACCACATCAATGCCCCATAAATGATATGCAGCAATCCAAATCCAATTCCCCAGGCGATAATACCATACTGTAAGAATTGAAGTGTCAATAACCCCAGTAACAATTCACTGATACCTAACCAACGTATTTCAGAAACAGTGTATTTACTTCCGCTCAATAAAGCTAAACCGTAAAAAATAAGACATACAGGAGCGATCAATCCGGTTAAATTCCAATTCATTAAATACACTACGAGTATTGCACCTGCAACAAAAGGAATACCTGTATTAATGACGAGTCTGCGAACCGTACTATTCCAAAGAGATGCATATGTTTTTTTGGTTCTGAACCAGGTAAAAATAATGGCAAAAATAAAGGAGCTAATAAAACAAGTAATACCCGTTACTAAAAGACGTGCTTTCTGTTGACTATCTAAAATCAGTAGAACCGGATTGGATTCCTCAATACTGCTACCCAAAGAGGTATTCCACAGCGGCCAAACATAGCTTACAGCTCCCAAAGCGCAGAGTCCTGCGGCAATACCACTGAGTCCGCTTAAACTGATGAACCGACTGCTTCGATCCATGATCTGTTTGATATCCTGAAGCGTATCCAGATGTTTTTGTTCCTCTTTCATAAAAGCACTTTGAGGTTAAAAGTAAACAGATCAAAACAAATATGGCTGTTTTTCTATCCGGAACCATTAGTGAGCCATATCCGAATCACGAACATTTTGTTCCGGAACAACTGGTGAGCGTAGTTCAACGGGTTTTACATATTTCTTACGCAAACGCATATTCAACAATTCCACAACAAATGAAAATGCCATCGCGAAGTACACATAATTTTTGAGGTGTAACTCATGTGCATTCACACTATCCCAACCTTCTACGATCAATACAAATCCAATCATCACCAAAAATGACAATGCCAACATTTTCAAGGTAGGATGTTTGTGAATGAAATTGGAGATATTGGTACTGAATAAAAACATTACAATCATGGCCACCACCACGGCTGCTATCATGATTTCAATATGTTTGGCGGTACCACCGGCTGTAATGATGCTATCAAAACTGAATACCATATCAATCAGCATGATTTGAAATACAGCAGCTGCAAAACCTAACTTCTTTGCATTACCACCATGTAAAGCTTCCTCATCACCTTCCAGCTTATGATGTATTTCACGAACTGTTTTATACAATAAGAATAATCCTCCTGCTAACATCACAAGACTAGCCAGATCAAAATCCTTACCCCATGCGCTAAACACCGGTTTCCCTTTTTGGGCCAATAACCAGCCCAATCCAAACAATAAAATAATTCTTGTACTCATGCCCATGATCATCCATAACATTCGGGCACGTGGTTGATGTTTTTTATCCATGCGATTCATGATGATACTCACGAAAATCACATTATCAATTCCCAATACCACTTCTAAAACAACAAGGATTAAAAAACTGATTAAACTCTCTGATGTCAATAGATGTTCCATAAATGATTTATAAATGCTTACAAATTTGTTTCACGATACTTGGACCTTCATACACAAATCCGGTCCATACCTGAACGAGGCTGGCACCTGCATCCATTTTTTCTTTCGCATCGGTACCCGTAAAAATTCCACCACTGGCAATAATGGGGATCTGCTTTCCGGTTTGTTCTGAAAGATATTGTACTACTTCTGTCGATCGTTGTTGTACAGGTTTACCACTCAAGCCACCAGCACCTATTTTTTGAATGGTTGATGAGGGCGTTTGAAGATGTTCTCTGCTGATGGTGGTATTGGTAGCAACGAGTCCATCAAGTTTTACTTCAAATGCTAACGCTACAATATCATCCAATTGCTCTTTGGTAAGATCCGGTGCAATTTTTAATAAGAGTGGTTTTGGATTTACTTTTCCTTGATTGCTGTTTTGTAGTTCACTAAATATTTTCTTTAAGGAATCTTTTTCTTGCAATTCTCTCAGTCCCGGTGTATTGGGTGAACTTACATTCACTACAAAATAATCGACCCCATTATGTAAAGTATCAAAACAGGTCAGGTAATCTTTCCAGGCATCTTCATTGGCTGTTACTTTGTTCTTTCCAATATTTCCTCCAACGATAAGTGATGATTGTTTTTTCTTGTGCATTTCCAATCTGCCTGCAATGGCTTTAGCTCCATAATTATTAAAACCCATGCGGTTGATCAATGCTTGATCTGCCGGCAAGCGAAAAAGTCGGGGTTTGTCATTACCGGGTTGGGGTAGTGGCGTAACCGTGCCTATCTCAACAAACCCAAATCCCAAAGCTTCTAATTCATTCAGATACAAAGCATTTTTATCAAAGCCGGCACCCAAACCCACCGGATTGGGAAAATGCAATCCAAATACCTCTTTCCCCAATCCGTTTTGTTTGGGGGAAAAGGACCCGGTAATCAGTTTTTTCAATGGCTGTACAGAACAGATACTACGCAATATATCCATCGAAAAATAGTGTACATCTTCAGGTGGGAAACAAAAAAGCAATTGTCTGATAAGCGGGTAGATCATGGTGCTGCGAAGATAAGGGGCATTTGATTTCGGTAGGAAGAACCGGTCTGCGTTAAATTTGGTTGCATAAACAACTTTTTTTGAAAAATTCCCTACATTTGATAGGTAAAACCGAGTTTATGCAGGAAGCTTATATCGTTGCCGGATACAGAACGGCTGTGACTAAAAGTAAACGTGGCGGATTCAGATTTTTTCGTCCGGATGATCTGGCCGTTGAAGTCATTAAAGGGCTGATGGCTGCCGTGCCACAATTGGAAGCAAAGAGAGTGGATGATGTGATCGTGGGTAATGCCGTTCCTGAAGCAGAACAAGGTTTGCAGTTCGGAAGAATTATTTCTGCCCGTGCATTGGGTATTGATGTGGCCGGATTTACCATCAATCGTTATTGTGCGAGTGGATTGGAAAGTATTGCGCTTGCTACTGCAAAGATCAGAACCGGTATGGCTGATTGTATCATTGCCGGTGGTACAGAGAGTATGAGTTTGGTTCCAACAGCAGGTTGGAAAACGGTTCCGGCTTATTCCATCGCAAAAGATGAACCTGATTATTACCTGAGCATGGGTTTAACCGCAGAAGCAGTGGCCAAAGAATTCAAAGTGAGCCGTGAAGATCAGGATGCTTTTGCTTATCAGTCGCATCAAAAAGCGATGCAAGCCATTGAGAATGGATATTTCAAACCCGGTATTTTACCTATTACGGTTGAAGAAACTTATTTAAATGAAAAAGGGAAAAAAGCAGTACGCTCTTATGTAGTAGATACCGACGAAGGCGTACGTGCTGATACCAAAGTAGAAGCATTAGCAAAACTTAAACCCGCTTTTGCCATGGGTGGAAGTGTTACTGCGGGTAACTCTTCTCAAACCAGTGACGGTGCTGCATTTGTGATCGTGATGAGTGAACGCATGGTGGTAGAGTTAGGATTGAAACCCATCGGTAGATTGGTGAATTGTGCTTCTGCAGGTGTACATCCACGCATCATGGGTATTGGTCCTGTTGCTGCGATACCTAAAGTATTGAAGCAAGCCGGCATGAGTCAGAATGATATCGATTTGATTGAACTCAATGAAGCTTTTGCTTCACAATCACTGGCAGTGATCAGAGAACTCGGTTTAAATCCTGATATCGTTAATATCAATGGTGGCGCCATTGCACTCGGACATCCACTAGGCTGCACAGGTTGTAAACTCACCGTACAATTATTGAACGACATGAAACGCCTCAATAAAAAATACGGTATGGTAACCGCCTGTGTGGGTGGGGGGCAGGGGATTGCTGGGATTATTGAGAATCTGTGATTAGTCTATGGTCCATAGTCGATGGTCCATGGTTTAGAAAAATTCTTGGATCTACCATGGACCATGGACTATCGACCATCAACTTTCTCCACAAACTCCCCTCTACCATTCACCAACCCCTTTCTATCTCTAAACAATCCTGATACATAAGAGGCATTTCTATCTGCCATGGAGGCGATGTCTTTTTTGTTGGCTTCGTAGCCGGGGCCGCGCGCAAAGAGTCCGCTGAGTACTTGTCTTTGAGAATGATATTTACTGGCAGTAATTCGTTTACGATACAATTGATCACCTTGTATAATTGTCATGTTGGTGTTGAAGAAAACAGAATAGGTGGCCTGTTTATTAACAGACCCATCATTGTTTCTGGAACGTTGTATTTCATCCTGACTAAAGCCGCCTTCATAATTCTGTAAGATGATTACAATATTTGCTTTGTAAAGCTCCATGATCTTTGCTCGTACATTGTTATCATTTTGTAGTAAGAGTGCTTTTTCTCCTTCG